>NZ_JAMXOT010000018.1 GCF_024220515.1 Oscillatoria sp. HE19RPO
ATTGATGAAAGAAACCCGGTTTCTGACCCCACAGTTAAACTAGAAACCGGGTTTCTGCGATAAGTTTTGCGTCTTAACATAAATTGATGAAAGAAACCCGGTTTCTGACCCCACAGTTAAACTAGAAACCGGGTTTCTGCCATAACTTTTACTTTTTGACATAAATTGATAAAAGAAACCCGGTTTCTGACCCCAAGGTTAAGCGAGAAACCGGGTTTCTGCCATAACTTTTCCCATTTCACCCAAATTGATAAAAGAAACCCGGTTTCTGATCCCAAGGTTAAGCGAGAAACCGGGTTTCTGCCACAACTTTTCCCATTTCACCCAAATTGATAAAAGAAACCCGGTTTCTGACCGTCTATTTCCTAACCGTTACATTGGGATAGGTGATGACTTTGCCATTGGTGCGGGAGGGGGGTAATTGTTGTTGAGGGCGGGTGGGATAGGATGTTTTGCCATTGCCATTGGTGGGTTGTTCTTGGATTAGAACTTCCCGAATTAGGCGGGCTAACATTCTTTGGGCTAAGTCTCCGGCTATTTTTTGCCCCATGCGTTGGGTTTCGGGTTTGATGAGGAAGGGGGCGAGTTTTTGGACGAATTCGGTGGTGTTGAATCCAGGGGTTTCTTGGACAATTGCCCAAATTCGTTTAATGCGCTCCATTTTCTCTTGGTCACCCGTGGTGAGGGCTGGGGTCGGTTTATTTCCTTTCCAGCCGACCCATTCTCGGAGGACGGAGGTGGCATTATTGAAGGCGTTGCGGGAGAGATGATCGAGGCTTTTGACTAATTCTTCGACGAGGCGATCGCGAATAAATTCACCCCGTTCTGAAAACAGAAATTCTAAGGCTTGATTTAATCCCTGAGACAGGTCATAATCATCACTCTCTTTAGCATTTCTCAATAGGTTTTCTAATCGGTTCCACCGAAAGTCCCCATCTTTAAACAGCAAATCTCTCAAGGACCCGCGCAATTCTGGGGAGGGGTCGGTTAATAGGCGTTTAGCCACATAAGGATAGGCTTTACTCAGGACTTTAAAATTCGGATCAACATTAATCGCAATCCCTTCTAAGGTGACTAAGGAGCGAATAATTAAGGCATAATAAGCGGGGACCCGGAAGGGGTACTCGTACATGATTTCCGACAGTTGGTCGGTAATGCTCTTAAAGTTGAGTTCGGCGACGCTGGCACCGAGGGCGTTATTAAAAACGTTGGCGAGGGCCGGGATAATCGGGGTGAGGTCGGTTTCCGGGGTGAGAAATTCCAGTTTGACGTAATCTTTGGCGAGTCCTTCAAAATCCCGGTTGACGAGATGGACGACGGCTTGAATGAGTCCATATCGTTGATAAGGTTTGACCTCACTCATCATGCCGAAATCGAGATAGGCGAGTTTGCCATCTTGGGTGGCGAGGAGGTTGCCGGGGTGGGGGTCAGCATGGAAAAACCCATGTTCGAGTAATTGGCGCAGGGAACATTGAACGCCGACTTCAATTAGGTATTTGGCGTCGATGCCTTGGGCGGTGAGGGCGGGGATTTGGGTGAGTTTGGTGCCGTTAATCCACTCCATTGTGAGAACTCGACGTCCGGTATATTGCCAGTAAATTTTGGGGACGTAGATATCTTTAAGATGGCCGTAGAGTTTGGCAAAGCGTTCGGCGTTTTCTCCTTCTTTGTTGTAGTCCATTTCTTCATAGATGCGAGTGCCGAACTCGTCCATGATGGCGACTAGATCGCTGCGAACTTGTTTGACATTTTTTTGCACCCAGATTGCCAGTTGCCGTAAGACATAGACATCGAGTCCCATGCTTTCGGCAAGTCCAGGGCGCTGGACTTTGATGGCGACGGTTTCGCCGGTTTTGAGTTTACCTTTGTAAACTTGGCCGAGGGATGCGGCAGCTACGGGGTCTGGGGTGATTTCGGCATAGATGGCGGAGGGTTGATCGCCGAGTTCTTCTTCGATAAATTGGTAGGCGAGTTCGTTGGGAAAGGGGGGAAGCTGGTCCTGGAGTTTGGCGAGTTCTTCTAAATACAGGGGCGGCACTAGGTCGGGGCGCGTGGAGAGGGCCTGTCCAACTTTAATGAATGCGGGCCCTAATTTAGTCAGGGTGGTTCGCAGTTTTTCGGCGCGTTTGCGTTCGTTTTGTTTGACGCGACCCCATTTTTTATCCCGCCAAATTCCAAAGGCGAGGGTGAGCAGGGGCCACAAAATGGCAAATCTGCGCCTCCAGACTTGCACGGGGCGATCGCGATAGAGTTCGGTGATGGCAACGGGGTCGTACAACAGAGCATTGCTGTCTGAGTACGGTGCGCCGGATTTAAGGGGGACCAGTTCGGTGGAGGCGGAATCAATGTCCACGGTGACTGGGGGATTGTTGACCCGTTCGGGAAAGGGGGATAAACCGGGAGATTGTTCCAGAACGGGATCGGGCTGAAATTTGACGGAGGGAGGAGAAACGGTCTTTGTATCCATGTATTCGAGACCCACTTACGGAACCATGTTAACTATTGTAACAATTCCGTCGCGGTCTGCTCAGAACTGCCTCGGGATCTAAGTCTCAGGGATGAGGAGGTCCAGGTGACAGTCGCCTGAAATCTTTCGCGGGTCTAACGACGGAACCCCAGGGGAGATTTAAGAACGAACTGCACGGTTGTAGAGCATCCGATGGCAAGAACGCTCATCCCTATTCCGTCGAAACCCACTCACTCAAAAACAGGATGCCATTGTTTTGTTGTTTTGCGGCTAATGTTCCGCCAGTTCCCAGGATTTTTTAGCCACCCAGGACCCATCCCACTCCGCGTTAGGAGGTTCTTTGAGCAATCGCTGACAGCGCTTTAGATGCAACCGCGCGGCGCGATCGTGGCTGTTGATTTCCAACACGGTGGCAAATTCTCCCATTGCGATCGCAAATTTGCGACTAAGATAATATTGCCGTCCGAGGTCATAGTGTTCCATCACCTTCTTACTCTCATCGGAAATCGATTCTCCTTTGAGTCCCAGATATTGATATAAAGCCACTGGGGGATAGTTCGATCGCATCCGAATCCGGTCCAGTTCTCTAGCCCAAATTTTTTCCTCGCAGGCGCGATAAGTGTTTTCCCCCAAGACAATATTGCAGCCATATTGATTGCTGACCCCTTGGAGGAGATTGCCCAGATTGACCCCATCGCCCACGGCGCTAAATTGCAGGGACTTGTTTTCCGCAATATTATTGCTAATGGTCCAATCGGAATTAATCCCAATCCCCATCTGAATCACGGGTTGATTTTTCTCTTGGCGATGATGATTAAATTCATCGAGTTTTTTGTGCATGGCGATCGCCGTTTCCAATGCCATCCACCCATGATTTTCTAGGAACTGGGGGGCACCAAACACGACAATCAGTCCATTGCCAATACAAGCCACTTCTATTTGCTGCTCGTGATTTTGCCTGTACTGATTTACAGCCTCCAGCATTGACTCAAAATAGTCTTGAAGCAGACGGGCGACCTCGGAGGCTTCTAAATTTTCCGTCAAGCTACTATAGCCGGAAATTTCAGAGAATAAAACTGAAACTTCTTGGCGATCGCCGCTAGGATTTACCATATTCCATACACATTGTCAACTACCGATTCCATCTTTCCTCAAGCAATCAGGAGTGAGAACGATGCCAAAGCAGGATTCTGACTCCTGAATTCTAGCTTGTACCCTTGCTCTGTTTAGGATACTACTTTTCGGTGAGATTCCAGACCCCATTCCAGTCATCCGGTGGGGGTTCCACCACAAAATGTTGACACCGATCCATCTGTAAGGATGCCGCCTTATTATTCTTATCAAGTTCCAACACTTTACCAAACTCTTGGAGAGCTTTAGCAAATTGCCGAGACAGATAAAACTCCCGTCCCTTCGTGTAGGATTCGATAATTTGCATATTGTGGTCAGAAATTGGGTCCGATCGCAATCCCACCAATTCATAAATTTTGACGGGTTCGCTTTTCCCTTTCACGGTAATAAAGTCCAGTTCTCGAACATAAACCTTGTCTGCACAAGGACTGTATGTCTTTTCACTGATCACGATATCGGTACCGTACATTTTGCTCGTACCTTCTAACCGAGACCCGAGGTTAACCCCATCTCCAATGGAAGTCAATTCCATCCGTTTGCTGGACCCGATATTCCCGCTGACCACTTCATCAGAGTGGATCCCAATCCCTATTTTCAGGATTTGTTTCCCGGCGGCAGTCCGGTGGTTGTTGAATTCAATCAACCGTCGCCGCATTTCTACCGCCGTTTGCACCGCGCACCAGGCATGGTCCTTGAGGGGGAGGGGAGACCCAAACACCGCCATGATCGCATCCCCGATATATTTATCCAGGGTCCCCTTGTACTGAAACACCGCATCGACCATGGACTCAAAATATTCATTGAGCATGACCACGACATCTTCTGCCTCCATGCCTTCGGTGAGGGTGGTGTAGCTGCGGATATCCGAGAACAACACCGAGACTTCCTTGCGCTTGCCACCTAATCCCGTGTCCCCAGAGGCCAGTAACTGTTCAGCCACTTCCTGGGTCATATAACGATACATGGTGCTCTTGAGTCGTTTCTCATCGCTGATATCTTCCATCACCACCAGGGCCCCATAAACGTTATTCCGGTCCGAGGCATCGGCAATAGAGTTAATTGACAAGTTAATGCTGTGTTGTTCTGTATCGTCTTGAGCCACCAGGGTTTGATCGGGATAATACTGCTGACGGGATTTATCATCTTTGGCCGTCAATGCCGCATCAAACCACTTAGAAAAGTCCCCATCTTTAATTTTGATCAACTCTCGCACCGATTTACCTTCGATGCGATCGCTGACTTCCAGACCGAGCAATTGACGCGCACTATCATTAGCGGCGATCGCATTTCCGGCCTTATCCGTCGAAATCACCCCATTGCTCAAGCTGCGCAAAATATCCCGCTGCATTTGCTCTTGCTGCTTGACCGTGGCAAAGAGTTTGGCATTTTGCAACGCCACTCCCGCTTGGGTATTAAACGCCTGCATAAATTCCTGATCGGACCGATTGAAACTCGCTTTCCAGCAATCAGGGGCTTCCGGCCATTGGGTCGGTTCATAAGGGGGATGGTCCCCTTGTTTTTTCTTGTTCACCAACTGGGTCACCCCAATCAGTTCCCCATCGGCGTTGAACACCGGCATACACAATAAACTGCAAGTCCGATACCCGCTTTGTTGATCCACCCGCTTACTGGTTTCACAACCGGGATGATCGTACAAATCAAAGGGAATATTCAGGGGTTCTCCGGTTTTCCCCACGGTCCCGGCAAACCCGACCCCCATAGGAATGCGGATTTCCTTTAACTCCCCTCTCGGACCGATCGGGATCTTGGTCCAAAGGTCATTTTTCTCGCGATCAATCAGCCATAAAGTGCTGCGATCAGCGTTCATCAGTTGCTTCGCCTCGTCCATCACCTTTTTCAGGGTTTCTTCCAGGTCGAGGCTACTCTTGCTCAAAGATTGGGTCGCTGACATTAGGGCCGCCGCAGCGCGTTGCCGCTGAGTTGCTTTATAGAACGACTTGGAGGATTCGAGAATCAGGCGAATCGAGGGGGCAAATTCTTCAAATACCCGCTCATCTTCTTCCGTAAAGCCTTTCGCATTAATCCGTTCGGACAATTCTGCATCCGCATCATGGATTTTTTTTAACTTATTCAGTAACTGAACCACCGCGACCAATGCCCCTTGTTCGTTCAACAGAGGCAGACAGAGCATCGTATAGGTGCGGTAGCCGGTTTTCTTGAACTGTTCCTTGGCTGCACCGGAACGGGAATCGTCAAAGAAATCAAAGGGGATATTAACAACTTTCTTAAACGTAGCGACTTCCCCTGCAATTCCCTTGTCGGCAGGAATCCTAATCTCTAAAGCCTTACCCCCAGCACCTTTGGCGATGATAGACCAAAGTTCGTTCTTTTCTTCATCTAATAAAAATATCGTGGTGCGGTCCGCGCCGAGGAGTTCCCCGGTTTTTAGGGTGATGGAACGCAACATTTCATCAAGAATCGAGTCAAACCCTTGGGCATCCAGGAGGCTGTCGAGCATCGACAGGGTTTGATTAACGACTTCGAGCTTCCCTTCCACATCTTTGACAACCTGAGTGAAGCTGTCTTTGTTGAGGGGGGCGAGAAAGCTGGTGAAGGTCCCCTTGGACTGAACTAAAGACCCCCCACCACCACTGTTACTCGGAGGGCTAGATTCGGGTTCGCTCACCGATGCGGATGCGGACCGTTGATGATCGGCTTTGCCGCCATCAACGATTTGAGGGGTCACATCAATCACGGCACCAGCACTACTATTGTTATGGTCCCAAGCCTTTGGATTTGGAGATGCAGCTGTCATAAGATCTATAACTCTTTACTTCAGACCAGGAGTCAGCGAATTTCTTGGATTATGTGAGTGTCCTGCCGAGAACGCCGTCGCGGATTTGTTGTACAAAGCCTAGCAGATCCGGTAACTATCTCTTTCAGTTTACTCTGTCCATAAATAATTAGACATTTTGGAATTAATTCTCGATCGCTTCATTTCAGCCCTCCTTGGGCGTTTTTTGGGGGCCCTCTGGGATGTCCGCATTGAGTTGGGACTGGGAGTCAGAGGGAGAACGCTAAGGAGATTCTGACACTACCTGCTGAAATTCAATGTGACCCTTTCTACTGTTTCCACTTTTTTTCAAAAATTTTTGATAACTGTTCAATGGAGGATTGGGGGTGAATCAGGTTTGATGGCAGCTTAACCTCTGGGATTGAACCGTGAAGCGATTCGTGAAAGCGCCTCGTTGTTGTAGCATTTTGACGAGCAATGGTGATGCTGGCAAAAGCGTTACTCGGTCCAACGGTCAGCCCGTCATAAGGTTTGAAATTCGCTTTTCTAGTTGTAACATTTTTTGGAAAATCACCGAACCCTGATTTTGAACTTTACACCGCGCTCGGCATCACCGTGATGCTTCCTAGAGGCAACGGATTACAGCCGGTTATGATATCGGGTGGTTGTCTCCTGTGTTTCTGGCGGTCCAATGGGGTCAGAAAATCCAGGGATTGCTTAAGAACTGCGGGTTTGAATTTGTCGGACGGAGGCAGCTTGGTTGAGCAGGGATTGCGCCCAGGCAGTCGCCTCGGATGCCCCTTGTCCCCCAGCGAGTTGGGCCAGTTCTTCTCTTCGTTGCTCACTGGAAAGCGCTGTCACCCGCACCACGGTGCGTTCTTCCGGTGCAGTTGATGTAGCGGGAATGGTCCCGTTGCCGGGGGAATGGGCGGAGTTGAGTTCAGGACCTTTCGCCTCGGGGGTCTCTTCAGAACTGCCAATGACTTGTTTATTCACTCGAAAATGAAAGTCGGCCATTGCTGCCACAATCGGTTGATGGGTGACAAATAACACTTGTTGACCCTGGGAAAGTTGGTGCAGTTTTTGAGCGATCGCCCCGGCAACTCGTCCGGAAACTCCTGCATCAATTTCATCAAAGACGAGAGTAGCGGCACTATCCACCTGCACAAAACAGGATTGCAGGGCCAGCAAAAACCGGCTCATTTCCCCCCCAGAAGCAATTTCGGCCACAGGTTGCAACGGTTCCCCGGGATTGGGGCTAAACAGGAAGATGATGCGATCGCTGCCGGTACTGCTGGGCGCTACGGCTTCAATCTGCACCTGAAACTGGACATTATCCATCGCCAGGGGTTTGAGTTCCTCAATTAGGCGTTGTTCTAACCGCAAGGCAGCAGTCCGCCGCAAATGGGTTAATTCTTCACAAGCTTGAATCAGTTCGGCTTGGCGGGCTTGATAGAGGCGTTCTAGGACCTCGACGGCGCGATCGGCTTGGGTGAGTTCCTCCAGTTCCGCTTCGATGCGATGGAAGTAGGCGATCGCCGCACTCAAGTTCGGTCCGTACTTCCGGCAAATTTGCTTGAGTTGGCCAATCCGTTGTTCCACCTCCGCTAATCGGTCGGGATCGGCTTCTAAACTGGAACTGTAGCTACTCATCTGCCGTCCGGCTTCGATCGCCAAGGCTAAGGCATCATTGACCATCTCTAAAACCCCTTGCAGTTCCGGGTCATAACCCACCATATCCCGCAGGGTTTGTTCCACTTCTCCCAACAGGTCCGCCGCTGCCAAGGACCCATCATTTTGTTGATAGAGGGCTTGATAAACGCGATCGCTTTGTTCCTGAAGTTCCACCACATGGGACAGGCGCTGCCGTTCCTGTTCCAGTTGCTCTAATTCGTCCGCCTCGTTGAGATTAGCTTCCGAGAGTTCTTTGACTTGATAATCCAGTAAATCAATGCGTTGTAAGCGCTGTTGTTCCGATTGCCGACTATCTTCTAACGCTTGTCGGGCGGCATTCGCTTCCCCATAGCGAGTCACCACCCCTTGACGGACTGCCAGGACCTCGGGACCGGCAAAGGCATCTAGCCAATCGCGCTGACGTGCTGGTTGTCCCAGTTGGACTGTTTGACCTTGGGCGGTAATTTCCACGAGGCGATCGCGCAGTTGTTCCATGAGTTGCCGATTCACCAGCACCCCATTTAACCGCGATCGGCTCCGCATGGCCCCTCCTTTGCCGAACACCAGTTCCCGACTGACGACCAGGAGAGTGCCGTCTAACAGTTCAATTTCTTGGTCTCGGACATAAGCCGCCACCGGGGGTTCCAGCTCAAACGTGGCTTCAATCAGCGATCGCCCGGTTCCCGTCCGGATAGCCCTCCCCGTACATTTGCCCCCCAACACGGCATCCAGGGCGTCCAGAATAATGGATTTTCCCGCCCCCGTTTCCCCAGTTAGGACATTGAGACCCCTCCCAAAGTCGAGATCTAAGCAGTCAATTAAGGCAAAATTTTCTATCCGCAGGGACAGCAACATAGCAATTCTTATCCTTGTGGTCCTTGTGGAACGATACAGGGGAAAAGTCCTGCCTTCTTGGGGAAGATCAGGGATCCGGTCAATTTCCAGGATGTTAAGTACAATAAAAATGTCCTGTGATTGTTGGCTTGATGACAATCTTACCGCGAAAAATATTTAATACTGATGATAGAGGCTCAGTGCGAGAGCTTTTGGTTACATTGATTTCACTCCGACACTTTAAAAAAATTCAATAGCTTTCTTTATGGAATCCGGTAGTCCGTCTGCCCGGTCTTCTGAACCCTTTCCCCAAAATACTTTATCCAATTTATTCGGTGGGGCGATCGCCTTACTCACCCTCTTGATCCCTCTCCTGGCGATCGGGACTTTTTCCGCAAATCGTCTCCCAAACCTGCCGTCCCCTCCACCCTATCCCCTCAGCGGGTTGAGGAGGTGACCCTAGCGCCTTAATATCCCCAGTAAAAACCCGCACCCTCAAGGGTGGGGCTATACGAACAAAGCCCGCCTGCGCGGGCTAATTTTCACAGGTTTGCTGCAAAAACCCGCACCCTGTTCGCGCAGCGTTGCGCTAGGAAAGGGTGGGGGTTTTTATAGACTTTGAAACCCTAATTTCGGATGATCCCCAATCCAGATCTCAAAAGTTTTGATTGAGTAGCCCGCCTGCGCGGGCTTTGTGCCTGTAGCCCCACCCTTGAGGGTGCGGTTTTGTGCCGCAAACCGATGGTTTGTGGGTTCAAAGTTTCTGGTACGATGGCTGACGGACTGTCCTGGGATGCTCAAGCCCGATCGCCAATCGGATCGACGGCGTTGAACACCCTGGGCTGACCCTAATTCAACCCTGCTGAATCGGCAAGATTCGGGTAGGTAAAGACAACCCTCGCCATCCAAGGAGTTATTGTGGATTTAACGAAGATTCCAGCCCAACCGAAACCGGGTCTGATTAATGTCTTAATTGAAATCGCAGGCGGAAGCAAGAATAAGTACGAATTTGATAAAGACTTAGAAGCCTTTGCCCTCGATCGCGTCCTGTACGCCTCGGTTCATTATCCGTTCGATTATGGCTTCATCCCGAATACCCTGGCTGAGGATGGAGACCCCCTCGATGGCATGGTGATTATGGATGAACCCACCTTTCCCGGTTGTGTGATTGCTGCACGTCCCGTCGGGTTTTTAGAAATGATTGACGGAGGGGACCCGGATGAAAAAATTCTTTGCGTTCCGGACAAAGACCCCCGCTATACTCATGTCAAATCCCTGAAAGATATCGCCCCTCACCGCCTAGAGGAAATTGCTGAATTTTTCAGAACCTACAAAAATCTGGAAAAGAAGAAAACTGAGATTCTAGGTTGGCATGATGTGGAAAAGGTGATGCCTCTGGTTGAGAAGTGCATTAAAGCGGGTCAACAAGTCGGAAGAAACTAGAAGGGAACAGACTTTCTAATGTTTCACCGGATTAAGAAATAAACCCATCTGCGGTCCCCTCCCCTCTGGTCCCCTCCCCTGTGGGTTGGGGAGGGCTATCGGATATAACCGACTAAAAAACAGGCTGAGTAAGGTTTATAGCATTTTCAGGCAAGAAACTACCCAGGTCAGTAGGTTAGGGTTGGGCCCCTTTTGAAGCCGATGGCGTTGGTAACGGGGGAAGTTAGAATTTTATCTTGGGGATCAAATTGAGCGCTGAGTTGAGTCCTGGCGCGATCGCGCCGGGAATCAACCAACTCCCGCTACACTGTGTTTAAGGGTGCTAATAACTTCAAGGCAATTACCCACATCCATTCAGTCGGTCCCCCTGCAATCCATCGCGATCGCAAAGCCACCCGAACTTTCTGGGTTTTCCGGTCCGAATGTTCTAACATTGAGGCAGAAAGTCCCTAACCTCCTTAGAAACGACTCCGGATCATGCAACGAACTCTTCTCTTAGCAAAAATCCATAACTGCACCCTCACTGATGCTAATTTGAATTATGTCGGAAGCATTAGTATTGATCAAACTTTAATGGAGGCAGCCGGTATCTTGCCTTACGAGCAGGTTCAGGTTGTCAACAAATCCAACGGAGAACGGTTAATCACCTATGCAATTGAGGCCCCTGGGAAGTCTGGGGCGATCGAACTCAATGGGGCCGCAGCGCGTCTGGGGGCACCGGGCGATCGCCTGATTATTATGACCTATGGACAATTCACTCCGGAAGAGGTTACAACATATTCGCCTCGGGTTGTTCTAGTGGATGAGCAAAACCGGCTGTTGGAAGTTCGACGATATGAAGAATTGCATACCTTTAGCCTCGTTTAGGCGGCATTCCCCTAAACAGCGCCTTTGCTGATTACCCTAAACCCCCGCCTTTTTTTTGACCCTAAGTACCTAGTAGCCCACCGCCTTGCGATCGGATAGTCTCTATGGAAACCAGCCTGGACTCTGCGTTTTTTGTCTACTTCTGGGGAGTGCGCGGCAGCGTTGCCACACCCGGAAAAGAAACCGTTCACTACGGTGGCAATACCTCCTG
Source organism: Oscillatoria sp. HE19RPO (assembly GCF_024220515.1). Taxonomy (GTDB): domain Bacteria; phylum Cyanobacteriota; class Cyanobacteriia; order Cyanobacteriales; family Laspinemataceae; genus Laspinema. Next base: position 11,383 of record NZ_JAMXOT010000018.1, read on the forward strand.
TGTGGAAATGCGCGTCGGTGGTAAACGCCTGATTTTTGATGGCGGGACCGGCTTGCGACTCCTCGGCACCAGTTTAATGCCCCAGATGCCTGTCGAGGCGCATCTGTTTTTTTCTCACTCCCACTGGGATCACATTCAAGGCTTCCCCTTCTTCGTTCCTGCCTTTATCCCCGGCAATCTCTTTCATGTTTACGGTGCCGTTGCTCCCAATGGTGCAACCATGAAACAGCGCCTCTCGGACCAAATGCTCCATCCCAATTTTCCCATTCCGCTTCAAGGCATGAGGTCCGAGTTGAAATTCTATGACTTACACCCCGGGGATGTTGTCACCATTGATGATATCACCATTGAAACCGCCCACCTGAATCATCCCAGCGAAGCCCTCGGCTATCGCGTCACCTGGCAAGGACATACCGCAGTTTACTGTACGGATACCGAACATTATCCCGATCGCCTCGATGAAAATGTTCTCTATCTCGCCCGGAATGCCGATATTTTCATCTACGACGCCACCTACACCGACGAAGAATACCATCACCCCGTCACCCCCAAAGTAGGCTGGGGCCATTCCACCTGGCAAGAAGGTGTCAAAGTCGCCAAAGCTGCCGGAGTCAAACATTTAGTGATTTTTCATCACGACCCCGCTCATAATGATGAGTTTCTAGCGGATGTGGAATCTCAGATTCAAGCAGAATTCCCCGATGCCTTCCTAGCCAAAGAAGGCATGAAGTTAAATCTAATGTAAAGTCAACACTCCATCACAATTCCGATGTTCAACGTCCCGACTTCAGTCGTTCTCTTCAATTGTTCAACGTCCCGACTTCAGTCGTTCTCTTCAATTGTTCAACGTCCCGACTTCAGTCGTTCTCTTCAATTGTTCAACGTCCCGACTTCAGTCGTTCTCTAATGTTCGTCGTCAACCCACCACACCAGCAGGTTTCAAGCTCACCCCTGTTGTCACAATCTCCCCCCGCTTGTGGCTACTAATCCCAGATGTCCATCTTCATCAACCCGGAAACGACTGAAGTCGTTACTACAAACACCGGATAACGACTGAAGTCGTTACTACAAACACCGGATAACGACTGAAGTCGTTACTACAAACACCGGATAACGACTGAAGTCGTTACTACAAACACCGGATAACGACTGAAGTCGTTACTACAAACTTCCTCCCCATCCTCCCCATCTCCCCCATCCTCCCCATCTCCCCCATCCTCCCCATCTCCCCCATCCTCCCCATCTCCCCCATCTCCCACCCAGGGGAGTAAGATGAGAAGAATAATTTTCCATCAGAAAACATCTATCCCTTAAAAACTATATGGCTGCTAATAATGCCCACATCAAACGGTTACTCGAAACCAAGCAGTGTCAGGGAGGCATCCTCAATGAAGCAAACCTGGGTCGTTTTAATCTGAATAAAGCAGACTTAAGCGGTGCTAAATTACTGTTTGCCAATCTCAATCAAACAAATCTCAGTCACGCAAACTTGAGCGGGGCTGATTTGAGTTTTGCCAACTTAGTCGATGCCAACCTCACCCACTCGGATCTCAGTGGGTTGGATGGCAAGGGGATGAATCTATTTGAGGCGAAGCTGAATCATGCCAACCTCAGTGGGGCCGATTTGACGTTTGCGAATTGCGTGAATACAAATTTCACCGATGCAAATCTCAGTGGTGTCGATTTCAAAGGGGCAAATCTGATTGGGGCCATCCTCAATCATGCCAATCTCAGTGGGGTGCAATGTGCGGGGGCAAATCTGGGGAATGCTCAATTGGTTGAGGCTAATTTAACCAATGGGGATTTCAGTGATACAAGGTTAGTCGATGCGGACTTGCGAGATGCCAATCTCAATGGGGCGGACCTCAGAAATGCCAATTTGTTTAATGCCAATCTCAGTGGGGCGAATCTCACAGGGGCGAACCTGGGGGGCGCAAATTTGGCTCATGCCAAGCTGGATGGGGCGATCGGACTCTATGGCGGTGGCATGGGAATGTCCGGCGATCGCAACTCCGGGATGCATCAGGCAGGGATGGCGTATATTCCCTTCGGTCACCCCGGGGCTTATCCCGGAGGGGGTAGCGGTTTGGCCCTTCCCCGTCCGGGGATGCAGTAACGGGCGATCGGCTCAGTTTTGGGGGTGGATTGTGAGCATTTTCTCACAATCCACCCTTTATTTTTTAAAAACCCAAAATGTGCTATACTTAAGTTGATCAACTCTAGAAATTCAGGAGAGAACCATTGCAACGGGGTTCATTAACAATTGTGGGAACCGGCATCCAACTGGGAGGGCATCTCACCTTGGCGGCTCAAGCCTGGATTAAACAGGCGGATAAATTGTTGTTTGCCGTGGCTGACCCAGTGACGGCCAAATGGTTGCACACTCTGAATCCCACGGCGGAAGCCTTACCCTATAACACTGACTGCGATCGCCGCAGGCAAACTTACGGGAAAATGGTCGATCGCATCATGGAGGCGGTGCGCTCAGGGGGGACTATCTGTGCGGTATTTTACGGCCATCCGGGGGTATTTGCGGACCCGGCACATGGGGCGATCGCCCAGGCAAAGCGAGAAGGCTACACTGCCTTAATGTTGCCGGGAATTTCGGCAGAGGATTGCCTATTTGCGGATATTGGCATCGACCCAGGAAAAGGCGGCTGTCAGAGTTTTGAAGCCACAGACTTTCTGATTCGGCAGCGCAAGTTTGACCCCAATTCTCATTTGATTTTATGGCAAATTGCTTTAATTGGTAACCTGGGATTTTATCAAGAGGGTTCAGAGAAACGGGGGTTAAAGGTATTAGCAGAAGTGTTACAACAGGATTATCCCCGTGAGCATGAAGTTGTTATTTATGAGGCGGCAGTTTATTACCCAGTGTGTCAGCCAGTAATCAATCCCATTCCCTTGCATTCTCTAGAGCAAGCCAAAGTGACAACAGTTTCCACCTTGTATGTACCGCCCATCGGTCCGGCATCGGTGGATCAAGAGATGATGATACGCTTGGGGATGATTGAGGGTTAAGGGATAGACAAATGACAAAGGACAAAGGACAAACCCCAAATGACCAACGACTCCTAGCACAGCAGGGGGAAACGGCACGGCAACAGGGACAATATGAGCAGGCGATCGCCCTTTTTACGGAGGCGATCGCCCTGAATTCTGAGTATGCTTGGGCGATCGCCCACCGAGGGGAAACTTACTATCAGATGGGTCAGTATCATCAAGCCCTGGTAGATTTCAATCGGGCAGTGGAACTAAACCCGAACCATATTTGGGCGATCGCCCATCGGGGAGTGACCTATGAGCGGCTGGAACGCTATCCAGAAACCTTAGCGGACCTCAACCGAGTTTTAGAACTCAAACCGGATTATCCTTGGGCGATCGCCTACCGATGTCGCGCTTATGAAATGATGGGGCGCTATGAAGAAGCATTACAGCAGTTTGATCAGGCGATCGCCCTAGACGAAACCATCATTAAAGATTGGGTAACGGAACGGGGATTAATCCTTAGTTTTATGAGGCGCTATTCCGAAGCGATGGTCTATTACCAACGAGCTTTAGAGGAAACGCCGGATAACCATTTGACCCTCTACTGTATCGCCTTTACCAAAACTCGTTGGCAGGGACTTACAGTAGCTCAAGAAGACATCAACAAAGCAAAAGTCATACTGCACAGAATGGAGAAACCCAATGATTCCAGTGCCATACTTTACGAACTTGGGGGTTTAGCCGCCTTAGAAGGTCAAACCGAAATCGCCTTAGATTACCTGGAACAATCCATATCTCTCGATTATCTTCCCAGACGGCGAGCATTGCATGACTTGGCCTGGTTAGATCTCCGTGCTGATCCTCGGTTTCAAGCCTTAATTGCCTCTTAACCTCAGAACTATCCGGTTGAGGCTGAGGAGTCTACCCAGCTCACCGGATAACCCGTAAATTTATCTTAAAAAATACTCAAGCGAGGGAAGTGTAAGTCTGGCGTGAATTGTTGAGAGACAGTTTAGAAGTAATTAGTTTGAATTGTAAAGAAAGGGAGTCCAAGTTTTACCCAGGGAATCAGTTTAATGGTAAAATTCCCACAGGTATGGGGTTAGAATACTCCCCTTCCTCTCATTTACTCAATTTACCTCAGTAAAAACGGAGCAGTTCAATGGTCCAAATCGCTGAAAATCCAAAAAGTCTCGCTCAACAGGGTGAAACTTTCCGACTCATGGGAAAATATGACCTAGCTATAGATTATTTCCAGCGAGCCCTTGAGTTAAAACCTAATTATGCGTGGGTTCACGCACACTTAGGTGCCTCATACCGTGACTCTAAACGGGCCAATAATTTTAATAATGCCTCAGCCGCTCTAGGCAAGGCCATCAAGCTGGATCCTAATTATGCTTGGGCGCACGCGAATTTGGGATTAGTGAATATTAAACAGCATGACTATCCAGAAGCAGAGAAATGCTTCCAGCAGGCGATCTCCATTGACAATAATTATGCCTGGGCCTACGCCCACCTCGGTCAAGCCTGTTACTTGCAAGATACGGACCCTAAACTGGAGGAGGCGCAAAACCATTTATCGACTGCGATCAGGTGCAATAGCGAGTATGCTTATGCCTATGCTTTGCGCAGCGCTGTATTCTCGCGCATGAAAAAATACGAAAATGCCGTATTTGATATCCTGACGGCTATTCAAATAGATAATACTATCTACAGTCAAGACACCGCTAAACGTGTACTGAATGAACTGCTTGCCACGCGAAACGCTCAGGCTCAAGATTAACTTCAGTTCTAACCTCATCAACCCCATCCCCAGACTACCTATTCGACAGGAGAAATTGACTTGAACGCACTATTAGAGTTTTTAACAGCGGTAGGGACCAACCCCGATCAGCAGTTAGCCTTTACGAATACACCAGAAAAGACCATGAAGCTCGCGGGGTTAACGAACCTGGAGCAACAACGGTTTCAAAGTGGGGACGCGAAGCAAATCAGCGCCCTCTTTACCCAGGAACAGACTATCCTTGCAGTTGTTTGTCTCGATCCAGTAGACGACCCCCTACCGGATCCTGACCCCCCGTCGGATCCGGATGACTCAGAATCATAGATTTGATGTTCTGGGTTTTTATCTAGGTTGCAGAAAGTTGTTGGTTTCCTCAATGAGAAGCAAATGACTCAATGTACCGGCTTGCTGGAAATGTGATTGTTTGAGTTCGTTGAGTCTGTCGATTGCAATTGTGCATGACAGGCTCACGAACCGAAAAATATTTTCGGTTTCCCTCTTCTCTTTTCAGAAGATATCCCCCACTTAAAATCATTATAAACACTATGTTAAATTATAAAATCATCGAGACTCTTTATGAAAGCAGTCAATCCATTGTATATCGAACGGTGCGCCGATCCGATAGACAATCCGTGATCATCAAACTGCTCAAAGATGCCTATCCCTCCCCGGAGAAAATTGCTAAATTCAAGCGGGAATATGAACTGACTCAAAGTTTAGAACTCTATTCCGGCATTGTGGACGTTTATACCTTAGAAACTTATCAGAACCGCTGGTTCATTGCCCTAGAAGACTTTGATGCTAAATCCTTAGCTAACTTAAATCTCGCGGGTCAACTGTCCCTAACGGACTTTCTCTCCATTGCCGTTAAGATTGCTGAAATTTTAGGCTACCTTCACCAACATTATATTATTCATAAGGATATTAATCCCTCAAACATTCTTTTCAATCCCACAACCCAAATCATTAAATTAATTGACCTGGGCATTTCCACCGTCCTGTCTCGTGAAACTTCTACTTTTCGCAATCCCAACTTATTAGAAGGAACCCTTGCCTACATTTCTCCGGAACAAACCGGACGGATGAATCGCACCATAGATTATCGTAGCGATTTTTATTCTCTCGGGGCCACATTTTATGAACTCCTCACGGGCCGTCTTCCTTTTCTGACAACGGATCCGTTGGAGTTAGTGCATTCCCACCTGGCTAAATCCCCAGTTCCACCCCATCAACTGAATCCAAACATTCCCGAGGTACTTTCCCAAATTGTTCTCAAACTCATGTCTAAAAATGCCGAAGACCGATATCAATCGGCTTTGGGATTAAAAGCTGACCTGGAACAGTGTCTGAATCAGTGGCAAGCGATCGGACAAATTCAACAGTTTCTCCTCGCCACCCAGGATAGTTCTGACCGATTACAAATTCCCCAAAAACTTTACGGCAGAGAAGTAGACGTTAAGACTCTGTTGGCTGCTTATGAGCGAGTCGCTGCCCTAGAAAACGCTGCCACTGAACTGATGCTCGTCTCTGGATATTCTGGAATCGGTAAAACTGCCTTGGTTCAGGAAATTTATAAACCGATTACTCGTTCTAAAGGCTATTTTATATCGGGTAAATTTGAACAATTACAACGAAACATTCCCTACGCCTCCCTGATCCAAGCCCTTCGGGCATTAATGAAACAACTGCTGATCGAAACTGAGGCAGAAATTTCCGGATGGCAGAAAAAACTTTTGGAGGCTTTGGGGGCAAACGCCCAAGTCATTATAGCCGTTATCCCTGAAGTTGAAACCATTCTCGGCAAGCAACCAGAGGTTCCGGAACTGCCACCCTCTGAAGCCCAAAATCGCTTTAATTTAGTCTTTCAAAATTTTATCAAAGTCTTTACCCAACCGGAACATCCCCTGGTGCTGTTTTTGGATGATTTACAATGGGCAGATAGTGCGTCTTTGAAATTAATTCAATTGTTAATGACTTCCCCCGATATCCAATCTTTATTTTTAATTGGGGCTTATCGAGATAACGAAGTCAGCGCCGCCCATCCCCTCATGCTCACCTTAGAGGACATGAAAAAAGCTGAAGTAAGGGTCAATAACATCTCTCTTCAGCCCTTGAGCCTTTTGAACACTATTCAGTTAATTGCTGATACTCTGAAACAAACCCCAGAAAAAGTACAAACTCTGTCCGATTTGGTCCAAGCCAAAACCGGGGGCAATCCTTTTTTTATGACCCAATTTTTAAATACCCTATATAGCGAAAAATTACTATGCTTTAATTATCAGAACCAAACGTGGAACTGGGATATAGGACAAATTAAAGCCCAACCGATCGCCGACAACGTGGTAGATTTAATGGCAGCCAAGCTGAATAAGCTAACGTCCAACACTCTGGCCCTGGTGAAATTTGCAGCTTGTATTGGTAACCAATTTGACTTGGCTACTTTAGCCCTAATTTCTGAAAATTCACCCAGGGAAACAGCTTTAGCCTTAACTTCAGCCATGAACGAGGGTTTTATTATAGCCCTCAGCGATGATTATCAATTAATGGAATTAGATGTGGAAGGCTTAGGCGATCGCTTATCCACAAACTATCAATTTGGTCATGACCGCATCCAACAGGCCGCATATTTCCTCATGGATGAGAGCGAGAAGCAATCAATCCATCGACAAATCGGCAGATTATTACTGCAAACTATCCCACCTGAAGAACGGGACACTCATCTATTTGATATTGTCAATCAGTTAAACCTAGGTCAGCGGTTAATTTCCAACCGCGCAGAACAAGAAGAGTTAGCCTGCTTAAATCGGGAAGCGGGGAAAAAAGCTAAAGCATCCGCTGCCTATCAATCGGCTTTTAACTATTTACAGGGGGGTCTGGAACTCCTCCCGCCAGACTCCTGGCAACAACAGTATGAACTGACCCTGGCCCTCTATGGAGAAACGGCAGAAGCGGCCTATTTGAGCGGGCATTTTGAACGCATGGAACAGTTGTGCGAGGTCCTCCTAGCATCGGCCCAATCCTTGATAGACCGAGTCGCTGTTTATCAGCTTAAAATCAGAGCAAGAATGGCTCAAAGTCAACTGCTAGAAGCCATTGACATTGCCTTGGAAGCCCTGAAACTCCTGGGTATTACTTTTCCCGATCAACCCAGCCAGGAAGCTCTATTTAATGGATTCCAAGAAACTAAAGCGGCATTAGAAGGGGGAGAAATTGAGGATTTAATTGACCTGCCAGATATGACCGATCCCATTCACTTGGCAGTCCTTCAACTTATGTTAGCAGTTTCAATACCCTGCTTTATTGCTCGGGTAGATTTGCTGACGATGATGATGTTTAAAATAGTCTGTTTATCTGTAGAATATGGCAATACTAAAGAATCGATTCCTGGCTATGCTTTGTATGCGATCATTGTTGGCAACTTTTTTAATGATATCGAGAGTGGATATCGCTTTGGAAAAGTCGCATTAACATTAGTGGAAAAACCTCAATTTAATCAATACAAAGCAAGGACTTATTTGCTGGTAAGTTCTACTTTTCATTGGAAAGAACATAATCACAACCTTTTAACTGTCTTAATAGAGGGATATAAAAATGGAATTGAGATGGGCGATTTTGAATATGGAACCTTAAATGCCGCAACCTTTTGTATTAATTCTTGTTTGACCGGAAAAGATTTACCTCATGTTGTTGTAGACATGAAAAATTTTCATCACATTATTCTTAAACTTAAACAGCCTACTATTTTAAACTGGCATGATATATATTGGCAGCTTGTTTTGAACTTCATGAATGCAACCGGCAATCCTTCCTCCCTGGTAGGGGAAGCCTATAATGAAGAAAAAATGCTTCCCATTCATTTAGAAATAAATGACAAGAGTTCTCTAATCAACTTATATTTAAGTAAATTAATCTTAAGTTACCACTTCCATCAATTACCGGAAGCCTTAGAAAATGCAAATATAGCCGAAAATTATTACAGCAATGCTTCAGGAGGAATCCACTTACCGATCCTGTATTTATACAATTCCCTCACCCACCTCGCCCTCTATCCCGACTGTCCCGAACCCGAACAACAGCGCATCCTAGAAAAAGTCACAGCCAACCAGGAAAAAATGCAGAATTGGGCGCAACACGCCCCCATGAACTACCTGCATAAATATTATCTGGTCGAGGCTGAACGCGCCCGAGTTCTCAACAATGATTTACAAGCGCGAGACTACTACGATCGCGCCATCAGCCTCGCCAAAGAACACGAATATCTCAACGAAGAAGCCCTCGCCTACGAACTCGCCGCCCGTTTCTACATGGCACGCAACATCCCTCACCTAGCCCGCTTCTACCTCGTTGAAGCCCACTATGCCTATCAACGCTGGGGGGCGACAGCCAAAGTCAAACACCTAGAAACCCGCTATCCCGAACTCATCGAATTACGCACCTCCACCAGCAGCAAACTCTCCACCACCTCCACCAGTGGCAGCAGTTCCGGAGAAACCCTGGATATCGCCACCGTGCTCAAAGCCTCCCAAGCCATCAGCAGCGAAATCCAACTCAATAAACTCCTCGCCCAACTCCTAACTCTCGCCATAGAAAACGCCGGTGCACAAAAAGGTGTGCTGATTTTATCTGACAACAACCAACTCAAAATCGAAGCCGCAAAACTCCCAAATGGCGAAGTCCAAATCCTGGAATCCCTCCCCCTAGAAAGCGGCAACTTCGTCCCCCCAGCCATCATTAACTATGTCGCCCGGACCCAAGAAAATGTCATCCTCGCCAACGCTACCCAAGAGGGAATTTTCACCTCAGAACCTTATATTCTCCAACAGCAAACCCAGTCCCTTCTTTGTGCCGCTATTGTCAACCAAGGCAAACTCATCGGCATTCTTTACCTAGAAAATAACTTAGCAACTGGCGCATTTACCCAAGAACGCATCGAATTGTTACAAGTCATCTCCGCCCAAGCCGCAATTTCCCTAGAAAATGCTCAACTCTATCGCACTTTAGAAGATAAAGTCATCGAACGGACCGCCCAACTCGCCTCAGCCAACGAAGAAATCAGCGCCCTGAATGAACTGCTCAAATCCGACAACCTGCGGATGAGTGCGGAACTGGATGTCACCCGCCAACTGCAACAGAAAATGCTGCCGAACCCCGAAGAATTGCAGGCAATTCCTGGATTAGAAATTGCTGGATTTATGGAACCGGCTGATGAAATTGGGGGAGATTATTATGATGTCCTCAACCATGAGGGACATATCAAAATCGGGATTGGGGATGTCACGGGACATGGATTAGAAGCGGGAATGGTGATGGTGATGGTCCAAACCGCTGTGCGGACTTTGTTGGTGAATGATGAGAAAGATTATGTGAAGTTTTTAAATACCATCAACCGGATGATTCATGATAACGTGCAGCGGATGCGGACGGATAAGAACCTGACTTTAGCGTTGTTGGATTATGCCGATCGCGTGTTGCGGATTACGGGACAACATGAGGAGGTTTTGGTAGTTCGGGGGACGGGAGAAATTGAGCGACTGGATACGGTGGATTTAGGATTTCCTGTGGGGTTAGAGTTGGATATTTCTGATTTTATTACTCAAGCAGAAGTGGAGTTAAATCCTGGGGATGGGGTGGTGCTTTATACCGATGGGATACCGGAGGCGGAAAATATGGCGGGAGAGTTCTATGGGATGGACCGATTGTGTGCGGTGGTGTCGCAGTATTGGCAGGAGTCAGCAGAGGCGATTCGAGAAGGGGTGATTCAGGATGTGCGGGAGTTTATTGGGGAACAGAAGGTGTTTGATGATATTACTTTGGTGGTGATGAAGCAGCGATGATGGTGGGAGGGGTCATTTGTCCTTGGTCATTGGTTGTTTCCTGGTGACGTGGATCTGCAACTTCACGGGGAACCCCACCCTAACCCTCCCCTTGGTAAGGGGAGGGGACCGGAAGGGCATTTTACAACTGGGAGGACTGGCGATCGAGTCTCACCTGAGACCCCGAATCATCGGTGCGATAGACTAAGGTGCGATCGCCACTTTGGACTGTTACCTGCCACCCCTCCACCAGTGCCAGCAAACAGCTTTCATTGGCTTCTCCTAACCCTAAACAGCCATCGGACCAGGTTTGTTGTTGTGCGGAAACTACGCTAAAATTCCCCGGTTGCAGTCCGAAATCTCGGGCGAGATTTTCCTCTACGGCAGTGGTGATATCCGAGGGTAATAGCACATCTCCAGTCTGGGGATTGACGGTAAATTGTAGGCGAATCGTTGGGGTGCGATTGGCAACTTCTGCGGGATTTGCTTCCATGTCTCCCTGGGTATAGGGGTCAACGCCAAAAGTAGTAACTGTTAGCTGTTGTGTATCTGGGGCGATCGCAAATTCAGTCCAGCCATAATTATGACCATTAAAATAAGAACCCTGGAGTAATTGCGCGTCAATTTCCGACCCTTCTAACCCCACCGGATCATATCCTAATGGCACAATCCGATTATCAATCACCTGGCGCACAAAAGCATTCTTTTCTGCTTCATCGGTCATTCCCCGATAGCGGTCTTTCTCTGCGGGAGATAGCAGCGCATCTGGGGTAAATGTCACAGTTGCCGGTCCAAAGGGGGCGGCAAAAGGTCCTTGGCCGATATTCAACTGAATCGCTGCTGGACCAATCATCACATCAAAAGCCCCGGTGGGTTTTTGCGGTTGACCCAATCCATCTTGGTAGGTCACATTGTTGACTACGTTGCCATGAAAATCTCCGGTGACAAACACCACATTACTAATATTGTTCTCATCAATAAACCGTAATAACTCGGTTCGTTCGGCTTCAAATCCCTCCCAACGTTCCCCAGAAACTGCAATTCCGAAATGTTGCATGGGGACCGTAGACATGACAAACTTCCAGGTGATTCCGGCATTTTCCGCCGCGAGTAAGTCATTTTTAAATTCCTGTAACTGTGCTTGACCCAACATGGTACGATTCGGGTCAAATGAGTTTTGCAAATAGGCGTTGACGGCTTCCGGGGACGCGGTTTCGGGGATAAAGGGCAAGGGTTTATCGCGGAAAGACCGCACATCTAAGACAAAGCTGGCGGCATCGCTGCCATGAACATTGTACCGATACAGTTTCTCTTTGTTGGCAGTCCGGGGGTCGCCGGTTTCTCCGTACTGTTGTTCGGTCATCGGTTTGTAATCTTGGAACGCTTCCAATGCCTGATTAAACACGGGGGTTTCATTGACAAACTGACCTTCGGTCCCGAAAATTCCATTCCGTTGGGGAGATTCTGCCGGGGCTGCACCTCCGGCAAAATCATTGGTGATTTCGTGGTCATCCCAAGTGTTATAGGTGGCAGTAGAGGCGCGCAAATCGGCCCCGGTGTTGAGTCCGAATCGTTCGCTATAAATTTCGTTATGTTTAGTGCGAAATTGGTCTAGGTTGGCGGATTGGCGGACACCGGGGAGGTCCGGGGAGATACTATCGGTTTCCACGGTATCCCCCATGAGGACGAAAAAGTCTAGGTTGCGATCGCGGACGTTGCTAATGGAGGGATAGGGGGCGAGTTCTCCCTGCCAGTCTCCGGTTACCCCAAACCGTAATCCCGCCTGAGTTCCCAAGGGGGCAGGGGTGCGAAACTGACCGACGGCGGAAGTGCCTGCGGCATCGGTGACGCGATAGTAATATTGGGTTTGGGGGGCTAAGTCACTGACTTGGACTTGGACGGGAACTGTGGGGTCGGTGACAAAGTTAGTAGTTTGTCCGGCGATCGCCCCAAAGCTGGCATCGGTGGAATATTCAAAAATCACCGGACCCACTTCGGTGCTGCGTGTCCACAACACGGCACTATTTTGGGTCACATCCCCGGCAGCAACGCCATTGGGAAGGGTGGTATTGTTTTGTATAAATGGAGTGAACTCTCGGCCTTCGGCAATTCCGAACGTGAGATAATGTCCGATGCCGGTGATTTCATCCCGTTCTACCGCAGCGGCTACGTCAGTATTTTTTGATAAATAGTAGGCCGGATTGTATAAAGAACTCGGGATTCGCCCCTCGTTTTGTCCAAATGCCTGAAAGTGTTGGATGCCAGTGAGGGAGGATGCGTTGACTGCGGCTTGAACATCGGGATTGTCCGAGAGATACCGTTGCTCGTTATAGAGAGTGCTGGGGTTCCGTCCTTCGGCTTGCCCAAAGGCGATGTAATGTTGAAAGGGGGTGAGTTGATTGGCGGATACGGCTGCGGCTACATCCGGATTTAAGGTCAAGTAGTAGCGGGTATCGAAGAGGGCGGTGGGGTTGCGGCCTTCATTTTGGCCGAAGGTTTCAAAATGAGCGAACCCTGTCGTAAACAGTCCAGCGGCGACGGCATTGGCAACGTCAGGGTTACGGGCTAGATAATAGGTTTCATTATATAAATCTTGGGCATTCAACATGGTTATGAGTGGGGTAACTAAATTTGTTCTTTGGACGCATGGCTTATTGTATCACTCAACTTTAAAATCAATGCCCGGGTTAGAAATTACTTTTTTAATCGATTGGAGGGAAATCATACTCCATTCGGTTGTTAAAGGTCTATAAAAACCCACACCCGTCAACGGTGGGGCACTTGCGGACGAAGCGGTGCCTGCGCGGGCTAAAAGCGAAAATCGACTTTTAACAACCGGATTTGGTATCATGAGGGAACTCCAAAAAATAAAACCTTCAAAAAACCCGCAGGCTCAAGCCTGGGGCTACACGGACAAAGCGGTGCCTGCGCGGGCTAAAAGAGCCTTGTTAGGTGCGATCGCATCAAAGCAAGGATGATTTATTTGTTGGAA
>NZ_JAMXOT010000019.1 GCF_024220515.1 Oscillatoria sp. HE19RPO
CCAACAAATAAATCATCCTTGCTTTGATGCGATCGCACCTAACAAGGCTCTTTTAGCCCGCGCAGGCGGGCTTTGTCCGTGTAGCCCCAGGCTTGAGCCTGCGGGTTTTTTGAAGGTTTTATTTTTTGGAGTTCCCTAAGCAGATTTACCCTTGAGTTGCCCATAAGTCGGTTAACACTTCACCCTCGGTGGGAGCGATTTTTTCCTCAGTTTTCTGTGGGGTTAGATCCGATTTCTGTTCTACCGGCATCACGGGGTTAACCTCGGATTTGAGCTCATCCAACCGCACCTTGACCACTTGGGGTTGTTGGGCGGAAAATTTCGGCAAGGTTAAGGTGAGAATGCCATCGTTTAACTGAGCTTCGATGCGGTCCGGCACAATGGGTTTCGGCAAGGGGACGACCCGCTTTAACTTGCCATAACGGAGTTCGGAACGGAGGTAACCGCTGTTCTGACTCACGGGATTGGGGGTCTGACGGTGGGCGGCGATCGCCACTTGAAAGCGACTCGCTTGCACATCAATCTCCTCTCCAGTTAACCCGGGCAGTTCCACCCGCAATACAAAGCTATTTTCAGTTTCTTCCAGTTCGATCGCCGGTTGCCACACTCTACCCATTTCGGGACGTTGGCACGGGGGTTGTTCAGTTAAGAGTTGTTCAAATTGACGTCCCCAGGCATCGACCTCGCGTAACAGGTCCAAATTCATTAATGTTCTCATCGGGTTTCCTCTCCAAAAAAAGAGTGAATTCTGAAATCGGTAGAGTGGGCAGAATCGGGTTTTATCGAACCAGTGGGCGATTAAAACACCGATAATTTTTTATGTAACCTCGGGAAACTAAAATGTTTCCTCCCTATTTTTAGGGTAATTATGTTGCCTATTTCGAGGGGTTACTTCTTTCTAATGTAAGCGAACTGACACTCTATTTACCAGGGGGTAAACCGTAAGAAGACTGTTGTATTTGCCGCCGATGGGCGAAAAGTTTTAAATCCTCTTTCCGGTTTGACCATGACTCTAGGATAGGAAAATCTAGGTTGACGCTCAGGGGGGCAAACCGTAAGAAGACTGTTGTATTTGCCGACAAAATCTAGTCTGGATGTTGATGGGAATAATCAGGTCTGGTTTAAGCCCGCAGGCTTTAGCCCGGAGGCTATACGGACAAAGCCCGCCTGCGCGGGCTCATACAGAAAATTAACTTTTAATACGGAATCCGGTTGTCAAAGGTCTGCTTTCGCCCGCACCCTAAAGGGTGGGGCTATACGGACGAAGCCCGCCTGCGCGGGCTCATACAGAAAATTGACTTTTAACAATCAGATTTGGTAGAAAACAGGGCAAGACAAAACCCTCCGAGTTTCTGAAACTCAGAGGGTTTAAATCCGGGGAAGACTAATTTATAGCAAATCCGGTTGTCTTAAGTGGTCTTTCTCCATTAGCCCGCGCAGGCGGGCTTTGTCCGTATAGCCCCAGGCTTCAGCCTGCGGGATTTTACAACCCGATCGCCACCGGATAGAGTATTAACCGCTAACCACGCCCGTTCCGGATGGGCGTACCACAGGGATAAGTGGCAACAGGTTCGGGTCTTTCAGAAACCGGGGGGGCGGTGCGTTCGGATTTTTTCGCTTGCGCCAATTGGTAGTCTAATTGCAGTTTAGTCAGCATTTCCTGACGGCGATCGTACAATCGCTTGAGGGAACGCGCGGGACACTGATTCATCACATAAGCGGTGAGAATTGGCAGGGCGATCGTGCTGTCGGTATAGCAAACCACGGTATTGGGCAGTTCATTGGGATCGACTTTGCCCCAGCTTACTGCTTCAGCGGGGGTGGCCCCAGATAAACCGCCGGTATCGGGACGGGCATCGGTAATCTGGATGAAATAGTCATGTCCCCGTTCTTCTAAACCCAGGACCTCGTGAATTTGGGGTTGGGTTTGCAGGAGGAAGTTTTTGGGAGAACCGCCACCGAGAATGAAGGCGGCACTTTCTCCGGGGAAGTCTTGGTTGGGGTCCCGGGCACCATAGGCGATCGCCGCTGTTTCGTTGACATCGATCGCCGGATCAATGATTAATTGCGACCCTTCTAAGGCAAGCGCCGCCACATTCATCCCGATCGAGCTATCTCCCGGCGACGAGGTATAAATCGGCACCCCGCACTCATACGCCGTTGCCAGCAAGCAAGAATGCTCTACCCCGCGCTGCTTCTCAATTTCCCGGACATATTTGCCCAGCAGATAATGAAATTCTGCCGTTCCCATCCGCTTCTGAAAGGGTTCGGCGCGCAAAATCGTCCGAATAAAGGCATCGGTTTCTAACAAGACATCGTAGTCAAAAATGATGTCATAGATCCGAATATGACCGTCTTCGCGCAGTTTGATATCATCCACGAACGGATTTCCCGCATAGAGGTTTAATCCCAGTCCGTAATGGATATCGTGATACAGATTTGCGCCGGTACTGATGATGTAATCAATAAAGCCGTTGCGGATCAGCGGTGCTAAGGCTGACACCCCAAATCCCGCCGGAGTCATGGCCCCAGATAGGCTCAGTCCCACAGTCACTCCTTCCCGCATCACCTTTTGGGTCAGCAGGTGACAGATTTCCCGCAACCGAGCGGAATTATAAGCGGTGAAGTAACCATCAATTAAGTCCACGACGCTCACGTTCTCGGTCATGGGGGCGGGGGCAATTTTGCGATCTATCATTTGAGACATTTTTCCACTCCAAACGGTTGAAATACAGGGCATAGTAGCCTTAGCAGACCAAGCCCCTAAGGCGATTGACTATGTTCAATCATGAATATTTAAGTTGATTGACATCGCTGCCGGAGGTGAAGGATTGGGTCAGGTTCGTGGGAACCTACCTCATCCCTAGGCAGTAGCTGAAAGATCTCAACCGGACGCTCTATCGCGCAAGCATGATGCTTAATGAGTGGATCTGACAGATGTTTCGTTCGTCTGATGCGAGTTTCTCTGTCATGAATCCGCTCCCTTTTTGATAGAGCTAAGGCAGGAAAAATCCAGCTTGTTTAGAGACGGTTATCGGAATGCCGTCTCCTTGTCAAAATTTTGTGGGTCTATAACCCCGATCGACCTAGTTTGCGGACCCCTCAAGTCTTAGGGTCTTAACAGCAGCTTACAAGAAGCTTCAGAAGTACCGAGCGCAAACCTTATCTAACAGGCCGATCGGACCATACTAGGCGCTTCACATCGATCAGTCCAGGACAGCGCCGGGTCGCAATGCCGTTTACGCTTCAACTGCATATCCAGATACCAAAGGCCACGCCAAGGGTAGCCAGTTAGAGCAAAGAGTTTCAACGTTGTTATGCAACCTCTCTTGAGAAGACAACATTTTGAATACATTCTAGCACTAAAATTCCCGGGCTGAAATCTTAAAATTGAGATTTTTGAGGTTATTTCGGTCTTGAGGCTTAGAACATATAGGGTTATCGACTTTTTTGGCATTTTTTCGGCTTTTCAGGAGTGTAAAGCTCTTTCTTGAGCAGTAGGACTCTAGAAAGAGCGGATGGGAAGGGCTGAAATGCCGACAATAGCAGGGTCTGACAAGGGTAGGTTGCTTACGCTTAACTGCACTTGCGGTCCCCTCCCCGATGTCTTGGGGAGGCGTCAGGTGGGGTTCTTCTGAGGCGCTCGCCACCTCAAACAATCTTGGAGGTTTAAGCATTAACCCGGTCAAGGTGGTAAATTTAATGACGAAAAATCGCTATTTCTTGTAGGGGCGTATTGCATACGCCCTCTTGGGCGCAAGCATTGCGCCCCTACAAGAAACTGAGGATGAGGCGGGATTTCATTGCCGGATAAAGAGGGCCTGCGCATTGCGCCCCTACAAGAAACTGAGGATGAGGCGGGATTCCATTGCCGGATAAAGAGGGCGTATGCAATATGCCCCTACAAGAAACTGAGGATGAGGCGGGATTCAGTTTTGAGATGCTGCTGGGCCCGCTTATCTAGGTAGAATTCGCGGACAAATCCCGGGCAAGAGAGGGGGAAAAAAACTCCTAGAGATTTGGCTAGACTGAAATGCCAATTGAGGGGTATGATGGGAGATTGTGAGTTAAAAACCATAACTATGAAGGCTGAACAGATTATCCGTGACATTGAAGCGGAACAGTTAAAAACGGACCTCCCGCAGATTTACGTCGGTGACAGCGTAAGAGTGGGCGTCAGAATTAGAGAAGCGGGCAAAGAAAGAACCCAGCCTTACGAAGGCGTGGTGATTGCCATGCGCAATGGTGGGATTAACGAAACCATTACCGTGCGCCGCGTGTTCCAAGGAGTTGGGGTGGAACGAGTCTTTTTGCTGCACTCCCCCCGGATTGAGAGCATCAAAGTATTGCGTCGGGGTAAAGCGCGACGGGCGAAGCTGTACTATCTGCGCGATCGCGTGGGTAAAGCCACCCGCATCAAACAACGGTTTGACCGCCCTATCTAAGACCAATCCAAAAAAATTGCCCCGGGTGGGTTGACGCGATCGCAATCTTAGGTATAGGATAGGAAATGGGTGAATCGCTCTAACCAGCAGATTCAACCCGTGCGCTCTTAGTTCAGTTGGTAGAACGCAGGTCTCCAAAACCTGATGTCGGGGGTTCAAGTCCTCCAGGGCGCGCTGAACCATCTTCCGAAAGATATCTGCCCGAAAGTATGTCTGCTGCAAAAACAGCAAACAACCTAAAAACTTTCGGGTAGAATTATTATCTGGGTGGTTCGTACCAAGTATTGCAAGAACAAGAAAAAGTTTAAGCTAGAACGGCGACGAGTGCAGCCACCCAATCTGGAGTGGCGTAATTCACTGGCGATCGCATGAAAGCTGTTGCCAAGAAAAAACTACCTGTTGTTGCGTTCAGTGGGAGAGGGAAAACAATTGTGGCAAAAAACAACGAAGCAAACCAAGAAACAGCAAGCGGTTTCAATCCCGCAGAGTTTTTCCAGGAAACAAAAGAAGAACTGGCGAAGGTAGTTTGGCCATCTCGGCAGCAGGTGATTAGTGAATCCTTGGCCGTCCTCTCGATGGTCGCCTTGATTGCCAGCTTAATCTATTTCATCGATAAATTTTTTGGTTGGGCAGCTACACAGGTGTTCGGATGATGTTTGCATCGGACGACGACTCTCAATATCCAACTCAACCGTCAGAAACCGACGAAGCGGAAGAAACCAAATCAACGGGCCGTTGGTTTGCCGTTCAAGTTGCCTCGGGCTGTGAAAAGCGCGTCAAAGCGACCCTAGAACAGCGAATTCAAACCCTTGATATGGGCGATCGGATTTTTCAGGTTGAGATTCCCCAAGCTGCTGCATTTAAAATCCGCAAGGATGGAAGCAGACAGCAAACGGATGAAAAAATCTTCCCCGGTTACGTCCTCGTCCAAATGGACATGGACGATGAAAGCTGGCAGGTTGTCAAAAACACCCCCCATGTGATTAACTTTGTGGGGGCAGAACAAAAACGCCGTTACGGACGCGGACGCGGTCACGTCAAACCCATGCCCCTGAGTTATTCGGAAGTTCAACGGATATTCAGGCAACGGGACGAAGCAGAGCCAGTAGCAAAAACTTATCTGACTCCCGGAGAAAAAATTGAAGTGGTCTCTGGACCCTTTAAAGATTTTGATGGGGAAGTCATAGAAGTGAGCCCAGAGCGCAGTAAGCTCAAAGCACTCCTGTCTATCTTCGGACGAGATACGCCCGTCGAACTGGAGTTTAATCAAGTCCGCAAATTGAGTTAAAGCAGCTAACACAGCAAATGGCAAAAAAAGTAGTTGCGGTGATTAAGTTGGCGATTAATGCCGGAAAAGCCAACCCCGCACCCCCGATCGGGCCAGCGCTCGGTCAGCATGGCGTGAACATCATGATGTTCTGTAAAGAATACAACGCCAGAACTGCCGATCAAGCGGGTCTCGTAGTGCCGGTAGAAATTTCCGTCTTTGAAGACCGCAGTTTCACCTTCATTCTCAAAACCCCTCCCGCCTCTGTCTTGATTCGCAAGGCAGCAGGGATTGAAAGAGGTTCAGGGGAACCCAATCGCAAGAAAGTGGCCGAAATCTCCCGGGATCAACTCCGCGAGATCGCCCAAACTAAAATGCCTGACCTCAATGCCAATGACATTGAAGCGGCCATGAAAATTGTCGAAGGGACCGCCCGGAATATGGGTGTGACCGTCGCCGATTAGGAACCGATTGGAGATTTTAGAGTTTAGATTTTTAGAATTCTCTTAAGATTCTAGGAACTGGGGTTTGAAATCTCTGGATTGAGCTCAATGAGATTTCCAAAAAAATCTCAACCGCATGACCCATAACAAGGGGCAGAGGCATCGCCTCGTTATGACCCCAGGAGAGAAAAATGCCCAAAAAAATCTCGCGTAGATTACAAGAACTCACTAAAAAGGTTGAAGAGCGCCCTTATCAACCCTTAGAGGCCCTCAACCTTTTAAAAGAGACCGCTACAGCTAAATTTCCTGAATCCGCCGAAGCTCATATTCGCTTAGGCATCGATCCCAAGTACACCGACCAACAACTGCGGACCACCGTAGCCCTCCCCAAAGGAACGGGTCAAACCGTCCGCGTGGCGGTAATTGCTCGGGGGGAAAAAGTGACCGAAGCCACCAATGGCGGTGCAGATTTGGCCGGGTCTGAAGACTTGATTGCCGAAATCCAACAAGGCCGGATGGACTTCGATAAACTGATTGCCACCCCGGACATGATGCCCCAAGTGGCCAAATTAGGTAAACTCCTCGGTCCCCGGGGGTTGATGCCTTCGCCAAAAGGTGGTACAGTAACCTTTGACCTCGGTCAAGCAATTAACGAGTTCAAAGCCGGTAAACTAGAATTTCGGGCCGATCGCACGGGCATCGTCCATGTCATGTTTGGGAAAGCCGCTTTTCCAACTGAAGATCTCCTAGTTAACCTCAAGGCGTTGCAAGAAAGCATTGACCGCAACCGTCCTTCCGGTGCTAAAGGCCGCTACTGGCGCAGTGTGTATGTCGCTTCTACGATGGGTCCCTCCATTGAAGTCGATATCAGTGCCTTGCGAGATCTCAAGCTGACAGAAATCGCCTAAGGGCGAGTTCAAATTTTGAGGCAACTCAAAATTCATCCCTTCAAACCCCACAATTAAATAGCACAGTAGCCGGAGACAGTAGGTGTCCAACAGGGCTTAATTTCCTACCTAGGTTTGCGTTATCGTTCCCCTTGTGCTGGTCTTGTCATGAGTTGACAAGATTGCCATCGGGATCTGACAAAACCCCGGCTACCCTGCTGGGGTTTTTGATTGGGTCGGGGATAGGGGAGCAGGGAATAAAAACCCACAGGCTGAAGCCTGGGGCTACACAAACGAAGCCCGCCTGCGCGGGCTAAGAGGGAAAACTGACTGTTTACAATCGGATTCCGTATCCTATTCCCAGGGGATGAATGCTCCCAAATGTCTCTAAATTCTTAATCTTCATCCCAATCAGGAGGTGAAAACGAGTGGGTAAAACGCTAGCCGATAAACAAGCGATGGTGACGGAGCTCAAACAAGAGTTGAGCAAGTCCCAGATGACGCTTGTGATTGATTACAAAGGGTTAACCGTGGCGGAGATTACCGATTTACGTCGGCGTCTACGCGAAAGCGGTGCAACCTGTGCCGTTGCTAAAAACACCCTGATGCGACGGGCTGTTGATGGCGACGAAAACTGGCAATCTTTAGGGGAATTCCTGAAAGATTCCTCTGCCTTTTTGTTCCTGAAAGATGACCTGAATGGTCCGATTAAGGCGTATCAAGACTTCCAAAAAGCGACCAAGAAGAGTGAACTTCGTGGTGGTGTATTAGAAGGAAAGGCGCTGACTTTCGAGCAAGTGAAGGCGATCGGAGATCTTCCCTCCAAAGAAGAACTCATGGCGCAAATCGCCGGTGCCCTCAATGCAGTGGTCACCAAGATTGCTGTGGGTATCAAAGAAGTTCCTTCGGGTCTGGCCCGAGGTCTCCAAGCCTACGCCGACAAAGACGGCAGCACCAGCGACGAAGACCAAGCGGCCTAGGGTCGTTGGTCATTGGTCGTTGGTCATTGGTCGTTGGTCATTGGTCATTGGTCGTTGGTCGTTGGTCGTTAGTCAAACAACAAATGACAAATGACAAATGACAAATGACAAATGACAACCCTTGTCTATTCCATTTATATATTTGATAGGAGTCAATCCATGTCTGCAGCAACTGATGAAATTCTCGAAAAGCTAAAATCCCTGACCTTGTTGGAAGCTTCTGAACTGGTCAAACAAATTGAAGAAGCCTTTGGCGTGAGCGCTGCTGCACCCGCAGGCGGCATGATGATGATGGCTCCTGGCGCTGCGGCTGCTGCTGAAGAAGTCGAAGAGAAGACTGAATTTGATGTCATTCTCGAAGAAGTTCCGGCAGACAAGAAGATTGCCGTGCTCAAAGTTGTCCGTGCTTTAACCGGATTAGGTCTGAAAGAAGCCAAAGATATGGTGGAATCTGCACCGAAACCGATTAAAGAAGGCATCGCCAAAGATGCAGCGGAAGATGCTAAGAAGCAACTGGAAGAAGCAGGCGGAAAAGTCAGCATCAAGTAAGATTTTCCCTTGGGGAATTAATACCAGAGTGGCAGAATATTATATTTTGCCACTCTACCGGATAAGTCCACGGCAGTGGGCTTATTTTTTTGATGGAGTGCAGGACTGACGTAGATCTTGAGAATCTACCCGAAATGTAGAGGCGATTCGCGAATCGCCTCTACATTTCGGACTCACTGGGAAAATATGCGTAAGTCCTGGAGTGGTTCAGTTGGGATGGCCGATCGCCTCTATCATCTGTCGCTCCACTACCCTCTGCTCTGTGGGTACCGTAAAATAAAATGTGGACCCCTGACCGACTTGAGATTTGATCCAGATGGAACCCCCATGCCGTTCGACAATTTTGCGGCAAGTGGCTAATCCGATGCCGGTCCCGGGATAGTCTTGGCTGTGTAAGCGTTTAAAGATTTGAAAAATATACTGGGAATATTCTTCATCAATCCCAATGCCGTTATCTTGAATTGAAAATAAATAATGATTGTCTTGGAGTACCGCACTCAGATGAATTCTGGGCGACTCTTCCCGACGGTATTTAATAGCATTTCCGATTAAATTTTGGAAGAGTTGGACGAATTGAGATTCAGTGCCGATGATTTCCGGTAACGGGTCATAAGTCACCTGAGCTTGATTTTGATAAATCTCCGTCCCTAGATTTTCCAGGGCCTGCTGGACAAGCCGATCGCACGATAGGAGTTGTAACGGCTCCTGCACCTGATTCAACCGAGCATAGGAGAGTAACTCTCCAATTAATAAATCGGTGCGATCGCAAAGCTTTAAAATTTGCTTCACAAAATCGTTACATTTATCATCCAGTTGTTCCTTTCCACACATTTGCAAGAGTTGGGCATAGCCATTGATGGTGGCTAACGGTGAGCGCAAGTCGTGAGAAGCAATTCCGGCAAATTGTTCTAAATCCGCATTAGAGCGAGCGAGTTCTTGGTTGGCTTTTTCCAGGGCGAGTTCTGTGAGTTGCCGTCGTTCAATTTCCCGCCTTAGCTGTTCATTCTGCTCCTGTAGGGCTTTTTCAGCAGCGTTGCGCTGACAAATTTCTGCTTGCAATTGATAGTTTTGTTTCTCTAGCTTCATTTGCAAGTAATTCAGTTTCAGATGACAGTCGATGCGGGCAAAAACCTCTTCGACTTGAAACGGCTTGGTAATATAGTCTACTCCGCCAACCGCAAAAGCCTTTACCTTGTCAAATCCTTGGTCCTTGGCGCTCACAAAAATCACCGGAATTTGACAAGTGGCTGATTCATGTTTTAACTGGTGACAAACTTGATACCCATCCATCTCAGGCATCATGATATCGAGCAAAATCAAATCCGGTGGCGTTGATCTAGCAGCCGCTAAAGCCCTATCTCCCGAGAGGACGGCGCGGACCTTATAGCCGTGTTTTTTTAGCAAATTCGACAACACCCGTAAATTATTCGGTTCATCGTCCACAATTAAAATATCGGCTAAATTTCCGAGAGGTTGAGCGCTATTCATAAAGCAGTTCCTGGGTCAGTTCGGTAATTTTGTCAAATCGGAAGTTATCGGTCCAGTCTTGGAGACAGTGCGCGATCGCCCTCGAACCTTCCGGAATTTCCTGAATGAGTTCCTCAATGGCTTCACTATCCGCCGCTAGGGCAGCATTGTGTAACGCACCAATCCAAGTGAGTGCCATCCCTTGCAGCGCCGCAGGGCCTGGAATAAAGGCGGCATCCCGTGAATCACCCCTGTCTTCTATTGCCGACTCCAGATCTTGATATTGATAGCGTACCCCTAAGTGTTGAGCAAAGGTTTCCAAGAGTACCTCTTGTCGGCAAGGCTTTCGTAAGAAATCATCACAACCAGCGGACAAAATCAAGCTGCGATTTTCCTCAAAGGCACTCGCCGTTAATGCAATCACCACCGTCGCCTGACCCTTTACATGACATTTGATCTGTCGAGTGGCTTCGTAACCATTCATCACAGGCATTTGCATATCCATTACTATTAAATGGGGTTCCCAATTTTCCCAGACTTCTAACGCTTGTTTGCCATTTTCCGCTTCCCGAACCTCAAATCCCAGGGGTTCGAGGTAGCAGCGAATTAAGCGGCGACTTTCAGGGCGATCGTCCGCTACCAGAATCCGATAGGTGGGCTGATCGGGTTCTAATCCGATAATGCGCTGAACCTGTCGGGCGGTTGTGAGGTCACTCGCTTGAGCAACGGAGACTTGAAGGGTAAATTTAACCAAGGTCCCCACATCAAGGCGGCTGCTCACCTCGATATCACCGCCCATCATTTGTACGAATTTACGGCTAATGCTCAATCCTAAACCCGTTCCTTCTGAGGCGGTTTTGCCGGTGGCGGTTTGATGAAAGGGCATAAATAATCCCGGCAACTCCTCCTCAGCGATTCCCATGCCTGTATCTTCGATTTCAAAGTAGAAACAGAACCGAGAGGCGGGTTCTAAATTGGCCTCTTTGAGTTCCCTCGCTCTGACTCGCAGGGATACCCCACCTTCGCGAGTAAATTTGATGGCATTTCCTACCAAATTGGTCAAAACTTGGCGCAATTTGCTCTCATCGGTGGTGATATATTGGGGGACCTTATCTGGGTCAAAAATCATCTGTAACCCTTTAGAAGCCGCTTTGAGTTGGAACATGGCTTCTAAGGCGGTGAGTAGAGCATAGAAGTCAAAATTGCTGAGATGAAGGGCCGATCGCCCCGCTTCGATTTTGGAGATTTCCAGGACATCGTTAATCAAATTCAGCAGATGCTCCCCACTACTATTGATAATGGCAATTTGTTCTTGTTGTTGGGGATTTAAAGACGAGTCCTGAGCTAAGATTTGGGTAAAGCCCAAAATCGCATTCAGAGGGGTTCGCAGTTCATGGCTCATATTGGCCAGAAAAGCGCTTTTAGTCATGTTGGCTGCTTCCGCCACTTCTTTCGCTTCTAGTAAGGCTATTTCAGCCCGCTTGCGATCGCTGATATCCGTGGAAATTCCACATAAAGCGTAGGGTTGACCGCTCAAATCTTGGAGGATTAACTTGACCGTATAAAAAGGATGAATGCCATCGGGCAGGGGGATGTCTTCTTCAAAATAATAAGGCACTCCCTTTTCGACCAGGTTTCGTTCATTGGCCTCAACTTGTTCGGCAAACTCTCCGGGGAAGAATTCGGCAAAGGTTTTACCGAGACACTGCTGTTCTGAAACCTGTAATAAATCCAGGAAATACTGATTGACTAATAAAAATTTGCCTTCCAGGTCTTGCAAATAAATTCCCGCTGGAGCATTATCTAAAATGGCTTTTAGCTTCGCTTCACTTTCTCGCAAAGCTTTCTCGGCTTGAATTTGGTTGGTAATGTCGAGTCCAACTCCTCCAACTAAATGCTCTCCTCCGTCTATTTCTATGGGAAATTTATAGACCAAAAACTCACCGAGGGAACCATGGGAACGAAATGCGGATTCGATCGCCTCGACGACTTCACCGCCATCAGCCACTAAGCGAGTGTTGGCAATGTGCTGTTCGGCTATCTCCCGGGGGTGGAGGTCAAAGGGGGTTTTACCCAGCAACTCATCCACAGGCTGAAGGAATACATTCGCCACGTTCTGATTGCAGTAAACGATTTTGCCATCGCGATCGCTAATCCAGGCAAGGGCCGGACTGTGGTTCATAAATGCCTGAAATCTGGCTTCGCTTTCGCGCAAAGCTTGATCGGCTTTAATGCGATTATTTACATCTCTACCCATGAGAGATGCACCCAAGATTTTTCCACTGGGATCTCGCATTGAACTGTAGTTCATTTCATAATAGTGACGGTCCTGGTTTAATGCTCCTAATTCCAGAATCAGGCTAAAATGTTCGCCTCGAAATGCTCGTCCCCAAACTTCTCTAGCATTAGCCTGTTCCCTGGGTAAATGGGATAAGGCTTCAATCAGGTTATCCCCCACTTCAAAGCGGCTGCCAAACAGTTTGCTAAATTCGCGTTTAGCCGTCTCATTCGCCACCATACAAGTGAAATTTGTATCCATCGCGGCAATAATGTCGGGGGTGCATTCTATCAAACTATTCAAAAGTGCTTGATTGCTTCTTAATTTAGCCTCGATTTGCTGTCGCTGGTGCAATTCTTGTTCGAGTTCAACTGTTCGCTCGGCGATGCGATGTTCTAAAGTTTGATTTAATTCCCGAAGGGCTTGCTCGGCTTGCCTGCGATCGGTGATATCAACGGCGGTAGTCATCGTAAGTCTTCGGCGATCGCCCGTTTTTTCTAACCTCACCGCATAGAAGTACCAAACACGGTTTTCGCCGATTTTTGTGCGAATGGTTTTCTCTTTTTCCAGGACCTGGCTTGCTTCTAAGGCGTCAATATTCTGGATAGGTTTTCTGAAGGGTTGAGTTCTTTCCAGATCGGCTTTTTCAGTCCAGTCGTTGAGGGTGGGAATATCCGCAAGCTGATAGCCACTAATCCTGGACCAAGCGAGATTAAGTTGCAGCACTTCTCCATCTTCGGCGTGCAGCATGATCGGGACTGGGGAATTCATAATGGCAGATTGGAACCAGCGCTGTGACTCCTGGCGATCGCCCTCGATGCGATTGAGCAATTGTGCCAGGATATAAATCCCTGTGGAGAAGAGGGTAACCTCGCCGATCATCAGAATGGCATAGGCGGTGGGTTCGTCATACCAGTCCCGTTGATGACCCTGAAAGAGCAACCAACCCAGGACCAAAGGCAGGGCGATCGCCCAAGGCAAAACTCGCCGCGCCATCATTCCTCCGAGTAGAGGACTGAGGATCGTCGGCATCAGCCCCTGTTCTGGACGACTAAATAATATCCCGAGGCTCAGGACGAGAAATGTGACTGCGGTACTGAAGGCCGTGGTAGTTGTCGGCACCCATAACTCATATAACACCTGAGCATTAAACAAGTAACAGGAGAGACCCACTAATGCAATCAAAGCCACCACCAGACTCACGATCTGAGCGAGTCGGTCCTTGTCCTTTTGCGGGGTTTGCTGGGCCAACAGCAACAGGGAAATGCCGCTCAAGATAAAATTCACCGCAACGCTTGCGCTCATCCTTCCGGGATAAGGGACTGTGACGGAGGCCCTAAGATCTGGAACCAGGAGTTCATCAATGCCGAAGTTCCAGCGAAAAAGATACTGGAGTAAGGTGAGAGTGGCGATCGCAATCACGAACCCGGCCAATCCCCGAACTATCCGTTGCCACCGTCGAGGAAGTCGCTGTCGTTGTAACAATCCCAGAGCAATCCCACTGAGCACAAAGCACAAAGCGGCATTGGGTCTCATGCTGTAGGGGTTGCCCAGAAAACCGTTGATAAACCATTCCGGATGAAAATGCCAACCCAGCAAATGGATGGCTCCCATGAGGATGACAAAGGCAGCGGCGACCCGAGAGATCCGGTAAGTCATAGGAACAGTTTCCTCTCACAGTTCGAGGTGGGGTATTGCTAGAAATAACTCAGGCGAGAGTAGAAACACTTTTCGCGAGTGGTTTTTAGCCCTTCTTTATTGTACCTTTTTACGGGCTTGAAACTTTCTGAAATTAAGCAAAAACCCCACACCCTCAAGGGTAAAGGCTCACAGGACGGAGCCTCACCTATGCGGGCTAAGATAGAAAACCGACTGTTTACAACCGGATTTGTGTTCAGGAGGAGTTAGAAACCGGGTTTCTTGCCCAAATTGTTGCTGATTCACCATCCATTACGGTCAGAAACCCGGTTTCTTCTTGTTTGACTTAAGACAGTGAGCGTTCCCCTATTGTTTAACGATTTCACTGCGGGAGGTTTTGGTTTTTCGCAGGGGATTTGGGCTTAGTTCCGGAGGAAGGGCGGTGACGGAACCCCATTGGCTGACAAATTGAGTGAGTAGCGCTTCTTGTTGCAGGCGGAATCCCTCCAGGTTACTGCCGCCATTCATAATCACAAACCAGACGGAACCCTGGGTTTGGGTGGGTAATGCACCAGCTAAGGCACTCACATAGTTAAGACTGCCGGATTTGACGACGGAGAAGCGGGGAATTTGCCGTTGGTTGAGGATGCCTTCATCTTGTCCGACAATGGCGATCGCATCTCCAATGGTCAGGTTATGGGGTTGTAATTCCCGTTCTAAGGCCAAAAATAGACCACAAGCGGCGCGAGGGGACATGATATTTTCTTCCCCTAATCCGGACCCGTTGATCAGTTGGATTTCTTGGGAGGGAACTCCCGCAGCAACTGCCGCTTTTTGGGCGACGACTTGGGCACCTCCCACGGCGTCAGCAAACATTTCTGCCATTGGGTTGTTGCTGTATTGATTCATCCGTTTGAGGAGTTCCACCACGGGAAGGGAATAATGGCGTACCAGGGGTTGAAGTTCCGCAGGGGGTGCAGCAGCGACTCGGACTGTACCAGCGATCGCCACTTGGGGTCTGGGAGTACCGGGGGGTAAGGTTTGATATTGGGTTTCTGCTTCCCCGGGCCAAATTTGCCCATTGATGCCTTCAAAAAAGAGGTTCCCGGCGATGGTTGGATCGGTCTCGAAGTTCATATAAAATTTGTCCAGAATCACCAAATCCCCTGTCACCCGTTGAATTCCCATTTCATTGAGGCGATTGCCGATCGCCATTGCTTCTTCCCAAACAAATAGGGGGTCGCCTTCTCCTTGGATGACTAAATCCCCCTGTAATTCGCCATTTTCGATGGGTCCGGTTGCCCCAATTTCGGTGACGAATTCGCGATCGGGACCGTAGGTTTGCAAAGCAACCAGGGAGGTGGCGATTTTAGTGAGAGAAGCAGCAGGTAGGGGGGTTGTGCCTTGATGTTGGGCGAGGAGGGTGTCCCCAGTTTGCATCCAGATGCCTTGATTTTCCGAGGCAAATCCTTGGGAGGAGAGGCTGTTGATATATTGGGCGATCGCAGCAGTAACCGTGGGGTCGGGATTATCTAAGGGGGCGATCTTCGGCGTTTGTGGGGGTTCGGGAGTTGCAATTTCTGTCACTGAGGCTTCTGCCGGGGGGACTTCAGTTTGGGCGGTTTCTGAAGGATTGCAGGCAGTCATGAGTGCCGAGAGGGTGACCAATACAGCAGCAGTCAAACGGGGAGTTCTTAGCATAGGGAGGGATGAAGGAGGTGCAGGTTTCGAGACAGAGGATAGCATAAGCCTTGAAGATTCATCCTATCAAATCGTCAGACTATTAGCCGCCGGTGGCGATTGATCGCTTTTGAAAACAAACCCTAAATGTAGAGGTGATTCGCGAATCACCTCTACATTTAGGGCTTAACTTGAAAGATTGAGTAAGTCTTGAAAACTTGGGCATTACCTAACCTCACTTCAAAAAACTCACTTTTTATCAAGCTTTGCCCATTCATCTCTAGCAAAGTTGCGGATTGCCTGGAGAGAACCCGTATGATAAAGTGAGATTCAATTTCAAAACATAGGTAAAATCCGGAGGCTAAACGCACCAATGAACCGCAGATTTGGACAACTATTGAACGGGAGAACCCTCCGTCAAATCGGGATAGGCGCAGTCGTCTGTTTGCTAGTGGCTTTGTGTCAGGGGATAGCACAAGGCCAAGGCATCAATTGTGGGAGTTCATCCCATTGGGTAACCGCTTATAATAATCAGCAGGTGAATCACGCTCACATTTTTTGTGGGGAGGTGAATCGAGAGGGGCGCTTGGTGGGATTTCATGCGCGACCCCGAGGACAAAACCCCTCTACCGTCCGACAATTTAGAGTCACCCAATCCGTGAATAATCAGGGGATTTACGGGGGAGAATGGACTCATACCTCCGGAGGCGGAACCAAATTCTCAACCATGTTTCCCGATCGCTGTACTACAGAACAAGTGCTCAATTCCATTGCTTATGCAGAAGCGAATCGGGTACAATGTCCGAACGGCGCACCGAATTGGGCTTGGTGCGGATTGAATGCGCCAACAGACAGCAGCCAGCAAACTCGGTTTTGTAGCGCAAATAATGGCAGTTCTTATCGAATTGCTGGGGCAACCAATCGAGATGGTAAAATTAATACAGGCTTTCCGTTAAGGTAATCAAGATTATGACTGAAAAAGCGTGTAATGAAGTGGACTGGTTTGACCAAAGTAGCGCTCATCGTCGGGTTTTAGAGTTTCTGACTCTAGATATTCAAAACAGCCCTGAATGGGTCCAGCAGTTATTAGACCAAATAGCCGCACTGGAGACGGGAGAACTTCAGGAATGGACGCGCTCAGGAAATGCCTACTATTTAATTTTTTCACCCCAAACCGTGACCCTAGAGAATCTCTTGGTGGACGCCGAACCCATCGAAACGATTTCTCTCCAGGAGTTCAAAGAAGCGGTTTTAAGATGGCAAGAGCAGCTTGATAATTCTGTTTCCGACTTCAAAAACGTTTGAAGGACTCACCGAGGATTTTAGGGAGGCTTAAAAAAAGCTAAAATTGCTGATTTTCAGGGCGAATCCAGAAGCGATATCGGTTACAATAGATTGAGCCGGGGGAGAATAGGGGAAGATAGGGCAGTGCCTTGTCCCTACCCTGTCCCTCGGGTCAGTGAAAAACATCATGATTTAATAATTGGTGGGGAATTTTATGACGAAAGCTGAACTCACCCCAGAACTGCAAACTCCGATATGGGTGGAGGATGAATGGACTCCGCCGATGCCACCTACGGATTTAATTTTTGATGATGGAGAACCCTTGGAAAGTAATCGTCACCGCATTGCCATGAATGTGCTGATTGCCGCAGTACATGAAGCCTTTGCTGGGCGGCAAGACTATTTTACGGGGGGCAATATGTTCGTTTATTTTAGTAGCGAACAAGCCCTAAATCGGGATTTTAAAGGCCCGGATTTCTTTGTTGCCCTCAATGTTGATGGGACAAAGGAACGGCAAGGTTGGGTCGTTTGGAAAGAAGAAGGACAGTATCCCAATGTGATTGTAGAGTTCCTGTCCCCCTCTACAGCCCACGAGGATCTCGGCAACAAAAAGGACGTTTATGAACGGACATTTAGACTTCCTGAGTATTTTGTCTATGACCCCTTTGCCCCAGATTCATTGCGGGGATGGCGGTTAAAGGGACAAAGGTATGAGGAGTTAACGAAGGACGATCGCGGCTGGTTATGGTGCGATTCTCTCGGGTTCTGGTTGGGAACTTGGGAGGGAACATTGCAACAGGAAACAGCAACTTGGTTAAGGTTTTTTGATGCCGAGGGAAATTTGATTCTGTTGCCCGAAGAACTGGCTAAAATTGAACGCCAACGGGCTGAAAATGAAGCACAACGGGCTGAAAATGAAGCACAACGAGCTGAAAATGAAGCACAACGAGCTGAGGAAGCTCGCTCGGAATTGGAGGCACTTAAAGCCCGACTCCGGGAGAAGGGAATCGATTTAGAGTCCCTCTAATTGGGGTCATGAAATTTCAATAAATCCGATGTAGGGGCGATTGATAAATTGCCCCTATTTTCTGTATAAAAAGAACAGGATTTGATGCATTTTTTGGGCAACTAGGGACGCAGCCCAATGGGAGCATCTCAATTTTGCCTAAAAGGGGAATTTACACCTCTTGCTCCCCCTGACCTCGTAGGGAAGGGGGTTGGGGGGTTAGGTCTCTTGGACAAATTGAGATGTTCCCCAGCCCGATTAATTCAAAGTACGATTTTGCAGGCGACGAATTTCGCGATCAACGCTGACGCCGATTTTGAGGGCTTGATTGAGCAGTCGCCCATATTCGGTGGCTTCGTCGCTAATTTTTAAGTGGTTTAAGGTGGCTAGATTATTTTCTATTTTAGCAAATAATTCATAGCGACGGTCGATGAGGTCTTGATTTTCTCGGAGGATTCGATCGGTTCGTAAGCTGGCGAGTAAACTCTCTCGGGTAATGCTGAGGGCTTCGATTACTTCCTGGCGATCGCTGAGTTGGATTTCGCCCCCGGCTGCTTCTATTTTATCTAAAATATCGAGCGATCGCACCACTTCGTTATATTTTTGGATTTCATCAATCAGGGTTAAAAAGGTCTGGAATTTTTGGGCGCGCCTCCATAAAAAAAAGTTGAGGGAGAGGGAGGCGACACTAGCGATTCCACCGCTGAATAAGAGAAAATAAAACGTTGTCGCCATTTCTTGCCCAGAGAGTCCGGAATTGCGAACCATTAAAATGCCAAGAGGGGTGAGTAAAATGAAGAAGAGACCCAAGATAAACAACTGGGCGATCGCAAAGGATATCAGTTTGTTCAAATTTTGGAGGAAAGACAGGCGGAAAGCTAGACTTAACCCAATATCGTTCACATCCACCCCAGCGATCGCCTCTAGTTCGCTTTCGGTGACGATGGCATTTTCTAAATCGGGGCGCATAAACTATTTCATCCTCCTATTTTCTCCTAATTTTGTCAAGGGTTGTCCCCGGCGATCGCCCTTGTCTTAATAACCCAATAACCGCCCCACAATTTGCAAGACATTCACATAAAAGTTGCCTTCTAAATCTCTAAACAGTTGAAAATCTCCGGAAGTTCCAAAAAAGGGTCTTAGAGTCCAAGCCATTTGGGTCCCCACAAAGGCATAGAGCAGTAACCAAAATTGGAGCAGTTTAGTTCGCGTATTCTGCCCGCTTATTTCCGGTTCGGCGAGTAGCTGCATCCCTTCATAAAAGAATTTGATGCCCAAAAATCCAGCTAACCCTAAAATGGCGACATTCAGCAACAGAAAAAAGTCATAACTTTGGGTACTAATCAGGAAAAATAGGGTGATTGGCGCAAATCCAAAGAGGATGGCGCTCATAATTGCTTCCGCAGTCATCAGTAAGGTTAAATACTGGGTAAAGCTCCGTTTTGACCCAAAAATAATACTGAAAATGTATAACGTAGGAAAGCAAATCAGCAGGGTCAGCAGATAAAGCGCCGGTAATTTAAAGAATGAAGAAATGACTTGCATCCAACTATGAGATGCTCCGATAATTGCCCCATAAACTCCAAAAAAAACGGCACTGGATATCAGTAAAGCAACAATTTTGTTGTTGAGCTTTATGCCTTTGTGGATTTCTTCCAGAAAGGATTGGCGGTCTTGAAGCAGTTTAACCAACACTGAAAAGTAATTCATGATACTTCCTGTCAGGTAAGGCTTTGGCTTTTATTTTTGGATTTTAGCATCTCGGTTCTGGATTGTCAGGGATTATTGCAAATTCTTAACAGTCGTTTGCAAAAAGTAACGAAGTCCGGTGGGCCGATCTCCTGGGGTTGATTCTGCACTAAACCGGGAGATTAACCGTTGAACTGTACATAGGATACCCAAAAAAATGTCTAGCTTTTCTGAAAATGAATTAAAATAGAAAGAAACTGTTTTATTTTTTTAGGAGGTAGGACCCTGAATCCCTCAGATTTTTCTGTCATTCCCGAACCCCCTGCCGGGTTTAAATCCGGATTTATCGGGATTATTGGACGGCCCAATGTGGGCAAGTCTACCCTGATGAATCACCTGGTGGGACAAAAAATTGCGATTACTTCCCCGGTGGCACAGACGACCCGAAACCGTTTACGGGGAATTTTAACCACCCCGGAAGCACAATTTATTTTTGTGGATACTCCCGGGATTCACAAACCCCATCACCAACTGGGAAAGGTGTTGGTAAAAAATGCGATTGGGGCGATTTCTACCGTAGATATTCTGCTGTTAATGGTGGATGGTTCGGTGGAGGCGGGGGGTGGCGATCGCTTTATTACGGAAATGCTTACCCAAACCAAAACGCCGGTTATTCTAGGTCTAAATAAAATCGACTTACGGTCGAGTTTATCCCGTCCGCGAGATGTAGAGGTGATTGACCGCA
This sequence comes from Oscillatoria sp. HE19RPO, assembly GCF_024220515.1. Taxonomy (GTDB): domain Bacteria; phylum Cyanobacteriota; class Cyanobacteriia; order Cyanobacteriales; family Laspinemataceae; genus Laspinema. Next base: position 20,359 of record NZ_JAMXOT010000019.1, read on the forward strand.
GCTATCAAGAACTCGCGGAAAATCTTAAGTGGCCAGTCGCCAGATTCTCAGCCACCACTGGGGAAGGACTGCCAGATTTATTAACCTTACTGGGCGATCGCTTAGAACCCGGCCCTTATTACTATCCCCCAGATTTAGTCACCGATCGCCCAGAACGCTTTATCATTGGCGAACTGATTCGGGAGCAAATTCTCTATTTAACCCGAGAAGAAGTCCCCCATTCTGTTGCCATTAGCCTGGATCTCATGGAAGAAACAAAGGATTTAACCCGAATTTTAGCAACCATTTATGTAGAACGTCCCTCTCAAAAAGGAATTATTATCGGCAAAGGTGGACAAATGCTCAAAGCGATCGGATCGGCGGCCCGAGAACAAATGCAAAAACTCATTGAGGGTAAAGTTTATTTAGAAATCTTTGTCAAAGTCCAACCGAATTGGCGGCAATCTCGCATTCAATTGGCTGAATTGGGGTATAAATTAGAAGATTAGCGCATCGGCACAGCATTCGCTTTTGAGGATAAAAAACCGAGTTTCTGGACGAAATGTAGAGTTGATTCGCGAATCAACTCTACATTGTCCGCATACATCATCCGAGACCGACGCTGTAGTACAATAGGTAAGGGATTGAACAAGTGATGAACTGATGGGCCGCATACCAACGATTACATTTGACCGGGGAACTTTGTTGCTGCATCCACCCCCGCGAGGGAAAGGGTGGATTGATTTTGCTGCTTGGGATGAACGGGTGGAAAAGTTTCGCGTGCGTGCGATCGACTATCGTCCCTTGATTGAGACGCTCAAAGCGGAGGGGACAGAATTTATTGATGAGGCGAAGGGGTTTGGACCATTGGAGTTGGTCCCGAGCTTTGAAATGCCGCCTTATCAACATCAGGAAGAGGCGCTGACGGCATGGAAACAGGGGGGACGATGGGGAGTGGTGGTGTTGCCGACTGCGGCAGGGAAGACCTATTTGGCGCAGTTGGCGATGCAGGCGACTCCGCGCACGACCCTGATTGTGGTGCCGACGTTGGATTTGATGCATCAGTGGTACGCACATCTGGCAGCGGCGTTTCCTGATGTGGAAGTGGGGTTATTGGGGGGCGGTTCTCGGGATAAAAGTCCGATTTTGGTGGCAACGTATGACAGTGCGGCGATCCATGCGGAGGCGTTGGGGAATCGCTATGCGTCGATTGTGTTTGATGAGTGTCATCACTTGCCGACGGATTTTAATCGGGCGATCGCGGAATATTCGATCGCACCTTATCGGTTGGGGTTAACGGCAACTCCTGAGCGATCGGATGGGAAACACGCGGATTTGACGCAGTTAATCGGTCCGGAAGTCTATCGCAAAACGGCGGAAGATTTAGCCGGTGGTGCTTTGGCGGAACATGAAATTGTTCAGATTAAGGTGAAACTCTCTAAGTTAGAACGCGATCGCTACGATCGCTCAATTAAAACTCGCAATGAATTTTTACAGCAATCTCACATTTCCCTGGGCAGCCTCCAAGGATGGCAGCACTTTGTGCAAGCTTCCGCGCGATCGCCTGCGGGACGTCGGGCGATGTTAGCGCACCGGGAAGCCAAGGAAATCGCCCTAGGAACCGATGGCAAAATGCGGATTCTCGCGGATTTATTGGCCCAACATTCCCCCGAACGCATCCTGATTTTTACCGCAGATAATGCTACAGTTTATCGCATTTCTCAGGATTTTTTAATTCCCGCCTTGACCCATCAAACCCCGGTGAAAGAACGTCATGAAATTCTGACCCGATTTAAAGAAGGAATTTATAAAACGATTATCGCATCTCATGTTTTAAATGAAGGAGTAGATGTGCCAGATGCAAGAGTGGCAATCTTGCTATCGGGAACGGGTTCAACGAGGGAGTATATTCAACGATTAGGTCGAATTTTACGCAAAGGAACCCAGAAAAATAAACGAGCAATTTTGTATGAAGTGGTGGCAGAAGATACTGCAGAGGAAGGGACCTCGAAACGGCGGCGTGGGATGACTGAACCCAGGCCCCAAAATCCTCAAACTCGACCGGAACCGCCGGGGTCAAAACCCCAGCAGTTAACAATCCTACCGGGTTCCTCGCCGCCGACTCCCGCACCGACGCCGATTTATGGGGTGGGTAAAGCCCCGAGGAAAAAAGCGGCGGAACGGGCCTCAGAATGGGGGGAGAAACAGCCGAAATCTTCCGAACATTCGGAACAGGTTTCGAGTCAAGACTATCTAGAGAATGAGTTTCCTAAAAATACTTCTGAATCGGACGAAGGAACCGATAACTAGCCTAGATAAATCTATGAAAAAATCAGTCGTTGGGACCGTGGGATTGGGGTTAGGGATGATGGTGTTCATGAGTGGCTGTAAGCTGTTGGAACCGTTGGCGATCGCCCAGGGGGTGAGTTGTCAGCAGGAACAGAATCAAGCCAGTCAAAACCGCCTGTTTCAATTACGCGATCGCGCTCAAGATCATATCCACCACTTCGGTAAACTGGATCGGGCAACGGAGGACCTGATTGAGCTATTTCAAGGGATGCAAGGGGTCAGTCCTAATCGAGATACAGTCCTGATGCTGATTGAAATTGTCAATGGCACTCAGGGACAAGGGGGACTGTTAGACATCCTAGTTAATCGCCTGGTGGAACAGGGAGAGGGTTCTCAGGCAGAGTCAGTCCTGGATGCAGCAGCGGAAGTGAGTCATTGCTTGGATACTGGATATAGCTATGGCAAAACTCGGACTTTGGCCGGAATTGCGCGGATGTATATCCAAACGGGTCAGCGCGATCGCGCCCGGTCAACCCTCGCCCGTGCTATTCTAGCAGAAACGGGGATCCGAGGTGCGGCCTTTAAAACCAAGGGATTAACGGAAATTGCTCGCACTTATATTGCTTTAGGAGATACCATTCAAGCCTCACAAATGCTGGGGCGATCGCTCCATTATGCCCAATCCATTGTCTATCAGGATGTCTACAATCAAGCTTGGGATTTCCAACCCCTCGCCATTTATTATGGTCAAGTGGGACAACTGGATAAAGCTTTAGAGATTGCCGGGACGATTTCTGCGGATTATTATCGCAGTGAGACTTTTGCAGATATTGCTAAAAATTTGGCGGACCAAGGTAACATTGAACGCGCCCATAAACTTGTTTTGGATCGCGTCAGTGACACGGAACTTAAAGCCAAAGTTTTAGCCGAAATTGGGTGGCGATCGGCCAAACAGGGACAAAGCGATCGCGTGATTCCTTTATTTACGGAGGCGTTGCGTCAGGCTAATTTAATCTCGGATCAAAACCTGCGGATGATAGCCCTTTCCCTCATCTTAATCCGCTATGCCGAGGCTGGATATCCGGACCGAGCTTTACAGGAAATTGCCCCCCTAGAAATGTCAGAAATCAAAGCTAAAGTCCTCAATGCCATTGCGATTGAATATGCCACCCAAGGACAACGGGAGCAAGCCTCCACCATTGCCGGACAAGCGTTAGAAATCGTAGGAACAATTCCTGAAACCTATGAACAAGAAATTCTCCTGGTGGATATGGTTCGAGATTATACTCGGATGGGGCTTTATGAGGTAGGGGTTCAAGCGGCTCAACAAATTCCCTCTGCTGAAAAAAAACAGGAGCTTTTGTTAGCCTTGGCAACTGAAGCCGCAACCCGAGGGGATGATGAAATTGCGGTGAAGGCTGCTGAAATCATGCCGATTAACTTAGTGGCAATCGCTTTTGTCTACCAAAATATCGGCCAAACTGAACGGGGAACTGAACTCTTAACCCGAGGGATGAAAGCAGTTGAATCCCTAGAAACTAACGAGCAAAAATTTGAAGTGTTCGCCGCGATTGCGGTGGAATATGCCAAAGCTGGACAACAGGCTAAAGCGGAAGAATTCTTTGCCCAAGCCTTATTAATGAGCAACCAGGTTCAAGAAAATTCTTATATCTGGGTCACGGTGTTTGATCGGCTTGTGGAGGGTGGACGTAACGACTTTGCCTTGCAGCTAGTCCGCACCATACAGGATGAATATTTCCAAAGCACCTTAATTGATCGGTTGGTGGAGACGTTCATCCAAGAAAGACAAATTGAACAAGCCTATCAGGTGATAGAATGGTTGAAATCACCGGCGGAAAAAGTCAGGAATTTACTCGTCATAGCCGATAAAAATCTGAAGGCGGGAGAGCGAGAGGTTGCCCGGGAAGCTTTAGAAAAAGCCTTTGATAGGGCACAGACCATTCCTGGGGAAGAATCTAATATTATGAGATTTGGGGGACAGTGGGATGCCGAGGGGAATTGGTTTGGTTATACAGAAGTAGAGGACCCGATGGATCGCGGGAGTTTGTATGAAGAAATCGCTATCCGGTACGGGCAATTGGGGGAATATCATTCGGCGATGCAGGTGGTGCGATCGCTGGAAAGTCCGACTCTGCAAACCCAAGTGCAACAGCGATTAGCCTGCTATCGGTAAGTCTAACCCGGATTAGGGGGTCTGACGCGATCGCGCTGCCAGACGTTCAACTACAGCGATTAACTCCGCTGTATCCACAGGTTTCGGGAGGTGGATATCATATCCGGCTTTGAGGGCGCGGGTGCGGTCTTCTGAGCGTGCATAAGCGGTGACGGCAGCAGCAGGTAAATATCCCCCTTCGGATAATTCCATCTTCCTAATGTGATGAATCAGGGTATATCCATCTTCTTCCGGCATGGCAATGTCGGAAATCAGCACTTGGGGGTAAAATTGGGGAATGGCAATCAGGGCTTGGCGGACCGACGCCGCTGCCTGGACCTGTGCACCGCACTCTTCCAGGACGAGAGTGAGTAGACCCCGAGTATCGGCTTCATCATCCACCACTAGCACTCTCACTCCCTCCAGAGAAGTCATCGGGTTTAACTCCGGGAAAGGCTCTACATTCAGAACATGAGATTCGGCTCGGTCCGGAAGCTCACACCGAGGCATCAGAGGCAGTTCCACCGTAAATATCGCACCTTGCCCCAATCCAGGACTATCCGCCGACACGGTACCCCCGTGGAGCTCCGTGAGGTGTCGCACGATCGCCAGTCCGAGTCCGAGTCCATTATAGGCGCGGGTGCTAGAACTGTCCGCCTGCCGGAAGCGGTCAAAAACATAGGGTATAAATTCCGGTTTAATCCCTTGACCTGTATCTCTAACCCGGATTTGTATAGAAGTCTGGAACTGCTCCAAAATCACCGTGACGCAGCCTTCCGGGGGGGTAAATTTAATGGCATTGGAGAGTAAGTTCCAGACCATTTGCTGCAAGCGATCGCGATCGCCAGAAACAGGACCCGCATGGCGATCCAGTTCCGTCTTCAGTTGAATATGTTTAGCCTCTGCCGCAGGACGAACCGACTCGATCGCCTCTTCGATCGCCTTGAGCAGGGAAACCGAAGTTACATTCAGGCGTAATTTACCCGTAATGATCCGGGATACATCCAGCAAATCCTCGATCAGTTGAAACTGTAATCGGGAGTTGCGTTCGATGGTTTCCAAGGCTAATCCCATTTTTTCCTCAGACAGTCTGCGATTGCGTAAAATCTGCGCCCATCCCAGAATGGAATTGAGGGGGGTTCGCAACTCGTGAGAAAGGGTCGCCAAAAACTCATCTTTGAGCCGGTTGGCATCTTGGGCTTCCCGATAGAGACGGGCATTATCTAAGGCGATCGCCGCCCGATGCGCCAGTTTTTCGGCTAACATCAGGTCCGTGCGATCGTAACAACGACTGCCTGCCTCTAGCACAAACGCGATCGTTCCGAGGGTTCGTCCTCGGGCTTTGAGCGGCACACACATTCCGCTATTGAGGCGCAACTCGCGCAAAATTTGCAAATGTTCGGCATCGGCGGCGGCCTCCACCAACACCGAGTCGGGAATATGAGGATACAGTTCCGATTGTCCTGTACGCAAGACGTTAGCTTGTCCCATTGTCGCCTCTTTTTTCGGGGGATAGCGGCGATGCAGTTCTTGGGCGAGTTCTTCTTTGGCTGGGTCAGTGTGAGCTACCGCCAGCCGCTCAATTGTTCCATCTTTTTCCACCACATCGATCGCACACCAGTCTGCTATACTGGGAACCGTGAGATGAGCCAGACTATCCAAGGTGGTTTGGTAATCGAGGGAATTCGCCAGAACACTACTCGCCCTGGCTAAAAACCGCTCTTGCTCTCGCGATCGCTTGCGATCGTCAATATCTGTGGCTGTTCCTAACCACTTGAGCAGGCGATCGCCCATTCCGGCGATCGGATTCATACGCAGACTGTGCCAACGGTAGAGTCCATCGGACCTCTGCAAGCGCACCTCGATTTCGTAGGCGGTTTCCGTGGCGATGGCGTTGCGCCAATGGACGAGCGCTTCTGCGCGATCGCTTGGATGAATCCACTCTAGGGGCGATCGGCGTAAAATTTGCTCTAAATTTAGCCCAATATAATTCACCGCGCTGGGATTGCAATATTCCAGCTTTCCCCCACGGGTACATAAAAATATCATTTGGGGGAGCGCTTCCGCCAGGGATCGATACAGTTCTTCGCTGTGGCGGAGGGCTTCTTCGATCTGTTTGCGGTGGGTAATATCCACAAAAGCTCCCACCGCGCCTCGGGTTTGTCCCTCTTCATCAAGGATTGGCGCAGCATAAGTCAGGAACTCGATCGTTCTCCCATCTTCATAGATAGCATCCACTTCAAACTCTAGCACTTCTACCTGATGTGTAGCTGCATAGCGCATGGGGAACTCTTCGGGAGCGAGTTCCCGGCCATTGTGATAAAGCTTAAATCCATCGGCCCTAGCTTCAGGTAGCGGATTAAAATGGGGCAGAACCGGGGAGGAAATCCCCAAATTGTGAGCCAAAACCGAATTAAACCGGATCCTTTCACAGTGCGGATCTTCGGAAATGGCAATGCCAATCGGGATAAACTTGAGGAGGGTTTGTAACTCTTTAACCCGGCGCTTCAAGGTGCGATTCAGCTTGATAATTTCAGTTTGCGCCCACTGCCGCAACGTGATATCCGTTGTAGCCCCGATCCATTTATAAGGTCGTCCCTGGTCATCCCATAGGGCGGTTCCCCGATCGCTCCAATAAAGATAAATCCCATCGCCACGCTGGATTTGGTACTCTTCATCAAAAGGTTCTCTCGTCTGCAAATGCCGGTCTATGGCATTTTCGACTCGCTCGCGATCGCTCGGATGGAGGCGATCGAGCCAAGCTTGGCGAGTGCGGGCAAATCCTCCCTCCTGATATCCGAGTTGTTCGTCAATGTTCCCAAACCATTCCACTCGTCCCGTGGCAATCTCCCATTCATAGATCAGATCGCTGGTGTTTTCCGCTGCAATCCGAAACCGTTCCGTGGATTGGCGCAAGGCCGCTTCCGCAGCATAGCGATCGCTGATATCAATGCCGGTGCCGATGATATACTCCATCTCCCCTTGAGCATCGCGCAGGACCGTATTCGACCAGGCGATCGCTCGTCGGTCCCCCTCTTTGGTTACCCAGTCGTTGATATACTCCAGAGGCGTCGCCGTTGAGCGCAGGTTTTCAAATACTCCTTTGATGGATTCGATTTCTTCGGGAACCACCAACCGCTCCCAAACATACAGACCCTGCACTTCCGCAAAGGAATAACCCGTGGTGGTTTCGCACGCTTGGTTGAAACTCACAATCCGACCTTGGCGATCGAGAATCACCACTAAATTGGGAATCGCATTCACCACTGCCGCCAAAAAATCTCGTTCTTGATGAAGTTCCATTCTCGCTGATTCCGCACTCTCACTCCGGTCTCGAAAATAAGCACAAAGCCCTTCTTGGTGAGGATAGAACCGCACTTCAAACCGTTTCTGTAACGGGGGATAATCTGCTTCCAGTCCGATGGTTCTTCCCTCTACCAAGGCTCGATGATACCCGCGATAAAAAGAACTCCCCACGCTTTCGGGAAAGACATCCCACAGATACTGTCCCACCAGATTTTCCACCCGGTGATTGAGTAGTTTCGCCCCGGCTGGATTAATATAAGTATAGCGACCCTGGCGGTCAAAACAGGCCAACCCATCGCTGATGCTGTCGAGGAGGGTTAGGGTTTCCTCTGGAGGCGTTGTGGTTAATTGGGGTCGGGTCTGTTTCCGGGGTTCGGATTCTTCCGTCAGTTCAGCAATCTCTAAGTGAGTGCTGACCCGAGTCAGCAATTCATGGAGAGAGGATGAGTGGTGGAAAAACTCTGGGTCCCAGTCGCTTTCTGCCCTCACTTCCACAGAGTCCCCTTCGATGACTGGGTTGGGAAACCGGATCACCGGGATATCTTTTCCATTCACTTTCGCCCTTAATTGCTGTACCCACTCTAAGTCCTCGATTTCTGGGGCGATCGCCTCGGTGAGAATCGCGCAGGGGTAGAAATCCTGGGCGGCATCTAAGGCAGTTGTGCGATCGCCGGCAGTTTTGACTTGATACCCTTGGCGGACCAGTTGGGACTCCAGATAATCCCGGCGGACCTCGTTCTCATCCACCAGCAAGATCCGCGCCGGGGGTGCAGACTCCCTCTCGCGAACCTCTAATGATTCGGGGAGTTGTTCCTCGTGTTCAGGGGGGTCATTCCGGGCCGTCGGCAGGGCGATCGCTGTCGTCAAGACCCCACAAACTTGATGGTCTTCCGTATATATCGGACTGTGAGACAAATTAAACCACCCCACCACCTCCGACCCCGGGCGATCGAACACCAACCGACAATTCTCTATCCCTCTGCCTTCTCCACTGCTGAACACTGCTTCTAACATTGGAGAGAGGACCTCCCAGGTTTCCCGGTTGAGGACCTCTCGTCCCGGTTGACCCAGGGAATCGGGATAATTGGCGTCACCCACCCACCCGAGGGCCGCCTCGTTGTAAATGAGGAGCAGTTCTGGACCCCACCAGAGCAGGGTCGGAAATTGGGACGCTAGACCCAAACTCACCGCTGTACGCCAACTGGGTTCCCAAGTCTCCATTGCACCCAGAACTGTGCTGGACCAGTCACGAACCTTTTTGAGGCGGTCCAGATCCGCGCTACCTGTCCATCCCAATTGTTCTGTCTTGTTCTTCCGCTTGGCTGGTTGCTGTTCCATCATTTACAGAGGTCCTGGTGGTTTGGGTGTTCAGACTCGCTCACTTGCTAATCGTCGTTGATCTGCTAATCTTGGGTGTACATTTTTTTGGGGAAGTTTACATCTACCAAAGGAAGGATTCACTATTGACAAGGGATTCACGGCCTTGATTTGATGGGTTGAGTTGTCGTTTTTTTTGCAATAAATTTCGCCATCATTGAGGGCGGGCGATCGCCATCAACTCCCTTCATCCCTCCTTGGCCTCCGGATGGGCGACTGCACCGCCTATCAATGGCGAAGATGGGGGAGATGGGGGAAATATGTCTTGACGGGTTCAGTCTATAATTTTTAGGTTTTAACTGCTGACTAACCCCGTGAAAGATAGGTTTGATGATGACGGGCTGTTACTCCCGGGTTGATTAACATTCCGGGGCGATCGGTGAGCGGAGATAACAGAATCTATCAAGGGATGGCCGTTCCTGTGGAGGTCCCCAAAATGAGTAGTCCTGGCCCTATTTTCCTGGGAATTGAGTTAGGGAAAGGGTAGGCATCAGAGGCAGTCCCCTTTCATCATTGTTCTCTAACTTTGTAAAAAAAAAACGCGATTGCTCTTAACTTTTTCTGGGATTTGCCCTACAATATAAATAATAAAAACTTTGCGCCCATATAGGCCCTATTTGTGATAAAAATTTAGAGTTTGAATACCGATATAATTAGGCAAGCAGGGTGTCAACTGATGCCGATTATGCTGAGGGGATTAGAGCGGATTAAGGTGTTCAGTTGATGACAGTTATAAGGGGATTGCAAAATATAAATCATCCAACCGTTCAACTGAAAGAAAGGTATCTGTCGGAGTAAATGCTTGCGCCCTGGGGCGTATGCAATACGCCCCTACATTGACGGTGCTATTCCGTTGAGCATTCACTACGAACGAACGTTTTGGAGATTTTATTTTTTGGAGTTCCCTAATTCTGATGTTGGATGAACTTTAAAACGGCGAAGTGGGGGGGAACGACTGAAGTCGTTACTACAAACATTGGGGAACGACTTCAGTCGGGACGGTGAACAGGGGAGGGCCTCGGGTTGGACTGGGCGGTATCTGGGAGGAAAAATTTCACTGACCCCTTGACAAACCCCGGGACAGGAGTTATATAATAGTTCTCTAGTCTCATCGTTATCCGTTAAGTGCCGAAGAGCACAGGTTGTAACGAGGACTGAGATGCGGGCGTAATTCAGTGGTAGAATGTCAGCTTCCCAAGCTGGACGTCGTGGGTTCGAGTCCCATCGCCCGCTTTTTGTTTGATTGAATGTTAGGACTGGCGCCGAGGGTGGCGAGTTGCTTTGCTGCTTTCCCGGGTTTCACTACAATGGGAAGATTGGCAGTTTAGCAACTTCAGAAGAGACGATGGGATATTCGATTGAGGTCTATGACCACAACTTTGAGCAAGAAGTCTTAGAAAAGTCTTATGAAATTCCGGCGATCGTAGACTTTTATGCGGTTTGGTGCGGTCCTTGTCAGATGTTAAAACCGATGTTGGAAAAGGTCGCCCTAGAATATGATTGTGTAGTGGCGAAGGTGAATATTGATGAAAATCAATATTTAGCACAAGCCTTTCGGGTTGAGGGAGTTCCGGATGTGAAAATTATCCGGAATGGGGAAGTGTTGGATGGGTTTGTGGGGGTGTTACCCGAACCGCAACTGCGAGAATTTTTGGCAAATTGTGATATTAAGTCCGGTTTAGATGAAGGGTTGGAGGCAATTCGTCAGGCACTTTTAGGAGAAAAGCACGCCGAAGCTGAGGCGATGTTTGCATCCCTACTAACAAAATATCCAGAGAATAGACGGTTGCGATTAGAAGCGGCCAAGTTTTATATCAGTGAGGATGAATTCGCAAAAGTTGAGGAACTTTTAGGGGTCATTCAAGCAGATGAACCGGAATTTTTTGCCGAAGCGCAAGCGGTGAAGGCGTTACTTGAGTTTAAGAGGGAATGCAATCATCCGTCAGGAGAGGGTGAATTGGACCAGATGTTTACTCAGGCATCTTGTTTGGCGGTAGCGGGGAATTATGAGGAAGCGTTGCAACTTTTCCTCAAGATTGTGGAAAGCGATCGCAGTTATAAAAAGGATGGCGGGAGAAAGGCGATGTTGTCTATTTTTGACTTATTGGGAAATGACCATCCTCTGACGAAGGTTTATCGCCGGAATTTAATGACGGTGCTATTTTGAGGGTTCTGGGTCATTCGGTGCATTCTGGATTGAGAATGCACTGACTTCGGGACCCGTCGCACCCGGGATGAGCAAAAATTCCGGGATTGGTGGCAATTTTTCCAAAAAGTTGAGTGAAACTCATACTGGGGATCGGTGCGATCGCCAGTTTCCTGATGTCAGGATCGAGGATATGAAGAAATGAGTTGCAGATTTAGGCAGTTTACCTCAATTCCAATTTTTTGACATCTACCATTGGGTAGAGTTGGGTTGAAGAATCATTTGCCTAGGAATTCATGAAATGCTCGATCGCTAACAGGTGAGATTGATGAAACTTTATTATCGTGGTGTCAGCTATGATTTAACTCCTCCGGTGAAAACACCACCGGGGGAAATTTCCGGAACCTATCGGGGTAAGTCTTGGCAGTTCCAACAAGGGGACTTATCCGGACAACTAACAGAGTGCGATCGCTGTCACTTTTACTCGGGAGATCCACACTTACTCTGTGCCGTCCATCCCCAAGGTCCCAATTCGGAAAGTTGCCCAGATTTCCGGTTAAATCTTCAGACAAAACCTTTGAATCAGCCAACTTTAAAAAGCCATAAATTCTCCAACTTTTAAATCGGTTTATATCTCAAAGGAGGATAAGGATTGCCCATCCTCCTTTTGTTTTCCGGCATTCCCGGTCAGTTTAGTCAATTTTTTGTTTAATAAATAGCGGTCTTGGGTTTATATTTAACCAACAGGGAAACTAATCCCGCTCCGATGAATAATCCGACTCCATTCGCCCAATAACCCAAGCTGGTGGGATTGACCATTCTCAGGACCGTGAGTTGACCAATGCCATAAAATGCCTGTTGAATAAACCACCACATTAGATAAAACAAGGCGGGAACTTCGATGGGAATAAATAGGATGAGTAAGGGTAAGAGAGTTTCAATTTTAGCTTTGGGAAAGTTCAACAAATAAGCGCCCAGAATGGCAGAAATAGCCCCATTGGCCCCGATAACGGGGACCCCTAAGTTCGGGGCGATCGCCACCTGGGCGATCGCCGTGAGAATGCCACAGACGAGATAAAACAGGAAAAACCGGCCATGTCCGAGAATCTCTTCAATCCGCTTGCCAAACACCCACAAAAACAGCATATTCCCCAAAATTTGACTAAAACTGCTGTGGAGAAACATGGAGAAGAGTAAGGGACCGGCAGACATGACAATTAAGGCAACCCAGGCGGCAGGACTAGGATTGCGAATCGCATCAGTGACAACCGAAGTCATGCGATCGCTGACGACCCCCCAACTTTGCAAAAAGGCCCCGAGTTGGCCCGTTGCCTCTAATTTGAGTTCCATCACAAACAGGGCCAGATTTAACCCAATCAGGCCGTAGGTTGCCAAGGGGGGATAACGATTGGGGAGATTATCATCAATAGGTATCATTGCTAAAGGTTATGATTTTTCTCAATCTTGACTCCCTATTATGGACGTAAAAACAGGGAGGCAATATCCGAGGGTGACGCTTTCGGGTTTGTGATCCAGGGGCGATCGCCGCAATTTTTCAGGATTTTACTCCTTTTGATCGATGCAATCCCTGGGATTTGGAGGAATTTATCCTTTGCGATCGGGCCAAAACCCTCGAATTCTCTAGGTTTTAACCGGATCCCCTCTCTCCATTCCCTTTTCTTGAATTGCCGCCTGTTGTTGATAAATGCTGTAAACAAAAACTTTTTTTTTCGCTATTCCGGGCGGATTTTCCTCCATTCACCAAAAATTTAAAAAATTCATCTTAAACTTTATCAAAAATTTATATAAAATATCTCTCAAATTGATAACTAATTAAAAACCGCCAGATAAGGCTAGTCGGTTGATTCATGGCAATCTTTCGTGATGATTGAGCCAATCGGCTTTTTCCGACTTCAAGGGGAAATGTTGTTAGGCGATTTTTAGCAATCTTTCGATAGATAGATACAGACTAATTCTATATGGGTTTACATGGAAAAGCATAGACGGGCAACTCAACCGGGAAATCTAATTTCCCTCTAAATTAAATCTACCTAGCTCAAGTTGATAGTTTGTTATAAAAAATGACAGACTATTAAATTTTCACACTTATCTGTTAAAACCACTACTTGAAATAACCGGGAGACAATTAGGATGGTATGGAGCCTCGATTCATCAATTTATCAAATTCTAGCGGGACTGTCTCAAGCAGATATCTTGCGATCGCTAGTCGGGAAGTCTATCCAAATCGGAGTGGAAACCCAAGAGGCGATCGGCGGTGAATCAAGCCATGATTTGCTATTGGGAGGTCCTGAGAATGACCTATTAATTGGTGATATCGGCAACGATACCATTTATGGGGGAGCAGGAAATAACACCCTGTTTGGAGGAACAGGTCATATAATCGTCGAAGATTGGGAAGGACAGGACTTTTTAGTAGGGGGTTTGGGAGAAGATTTAATCTTTGGAAATCAAGCGGATGATACCCTCTATGGCGGTGATGGAGACGATACTCTGTATGGCGGTAAAGATAGGGATTTCTTATCGGGAAATGGCGGAAATGATGTCCTCTTTGGTGACTTAGGAAGCGATACCCTCTGGGGAGGTGAAGGACAAAATCGCTTTCAAATCGGCAGACGTTTCGCTGTTCCTGGATTTCTCAGTACAGGAGGACCGACCCTAGCTGATGCAGACTGGATTATGGATTTTACCCCGGGTCAAGACTTAATTGGACTGCAGGGGGGACTCAGCTTTGATGAATTGAATATTTTCGCCGGAACCGGAGAAAACGCCGGGGATACTATCATTCAAGATACAATTACTCAAGAGTATTTAGCCATTGTCAAAAATATCTCTCCCGAGGCGATCGTCCGAGATAATTTTTGGCCAACTTCTCAACCCCCCCTCCCCTCAGTACCCCCTCCGAATCCGCCGATTAACCCCCCTGCAACTGTGGAGGATACTTCTCCGTTTCAAGAACAAGTTTCTCGGGTTCAAATTGCTCTAAATCATCCCATTTTTGGCACCCTCCCAGAACAGCAAAAACCCGACTCGATTATCTTCCCTGACGACAACTTGAGTGAAACAGAAGAAGAGGAACCCTCCAATTTGCAACCGGATGTTCCTCCTGAAACCGAAGAAGAACCCTCAGATTCGCAACCGGATGTTCCTCCGGAGACAGAAACCGAAGAAGAGGAACCCTCCGATTTGCAACCGGATGTTCTTTCAGAAACCGAAACAAAAATAGAAATAGAAATAGAAATAGAAACCGAAGAAGAGGAATCGTCGAATTTGTTGCAACCGGATGTTCCTCCTGAAACCGAAGAAGAAAAACCCTCGGATTTGCAACCGGATGTTCCTCTGGAGACAGAAACCGAAGAAGAGGAACCCTCGGATTTGCAACCGGATGTTCTTTCAGAAACCGAAACAAAAATAGAAATAGAAATAGAAACCGAAGAAGAGGAACCCTCGGATTTGCAACCGGATGTTCCTCCAGAAACCGAAGAAGAGGAACCCTCGGATTTGTTGGAACCGGATGTTCCTCCAGAAACCGAAGAAGAGGAACCCTCGGATTTGCAACCGGATGTTCCTCCGGAAACCGAAACAGAAGAAGAAGAAGAGGAAGAGGAAACCTCGGATTTGTTGGAACCGGATGTTCCCTCAGAAACAGAAGAAGAGGAACCCTCAGATTTGTTGGAACCGGATGTTCCTCCAGAAACGGAAACAGAAGAAGAGGAGGAGGATGCAGAAGAACCCATCCCTGACGAGGATGAAACTCCCCCTATTGAAGATGTACAGGGGGATGATAATAGTGGTGAAATAGAAGATGAACCGCTGGATGAGGACGGGGAAGATAGTAGTGGTGATGACAGTCAAATCAGCGTCACCGTGAATTATTCTGATGCTACGAGTGGGATTATTGCCAACCTGTCAGAAGGGAGTGTGACCCGTTTATTTACCACCGATGCGGATGTTCCTTTTAAGATTTTGCCTTTAGGAGATTCCAATACCAGGGGTTTTCCGAATCAGGCGAGTATTGGAGGATATCGAACCCGTTTGTGGGAAAGATTAGTGGAAGATAATGGGTTTAATATTGACTTTGTAGGTCAAGCTCAAAGTGGACCGGGAGATATTGATAGAGACCATGAAGGCAGAGGTGGCTTTACCATCACGGAACTCATTGATAATAGCGAAAAATTTTCCGGCTATAATCAGCCTACAGCACCTCTTTACACGACCATAGAAGATGTATTAAATTATGCTCAACCCGATGCCGTTTTATTGATGGCGGGGACCAATGATATTCTACAGAATAAACCTGTAGAAACAGCCCTCACCGATTTGGGAATTTTGGTAGATCGGATTGTTGCAACTATGCCAGATACACAAGTGCTAGTTAGTTCGATTATTCCCAATACGTCTAGTAATGTAGCTCGACAACAACGAACCACCGAGTTTAGTGAACAAGTGGAAGA
This sequence comes from Oscillatoria sp. HE19RPO, assembly GCF_024220515.1. Classification (GTDB taxonomy): domain Bacteria; phylum Cyanobacteriota; class Cyanobacteriia; order Cyanobacteriales; family Laspinemataceae; genus Laspinema. The sequence continues at coordinate 36,101 of NZ_JAMXOT010000019.1, forward strand.
AATTGTTGTAACACCCCGAGCCAATACTAACCCGAACATCCGGTTTGTAGATATATTTAATCTGCCGTTCGTTGCTGGAGACTATGCCAACGATGGCATTCACCTAAAAGCTAGTGGGTATGATAAACTAGCGGATGAATGGTATTCCGAGATTCGGATGTTACCGAGCGGTGAAGAGACCCTCACCGATGTTCAAAATATCATCGGTTCCGCTTATGATGATACCCTCATCGGCGATAACCAATCCAATGTCATCCGAGGTGGTGAGGGGAATGACTGGTTGCTCGGGGATGCTGGTGAAGATACCTTTATTTTAGCGTCCGGGGAAGGAACGAATACGATCGCTGATTTTGAAACCGGCATCGATCGCATCGGACTATCGGACGGATTAGAGTTTGAGCAGCTTCTGATTTCTCCCGGGAGTGATGCCAATCAGACTCAAATTGCGATCGCCGATACCGGGGAATCCCTAGCACTCCTCCTCGACATCGATGCCACCATGATTAACCCTGATGATTTCATCCTCGTTTAATCAATCCCCTGGTGTTTTGTAGCTTCAGCAACAAACAATTGCGAATCTAAATCAATTGGACAATTCCTCATGGCGGAGTGGGAGCATCTTGCTCCCTACTGCTAGTCGGGAGTAAGATGCTCCCACTCCTCAATTCTGTAGTCAGACTGCTGCAAGACTTGCTAGATCCGGTTAAAGCCCCAAAACGGGAGCATCTCAATTTGTTCAAGAGACCTAACCCCCCAACCCCCTTCCCTACGAGGTCAGGGGGAGCAAGACCTGTCAATTCCCCTTTTAGGCAAAATTGAGATGCTCCCCCCAAAACTAATAGTTTACTCCAAACTTTCCAACCAAACAACCCCTGAGAGCGGATGACGATCTAAATAATTTCAGACACAATAAACCTGTTGAAAAAAAACATCGGAAAAAACCTTGTTATTCAACTCTTACGAATTCATTTTTATCTTTTTACCCCTTGCTCTGATTGTTTTCTTCGGTTTAAGCGCCTATCGTCAGGTCAAGGCTGCAACCCTCTGGCTCCTCTTAGCCTCCCTCGTGTTTTATGGATACTGGCGAATCAATTACATTCCCCTATTGGTGATTTCTGTCCTGGGTAACTATTACTTTGGGCGGTGGATAGACGGGGTACAACCTGGAACTCCAAAAGCCAAAACCTTATTATGGGGCGGAATTCTCTTTAATTTAGGAATTCTGGGATATTACAAATATGCAGGGTTTTTGATAGCCTCTATCAATGGACTATTTCAGACTCAGTTTCCCGTTCCTGACATTGAATTGCCGTTAGGAATTTCCTTCTACAGCTTCACTCAAATTGCCTATATCGTCGATGCTTATCGGGGACAAACCAAAGATTATCAATATGACTTGGCGTCCTATAGCCTATTTGTCACCTTCTTTCCCCAACTGATTGCGGGGCCGATTTTACGACATAACGAACTCATTCCACAATTTAAAAAACTCCGCAAGTTCGTATTTTCTCATAAAAATTTTGCCATTGGCTTAAGCTTTTTCATCCTAGGATTGGGTAAAAAAGTGCTGATTGCCGATACCGTATCCCCTTGGGTGGGAACCGTGTTTGCTCAAGCGGATTCAGTCACCTTTATCGAAGCTTGGGTGGGGGCGATCGCTTATACCCTCCAACTGTATTTTGATTTTTCGGGCTATTCCGATATGGCGATCGGATTAGGATGGATGTTCAACTTCCGCCTCCCCATCAACTTTGATTCTCCCTATAAATCCACCTCCATCGTAGACTTCTGGCGACGGTGGCACATTACCTTATCTTTCTTTCTGCGAGATTACCTCTACATTTCTCTCGGGGGCAGTCGTCGAGGAGAAGTACGCCGATATATCAATCTGCTGCTCACCATGCTACTCGGTGGATTGTGGCATGGGGCGGGATGGACCTATATTCTCTGGGGCTGGTTGCATGGCAGTTTCCTCGTCATCAATCACGGGTGGCGACGCTTGGGACTGAAAATGCCCGGGGCGATCGCCTGGGCAATTACCTTTATCGCCGTGGTGTTGAGTTGGGTCGTATTTCGGGCTGAAAATATCACCCAAGCTGGACAACTTATCCAAGCCGCCGTGGGCTTAAAAGGAATTGTTTTAACCCCAGATTTTCAACCCCTCTTAGGCTGGTTACCTCAATCCGTTGTCCAGTTTCGGGAAGTCGCGCAACTCCCTGCACTCCCACCCAATTACCGCCAAAGCTTTGTAATTTTGGCAGTAGTATTAATGGGAGCGGTTTTGTTACCCAATACCCAACAAATAGTTGAACGCTTTAAACCAACTACCGCCTGGGCTATGGGACTCAGTGCAGTGGCGATCGCCTGTCTACTTTCCCTAAACCGAATTTCTGAATTTCTCTACTTCCAGTTTTAATCCAGGGGGCTTCTCATGAAAACCTATCGTCGATTTAACCGCGCCTTTTTTGGCCTCACCATACCCGGATTATTAGCCGTTGGCTTATTCAATGTTGGCGTTGATCCCTACGGGGTGATGAATAGTCCTCAATGGCGGCTGAATCGCTTAAGAACCGAACAATTTAATCATGTTCGCCTGTTTAAAGCCACTTCAGTCACGCGCATCGCCCCGAAAACTGTATTATTAGGCTCATCCCGCACCGATTTAGGACTGGACCCGAAACATCCGGCCTTGGCTGAAGGAAAACCCGCCTACAATTTAGGGCTGGTGGGTCCGAATATGTATGAAGTCAAACGCTATTTTGACCATGCCCTCGCCATTCAACCGGAGTTGCAAACGGTGGTTCTGGGGGTGGATTTCTTCATGTTCAATGAATATAAAACCCATCCAGCGGACTTTGAAGAAGCCCGCTTAGAACGAGAGACTCTCACCCCCCAAGAATTGCTGAATGTTACCCTATCTTTAGGAGCAACGCGGTCCAGTTTAGGGACAATCAAAAATAGCTGGCGATCGCAAGCGAATTTTCTCTACCATGACAATGGCTTTCGCTACGTTCATAATAACGAACCGGACAATCCCCTGCCCCAGGAATTTAAAAACATGATTCATGGATTTTTCCGAGAAGAAGGATATTATCCTCAGTTCAAATTATCCCAAGGGTTTTTAAATGACTTGCGAGAGTTAGTCGCCATTTGTCAAAGCCGAAATATCGACTTAAAAATATTTATTTCCCCCTCTCATGCCACCCAATGGGAAGCCTTACGGATGGCGGGACATTGGGAGGAGTTTGAACAGTGGAAACGGGAACTGGTTGCCATTGCTCCAGTTTGGGATTTTTCCGGCTATCATTCCATTTCCACGGAACCCATCAGCGAAAAGATGACTTATTATTGGGACAGTTCCCATTATCGACAAGAAGTCGGCAATCTCATCCTCAATCGCCTGTTTGACTATGAACCCGCCTCAGTTCCCCCGGATTTCGGACCCTTGCTGACCCCAGAAAATGTCGAGGAACACTTAGTGGAGATCCGGCGCGATCGCGAATCCTGGGCGAATGCCAATGCAGAGGCGATCGCCTTCGTAGAGGAGTTAAAACCTTGAGAAGTGCTGGATTTGGGGGAACCTGGACAGAAGACTGTGCCGCTTTGAAAGGGCGATCGGCGGGCAATCCTGCATCCAGGTCCCCGGTCCTCCGCCCATCCCCAAGTCGCCCAAATATATATAGCCAGTTTTGGAAGAATTTGTCATAGAGAAAGCGAGCAAAATGCTCGCTTTCTTTATGACGTTCTATATATACCTTTTACTCGATATTACCCAAATAATGTAGAGGCGATTCGCGAATCGCCTCTACATTATTTGGGGTGGATTCGTAAAATCTGCATAAATCCTGAGACTGTGCGGATTCCCGAGGTTAACTGTGGAAGACTTCTAAGGAACGACTCCGTGAAAACCAGAGTCTATCCGGTCAATTCCCGCAGAGTCCCCCGGACGATCGCGCCTATTCCAGAGGTTAAATTTTGAAAGGAATCTCAACTCTAGGTTAAGATATCCGGATGCCTCTGGAAACCAATGCCCCTAACCCCCAAGCGATTCTCTCATGCCACCGACAAGCTCCATCTCCCACCGAATCGATTCGCAAACCCGCCAACCGCTGCCCTTAGAAGGCGATCGCCAGGGACAATCCACCCCAGGAATGGTCCCCTTAAGAGAACTAGCGGCCCAAATTAATCGCGAACACGAACGCTGTCAACAATCGGTGGCGATCGGACTTTTGCACGCTTGCACCGCTGGACAACTGCTGATCCAGGCCAAACTTCGGGTCCCCGCGCAAAAATGGCAGGTCTGGTTAGCCGGTTATTGTAACGTTCCCGAGGCCACCGCACAAACCTATATGGAAATGGCTCAGGGATGGCCCTCCGTGAAAGACGACCCGGCGATCGCTCCCAGACGGGAAATTGACGCGATCGCAGAGGAAACCCAGGAAACTGAAGATTCACAAACCCGGGGCGAATTCAGGCAAGAAGAGTTAGAACCGCCTTTAATCGTGAATGCTCAACTGATGTCAGAGACAGCACAGCGGCTCACTTTTGTGTCCCTTCTCCAACGCTCCAAACCGGAAGGGCGATCGCGAATTTTGCGAACCGAACCGAGAAAAGCTAAACCCAGTGAAGTCCAGAAAGAGACGCAACCGGAGAGTGTAAATATCCGGAAAACCTTGACCTTGTGGATTCCCGGGCCCGTCATTCCCAAAGCGCGTCCTCGGGTAACTGCCAACGGCACCTATTTACCCAAGCGATATCGGGAATGGAGACTGCGTGCGGAAGGGGAGATCATCATGCAAGTGCATCAGATGAATCCGTTACCGCAGTTACCTCTTGAACGAGCAGCCGTGCGGATTATCTTACGGGGTAAACATAGAGGAGATGGGGACAATGCGATCGGCAGTGTGTGCGATGCCTTAGTCAGTGCCGGAATCTTCTCATCCGACAGCCTCAAACAGATTCCCTTCGGCAGTTGGCGGCACATCCCCGACGGAGAAACCGGCGTCAAAATTCAAATCGAAGCGATGGAACACCTGATGTCCGCATGAGATGAGTTGAAACTCAGGCCATCAGATAGGTGTAAAGTATATTCGTTCAATCACAATACTGCTCAAATAAGATTCAGGTTTCATCCAGGTTAAATTTTATACAAAAGCCTCAGTTCCCCCCCACAACTCTCGAAACTGAGCATAGCAAAACCAGAGGGCAACTCACACCCCCCCTCAGCACAAGTATTAACAAATGACTAATAGCCAATGACCAATGACCAGCCCCAGGTACTCAACGCCTTGCGGCATCAGAGGTTCAAACGGTGGGTTTAGAACATCGTGAGACCGTTCGATCCAGTTGTGCTCAACGCCTTGCGGCATCAGAGGTTCGAGCGGTTGGACTTGATGTGTCGCCACATCTGGTTTTGTAGTCGGTGTTCAACGCCTTGCGGCATCAGAGGTTCGAGCGGTCAGGAGCGTCAATCCCACAGAATCTAATTTTCCGCTGTGCTCAACGCCTTGCGGCATCAGAGGTTCGAGCGGAGCTTCCAAGCGCTACCTGTGGTCAACATATAAACCCGTGTGCTCAACGCCTTGCGGCATCAGAGGTTCGAGCGGGGTACGATGCCTTGATGAACTTGGGTCCATTGGTTCCGTGCTCAACGCCTTGCGGCATCAGAGGTTCGAGCGGGGATGCTTCGTGGAGAACCCAGTATATTTGGACCGTGCTCAACGCCTTGCGGCATCAGAGGTTCGAGCGGCCTTTGTAAGCATTAATAAGGTCGGGGTAGCGCATCCGTGCTCAACGCCTTGCGGCATCAGAGGTTCGAGCGGGATTGCTGGGGCCGTCCGGTCCGGTTCCGACACCACGTGCTCAACGCCTTGCGGCATCAGAGGTTCGAGCGGCTACAACACCCGCCGCACTTTGAGCGGCACTGTAGAGTGCTCAACGCCTTGCGGCATCAGAGGTTCGAGCGGTTAGTGCGGTTGTGCAGACTCCCATAAAAAAACCGTGCTCAACGCCTTGCGGCATCAGAGGTTCGAGCGGAGAGCTAGGTTCTCGCCGAGTTATCCCGGGTGCTGGTGCTCAACGCCTTGCGGCATCAGAGGTTCGAGCGGAACGATCGCGTCGTAATCGAAGTCTGCCGAAACATAGTGCTCAACGCCTTGCGGCATCAGAGGTTCGAGCGGGATCGTCTCGCGGTACGCCTTAACTGCATTCGTTACGTGCTCAACGCCTTGCGGCATCAGAGGTTCGAGCGGTCCTAAACCCGTGATCTCAGAGAATCACGGGTTTTCGTGCTCAACGCCTTGCGGCATCAGAGGTTCGAGCGGGGGAATTAGCATTGGGGAAATTACCAGCTTATTTACGTGCTCAACGCCTTGCGGCATCAGAGGTTCGAGCGGCCGTTCCAGAACGAGAGGGTGGGCAATGCTTGGAGTGCTCAACGCCTTGCGGCATCAGAGGTTCGAGCGGGACCACAGACGCGGAACTGATAATTTCTTTGATATCGTGCTCAACGCCTTGCGGCATCAGAGGTTCGAGCGGGGAAGCCAGCGCCGCTTCTTGCCACTTCCCGGGATAGTGCTCAACGCCTTGCGGCATCAGAGGTTCGAGCGGGGGCCATGCGGATCGGATATGAACAACGACCTAACAGTGCTCAACGCCTTGCGGCATCAGAGGTTCGAGCGGGTTTGCTTGGGCCAATCCTGAAAACTACCCAGTTGTGCTCAACGCCTTGCGGCATCAGAGGTTCGAGCGGGGTTTATCTGGTATCTGGGGTGCTTCCCCGTATTGTGCTCAACGCCTTGCGGCATCAGAGGTTCGAGCGGATTCTCTCCCTTTCCCTGCTGCTACACTACTAGAGCGTGCTCAACGCCTTGCGGCATCAGAGGTTCGAGCGGGATATTCCTATCCCTGGTATCTCATCTATGTATCTGTGCTCAACGCCTTGCGGCATCAGAGGTTCGAGCGGTGTCCTCATAGTGGTAGCTAATTTGTCCGGCTACTGGGTGGTGCTCAACGCCTTGCGGCATCAGAGGTTCGAGCGGAATACCTTCGGGATACCGCTGGCGTGCCTCCTGAGGTGCTCAACGCCTTGCGGCATCAGAGGTTCGAGCGGGGTGGCGACGAAGTAATAATCAGGGGAAGTAACAGTGCTCAACGCCTTGCGGCATCAGAGGTTCGAGCGGATTTATGGGCGATCGGCATCAATCATTGTTGACTAACGTGCTCAACGCCTTGCGGCATCAGAGGTTCGAGCGGTCTGGGAAAGCGCGCGGACCCGGAGCAGATCCGGAGGTGCTCAACGCCTTGCGGCATCAGAGGTTCGAGCGGGAGCGATACGGTACTAACCAATGCTGAAAGCATGGGTGCTCAACGCCTTGCGGCATCAGAGGTTCGAGCGGGCGGAAAAGCGGGTTTTACATTGAAATACCTGAGTGTGCTCAACGCCTTGCGGCATCAGAGGTTCGAGCGGTATATACCCGCCGTGTACTCAGGCTGACCGCCGGTCGTGCTCAACGCCTTGCGGCATCAGAGGTTCGAGCGGAGATATCAGCCAAGATACGCTCTTGACGGGTCAACAGTGCTCAACGCCTTGCGGCATCAGAGGTTCGAGCGGTTTTTCTAACCCTGAATTGATAGTCAGTTTCATCGGTGTGCTCAACGCCTTGCGGCATCAGAGGTTCGAGCGGGAGTTCAGAATACTCGGTAAAAAGAGGCAATCTTATGTGCTCAACGCCTTGCGGCATCAGAGGTTCGAGCGGCGGATTGCTTGCAGTAGACTTGCTTGCAACGCAATGTGCTCAACGCCTTGCGGCATCAGAGGTTCGAGCGGTCTGACCCATAAGCGTCTCTTGCTTTTTACGGATATCTTGTGCTCAACGCCTTGCGGCATCAGAGGTTCGAGCGGTCGCTGGGAATGCCTCAGCGCAACGACTGGGAAAGTGCTCAACGCCTTGCGGCATCAGAGGTTCGAGCGGGGGGATCCCCGACGCCATCAAGGAACTGATTGAGAAAGTGCTCAACGCCTTGCGGCATCAGAGGTTCGAGCGGCAACCAGGCGGGAATTGCATCATTGCCCGAGGGAGTGCTCAACGCCTTGCGGCATCAGAGGTTCGAGCGGAAATATTTGCCCGCAATCTCCATCCCTTTATCTACGTGCTCAACGCCTTGCGGCATCAGAGGTTCGAGCGGGAATTTTCGTAATCGTCAACACTAAAAATCAGTTACGTGCTCAACGCCTTGCGGCATCAGAGGTTCGAGCGGTCAATCATGCTGACAAGCATGGCGCGAAGTTTGTGTGCTCAACGCCTTGCGGCATCAGAGGTTCGAGCGGGATATCGCCCTGCGGCTTGTGCCGTTCGCAGGTTGGGTGCTCAACGCCTTGCGGCATCAGAGGTTCGAGCGGTGTAGGTTCTACCGCCGCGATCAGCAGGATGATCGGAAGTGCTCAACGCCTTGCGGCATCAGAGGTTCGAGCGGCGGTTATAACAAAAGTGTATTCGTTGTAAGAAGTGTGCTCAACGCCTTGCGGCATCAGAGGTTCGAGCGGTGATGAGCCGAATCACCCTCCGGCGAGAGAGAATGTGCTCAACGCCTTGCGGCATCAGAGGTTCGAGCGGCTCTTTTCTTCTGGCTGCATATTGCGATCGCGGGGCGTGCTCAACGCCTTGCGGCATCAGAGGTTCGAGCGGTCGAATTTGGTGAGTTGACCGGAAACCCGGGACCCTCTCGCGTGCTCAACGCCTTGCGGCATCAGAGGTTCGAGCGGTTTAGTCAAACGAGTGCTAGGGTCTGGTTTGAGGATGTGCTCAACGCCTTGCGGCATCAGAGGTTCGAGCGGATAGTATCGAATTATCAGCCCGAAATACGATTAACTCGTGCTCAACGCCTTGCGGCATCAGAGGTTCGAGCGGTGTTGATAGCGCTTGTGGAGAGCGTTTTATTCAAGTGCTCAACGCCTTGCGGCATCAGAGGTTCGAGCGGCTTTGATTGTGAAGGTGTCGCTAACGATGCTCACGAAGTGCTCAACGCCTTGCGGCATCAGAGGTTCGAGCGGAGGCAGTTGACCCGCTATCCATTCGGAGAATCCAGAGTGCTCAACGCCTTGCGGCATCAGAGGTTCGAGCGGGTCGAACTCGGTAGCACGTTCAACTTCGCTATAATGTGCTCAACGCCTTGCGGCATCAGAGGTTCGAGCGGAATGCTATCAACGTTTTTCTCAGCAGCCTCTACCGGTGCTCAACGCCTTGCGGCATCAGAGGTTCGAGCGGGACTGAGTTCCTGATGCTGATTCTTCCAAATCTCGGTGCTCAACGCCTTGCGGCATCAGAGGTTCGAGCGGTTAAAAATATTGTAAAGAAATATTAAATTGGGTTGGTGCTCAACGCCTTGCGGCATCAGAGGTTCGAGCGGAGCTAGAAACTGTCAGGTTCACCCGGTGACGACGGTGCTCAACGCCTTGCGGCATCAGAGGTTCGAGCGGGTGTCCATACTCCAGCCATTGCGATCGCAAGTAATGTGCTCAACGCCTTGCGGCATCAGAGGTTCGAGCGGTCTTCCCAAATCTCGGGAAGTGTTGGGGCGGTTGAAACGTGCTCAACGCCTTGCGGCATCAGAGGTTCGAGCGGACATCCCCGGATTATTTGGGGTCTCAGTTACAATCAGTGCTCAACGCCTTGCGGCATCAGAGGTTCGAGCGGTTGGTAGAATGCATTGCTTTGTGACATAATTGAATTAGTGCTCAACGCCTTGCGGCATCAGAGGTTCGAGCGGTATAAAGGCCATTGGCGCTGTGTCGCCCTGATTCCCAGTGCTCAACGCCTTGCGGCATCAGAGGTTCGAGCGGTCACGCGATGCGATCGCACGATCGCACTCTGTGATGTGCTCAACGCCTTGCGGCATCAGAGGTTCGAGCGGGTCTTTAAGATCTATAAGATCTAGAGCGTTCTGGAACGTGCTCAACGCCTTGCGGCATCAGAGGTTCGAGCGGTTTAGGATTGTATCTAGTCCAATGCCGGATTTACAAAGTGCTCAACGCCTTGCGGCATCAGAGGTTCGAGCGGACCGCAATGAGGAAGGCTTCCGCAAAATCATTCCTGTGCTCAACGCCTTGCGGCATCAGAGGTTCGAGCGGTAGCAGTGATTTTTAGCAGAAACGTAAACCGCTATGTGCTCAACGCCTTGCGGCATCAGAGGTTCGAGCGGTGGTTGACGGGTCTTTTTTAGTCCCCTTTAGCAGTTTATGTGCTCAACGCCTTGCGGCATCAGAGGTTCGAGCGGCCTCTCCGATTTGCCAACCCAACTCATAAAAATTCATGTGCTCAACGCCTTGCGGCATCAGAGGTTCGAGCGGACTAATATGATGCACCCAGAACTGACCATCTGGGATAGTGCTCAACGCCTTGCGGCATCAGAGGTTCGAGCGGAAAGTAATCAAAGGAGCCGCGTAAGTGCCAACCCGTGCTCAACGCCTTGCGGCATCAGAGGTTCGAGCGGTCGTGGAACATCCGAGAGGGCGAGAGGGGTTGTACCAGTGCTCAACGCCTTGCGGCATCAGAGGTTCGAGCGGGGCGCGCCCCAGAGTCCTCAGATGGACATTGCTCTGAGTCGATTTTACACGCACCCTGGACTGAATCATCATCCCTTCACCTCCATCCCTCGAACCTCTGTGTTCACCCATCCCTCAAACCCTTACCCTCCCTTCATTCTACCCAAATTCAAGCATCATCACCACCCTGAAACCACCTCCCAATCTAAACCCCATCAGTCTTTCACCGCATCCCAGCAGACAACACCCGGTCACAACCCCAGGTGCTTGCATCAAATCACCCGATGGGACTCCTCCGGCAAGGGCCAGGAGCCAGGACGGTTATAAGCGGCAAGGCCCTGCACGCACTGGTTCGGTAACCGGATCAACAGCAAACTATCCTCCTCTGCCAACACCTTCTCTAACTCCCAGCGCAATTTCTCCCGTCCCCGTTGATTCAACCAACAGCGAAACATCGAATATTGGATCCGTTCCCCATAGCCTTGTAACAGCTTATATGCCTTCCGCCAACGCTTCGGATTCCGGATGTCATAACAAACCAAATACCAATTGTGAGCCTCACTCATCGCCACACCTCAACGCAACACCAATTGACCAAATAACCCCCCTTCCCCGCACCACTCTTTTTCCAAAAGTCGCACCTCTAACTCCAACAACCGCCGATAGGTGAGGGAATACCCCGTTACCGGATGTTTCCAAGTTTCTTCCTTGCGCCGTTCGTACAGATTCACCAACTTGCGCCGTCCGGAATCGCTCAACCACACTTGCTCCCCGCGCACCTCAAAGTCTTCTCGCACCTCCCACTGCTGGCGATTCACCGATGCCATCACCGGCATATCCACCAAGGGCACCCGAAAAATCTCCATCAAATCCAGGGCCAGGGGCGGCGCTTGGGTGCGCGGTTGATGGTAAAATCCCAGGGCCGGTTCTAACCCGACGGTGAGGATGGCATTCATCACATCTTTCATCAGTAACGCATACCCAAAACTGAGCAAAGCATTAAACCGATCCTTGGGCGGACGACGGTTGCGCCCGGAAAACCCCATTTCTGCAGGCGCTTCCGTGGAAATCAGGCAAGGTAAGGCCCCAAAATAAAGGGCGGCTAAGTTCCCCTCTAACCCCAGCAGGGATTCTAGGGAAGTCGCCTGGGGAACTTGCTTGAGGACTTTCTTCATCTGAATGATGGTCTCATTCAACCGCGCGGCAGGTTGCTTTAAACCCCGTTTCCCGCGCATCAAAAATTTACGCTGTCCTTGAGCCCGACACAGCACCAGTTTCCGGGCCAATTCCAGACAAAATCCCCCATCGGATAAGGCGCTATACTGGCGAATCCGCCGCTGGATACTGCCCTGACGGCTGTCGAAACTGCCAATATACCGGCCACCCCCAGAGACAAAATGTACCCCAATGCCATGATGGGCGCAAAAATGCAGGGCTTGAGTTGACAATTGTGAGAAACTATGCATCACCAGTTGCCCGACTTGCTGCACCGGCAGGGTTTCTGGAGATTGACCCCGGCGGGTAATTTTCAGTTGTTCTCCGGTGCGCCCTACCGCCGTACCCGGTTCGAGAATATGCAGCACTTGGCGGTCATCATCTTCGGGAAAGAGGCGAATCGGTTGCCATTCGCGGTTATGTGCGAGCCTTGCTTCTTCCGGTAAACAGACCGGGGCCAGGGAACATCGGGCACATAACCGCTCGTTTTCGGTGACAGGAGGACGCTGAGGGGAGACCCGCAGGATTCGCGCCCGGTGGATGGCATCCCGAACCGTTTGACGTCCGGCATCATCCAGGGGAACATGAACCAGGACGTTATCGGCATGGTAGCGAATCCGTCCTTCTTTGACGGGAATTTTGAGGGCGGATTCGATGAGATAGGCGTAGGCGAGGACTTGCAGGCGATCGCTCTCCCAGGGAATGGGTTTTTTGTCAGCATCCCGATTACAACGTCCCCGCTTATGTTCATAGGGAATCGTCTCCCCATCCCGAGTCCGCAAAGCATCCACCGCCCCGCGCAATCCCAATTCTGCGGATTCCAGAAACAATTCTTCCCAGGTTTCATCCTCCTGTTTTTCCAGTTCCGCGTGCAGTCTTCGTCCAGCAAACACAGCAGCATTTTGGGTATAGAGTTCCTCCACTTCTTCCAGATAGAAAAGGCGAGGACAATAGGCAAGGGCATGGAGGGCAGAAACGCGCAGGGTTTCTGATTGAGTTACAGGATTATTGTCGATTAATTGCATAGTAAAGATGCCGATAAGTTGAGATGAAATTTAGTTTTCAACGCCTAACGGCATCTGAGGTTAAACAGGACGACTTGCTCGACCGTTAATGCTTAATCGCTTCCGAACCTGCTTTATCGATTCAATCTGACTTGATGACAGTCCAAGCTAAATCGGGAGGTTCCCATTGTTGGGAGGGGTCGAGTAGTCGATAATTCTGCCAGCGCGTTCCCCGAGACCCTAGATGATCGACCCAATAGGGTAAAGTGAGCAAGCCATTTTCATCTAGGACAATCCAGGATAAAGACTCGCCGGTATAGTCTGGGGGTAATAAAGTCACTGCATTGACTAAATCCCGACTTTCTCCTAAGCATAATCCACCAAAGCGGGTGATGGCCTGGGGGTTGGCAAGGGCTTGTTGGAGGCGTTCGGTTAAGGTAGGCTTGGCTTTATCTTTACCCGTAGCAATCCAGACGATAAACTGAATATCCGTCAGGAGTTCTTGATAGTCAGGTCTGGCATTGCTGGGGTCATGGATATCTTTTTTCTTGAATCGGCGAAACGTGCGAATGACTCGGGATTTTTGGGGGTGAGACAAAAGGCCGATCGCCAATTGAATGCCGCAATGTTGATAGCGATCGGTTTCGCCCACCATTGAGAGTAACATTCCATAGACGGTCGATGGTGGAGGGACGGGATAGGTTTCGGCATATTCCCGCGCCCGAGATTGGCGAAAGCAGGCGATCGGGACTTCTACTTGTAAGGCGATCGTCATGCTAAATCCTCCAGATCCAAATCTTCGGCAATGACTCGTTTCACATTTTGAACAGCGGTTTTAAGGCCTACAAATACATTGGCCCCCAATTCTTCTAGCATTTCTCCCGCATCTGATTGGGCGATCGCACCGGCAATCCATAACTCATTCGCCTCAATATCTCCCGCCTGAACCCGGCGCAATAAATCCGGTATGGAAATCTCCCCATCCTCTTCTTGGAAGCAATATAAAAACCGAGGAGAAAAATCATGGGTCCAGCGCAACACTAAACTTTCTGGCGAGAAATCATACAAAAACCGCGCTTGATTCCCCCCCACTTCTCCAATCGAGGTTAATCCATCTAAAACCCCGATAATCCGGGATTTATCTGTGAGGCGATCGGGGGTTAAAGCAAACCCATATTGATAACGAGTCGCATGAACTTCGGTTCCATACAATGAGGTTGTTCCTTTTTGACCACTTTTGGCATTAAAGGTAATATCCCCTTCAAAAGGAACCATTGAAACGGCCCGAGTCACTTCTAACACTCCTCGTTTTGCTGTGGTGGTTCCCTTCTCTCGCTTTTTCCCTTTTTTGGGTTCATCAGACCCTTCTGACTTGGCTGCCTCTGCTTTCATATATCCCAAGACATCATCATCAATATAGGTTTCCTCATCAAAATTATCATTCTGCCAAATATTATCATTTTTAGCATCATTCCATTGACGATTGACCTGATAGCCATTTCCGCAGGTTTGCCAGTAATAGCGTAATGCCCAGCGAATGGCTTCTGCTGAAACGGTCGTATGAACATCTCCTTTCCAGAACAACTTTTGCAGGGTGGTGATATTCCCTTCATTTTCACCGCGATTGTTGGCTGCTGTACCGTAGGCAGTTAAAATGTTTCCAAACAAGTGAAAAGACATGATTAAATTTCCTCAAAATAATGACAACAAGTAGACAAGTGACAAACTTAGACGATTAACCCGTATTTACTCCTCAAAATTAAATTCCTCTTCTTCATCGATTTCTTCCTCCGGTTCATAAGCATCAGTACCAGTCATGTCATCTTCTTCCATGTCTTCTTCTAGCTCTGAGCTTTTTTTCTTAGAACTCTTATAGCTGGCTAGGGCTAACAAAAACAAATCTCGGCCTAATTTCCAGTTATCTTCCCCGGTAATTAACTCCATTAACTCTCTCCAATTGTCTTGGACGAGGCTGACCTTTCCTGCCCTCCACCAAAAATCTGTAATAAAAGCTCGGAAAGATGCCGCATTTTTGCACCGTCCTAACTTGCTCCGGATTTTGACATTAATTCGGTCAAAATCTGGTTCTTTCTTGCTATCTTCTGCCCGTCCTGCCGCTTTTCCATAAGTATTGCCAATGGCTTGATGACAGGCTTGAACAAATAACTGTTTAGACTCGGTATCCCATTTCGATTTTTGAACCATTTGGTACAATCCTTCTCGGTCGTAGGTTAATTTTTGAAACAATTCCCAGCTCTTGACTTTTGTGGAAAAGCCTTGATACCACTCGTGCGAGTGAGCCAGATTTTCCGTAATCAACTCCCGGGCAAAACTGACAGTAATAAATCCGCCTTTATCTCCGGGTCTGACTCGGTTTTTAAAAAAAGGAATCTGACGCAAAATCTGGTAGTTTTCACAAGCGCGATCGCTGGCTTCAATGAGATGCAATTCCGTTCGTGTCATCTGCTGACTGGACCAAGCAACTGAGCCAAAGGTAATCACCTGGCAGGACTTCACTTGATACTGTTGAGCAGTTTGAGCAACGGATTCATGGGTTAAAAACTGTAATCCCGCATCCCCCAACCCCGTTGCACAGAAATCTTTATAGCCGGATTTTCTCCACTCTCGATGTTGTCGGATTCTAGCAAATGCTTCTAAATCCACAATTTCGGGAACGACTAAAGCATATTGCGCCCGTTTATCTCGCAATTTTGAGCGAAGCAAAAAATAATAGCAAGCAACCGGGGCAAATAGCAACAGCAAAGCATCCGTGGGATTTTCTTCAAAACTGGTGGAGGAACTAAAGGCCGTATGTCGCACCACGGCCCCAGGATTCAACCAACCCGCCACGCCAATCGTTTTATTCAACAGGTTGCCCTGTTTATCACAGAGATTCTTGGCAAAGTCCTGATGAGCATAACTTTTGATAGATTTGTAAGAAAGAGGAATTTCTACCTCATCTATTGTAAATACGATTGAGACTTTTCCATCAGACTTGTGAGTGCTGGTATGTTGCAAAAAGGTTCGCAGCATTCCTTGATGCAGCACCCATTTTTGGTCCGGTGGTAAGGTGTCTGAATTCAATCCTCGCAAACTGATAAATCCCTCTGGACTGGTTTGAAAAGATTGTTTCAATAACCAATCCAATACTTCAAAATCATGGCCTTGCCAATTGATTAAAATCTGACGAGGATTGAGTTGCCAATCCAGTTGACCGGGCCGATCGCCTTTGGGGATATCTTTGCCTAACTGCTGTAAAGTCATCCATAATCCCGCCATTCCCGCCCGATGCAACCCAGTGAGGTGGGGATTACCCAAATTTAAGGTGATGGTTTGCATGGTTCTGCCCCGGTTTCTTCGCTATATTGAATGACATCAGAGGGTGCGCAACGATAAAACTTCTTGCGCTTCCATTTCTGAAATCCTGGAGTTGCTCGTATGGATATGGCCCAATTTTGAGCCTCTTTCATAAACGAGCGATCGCTTTGTTTCGCCGCTTTTTGAATAGCGGGGATGTCATCTGCTAGTAAAACCGTAATCGTATAACCCGCCTCCCGTAAATTACCGGGTTGAGTACACCAGATGCCATCCAACCACTCACAGTCAACAGGTGAGTAAGTCATCGATCCGAGTTCTGCCGCCACGCGGGATAGATCCGCCTGGGAAATTTCCTCTCCGGCGAGGCGATCGAGTAACTGCTTTCCCGTCTCCAGTTCAGACTGTTTATAGGGTTGCTTTGCATCCCAAGCATAAATGATTCCATCGCACACTTGACCCGAAACTAGGTGATATTCTCCCGTCGTTTCATCTTGCCTCACTCGCCGGTTAAGACGTCCCAGACGTTGGATTAAAGCCGGTGCCGGTGCGATCGCCGACACCAGCAGATCAGCACTCAGATCCAGCGACATCTCGCACACTTGGGTAGTAATTGCCAACACCGGATCGCTTCCCTGAAATGCCTCGATCACCTCTTGATGTTTCACTTTGCGATCTTTATAGCGAAACCGACTGTGATAAATCAATCGCTTCACTGCCACTCCAGGCAGATGTTGCGTCAGTTGATTTTCGGCTAACCGATATAAATCAATACAACTTTGCACCGAATTAGTGACCCATAGCACTTTTTTCCCCTGATGCAATGTCTTTAAAATCGAATCCCAAACTTCCGGCGCTGTTTCTAAATCTGATACCTGGGGAAGATACTGTAACCGATATCGTTTCAGTTCTTCCAGTTCTTGGGGTCCGTGAATAACGGTAATCTCTTCTCCCAACTCATCTTCTACCACTTGGCGAATGGCTTGTTCTTGTTCTCGGGTTATGCTGGCACTCATTAATAAAATTTCGGACCGAGAAAACGTTTTGAGAAATCTTAACAACGTCCCAAATAACATCGGGTCATACGCATGAACCTCATCAAACACAAACGACCCTAGACTAATCGCAGGCCACGAATATAAAGGTTTTCGGTTATTTTGCATTAAACCCAAAACCGTATCTACCGTACAAACCATCAGTTTATTTTGCCAAGCCAACAACGAACTTAATCGAGCCTGAGCCTCCCGAAATTCTTCATTCTTTTGTTTTTCCTCCTCGGTTTCCTCTATTTCATTCGTGGTTAAGAGTTCCTCTAAATCAATATCCGCATGAGAATGGATTAAAGTCGCCTCAATCTGGCTATCGTGGGCATAATCTAAATACCCTTGAGAGGCAGTTCCCATCGTGGGATAGCAGAAAAAGAGTTTGTGGTTTAATGCTCGGGTTTTCGCCCAAGCATAAGCGCCAATGGTTTTACCCGTTCCGCATCCGGCTTTTACCAGTTTAATCCGGCTACCCGGTGCAGCAATTTTCTTTTGAAACTCTCGTAACTCCTGACCCTCCAGGCGATCGGTCAGGACATTTTGCAACTCTTCCTCAGACAAAACCCGGGATAAGACTTCTTCAACCCACTGCTCAATTTCATAGTTTCCCCCCGCTAATGCTGAACCGGCAACATCAGCCGCTAGAACAGTCGCTTTCACTGCCGCAATAAACTTATGCTGCTGCCAGTCCATTTGTTCTTCAGCTTCACCAAAGTCCCTAACTAGCGTATTTAATGCCTCTTGCAGTTGAGAAATTGACCAATATTCCGGGGGTGGTTTTTTACAACTTTTTGGCAATCCTAGAAACTTATGGCCCATCATTAAGACTTTTTTAAAATCAGGGTGATGGGTGTAAATTTTTAAGCCATCTCCAGTTTCCTCTCGAATTTCGGTAACCTGACCCCCCATTTTCAGATGATGTCCCATTGCCGCCCAAACCGCCAGACGCAAATCAGCATTCGGACAATGATTTAACCAGTCTCGAAAACCCTCCACTTGCAGCGCCAAAATGCCACTAATCACTTCATGGCGAATCATTTGTCTTTCCCCATGTTCTTTCCATGCCTTTAGGAGTTGCTTTCGACCCTGGGGAATTTTGTCATCTTCTGATTTCAGATGCACCATTTCCTGAAAATGCTGATTCGCCTTCCCCCAGTCATGCAGATAAGCGCCTAATTTCACCGTCGCTGCAAAGCGGTCTGGTTCAATGTCGTTCAAATCTAATTGTTCTAAAATCCTGGCTCCTAATTTCTCGACCAGCACCTCAGCAGACTTGAACACTGCATGAATGTGACCTGTATAGGTAGCGGCACCTTCAACTTTCGGATGCCGCTCTTTCTGCTTCGGCAATGACTTTGCCAGCAGTTTGGGAAATTCATGAGATTTCATCATTTGCCTCTAACGCGAATCCTCAAAATTGCAAACGGCATCCCCATCCAAGGAATCAGGATGCACCAAACACTCAAGTTCGGCAATTTTATCCGCCTGGGTATGAGTAACAATTCGCACTTGTGCTTCCACAGCCTCTACCCGCTCTTGAACATCGAAATCTCGATTTTGCTGGATTTGCAACCAGTGACCTAGCCTCGAAAATTTCTGCTCTAAGGCATTAATCTGCTGATCTTGAACGGCATTGTGTTCTTGTTCAGCTTCAATTAAATCGATAATGATCTGATTCTCTCGATGCAGGCGACGCAGAACCGAGAGTTCACCATGATTTTGTAACATGATTCTCCTTCGATACCAATGAATGACCCGATCTATCGCGTTGCTGGTAAAAAGTACCCACAACCCATGTGACGACGGCCCCCAATTCCTTCCTCTTGTAATATCAAGGAGTCTTCGTCACTTAATCCGGTGACGAGGGTCGTAAAACCGACGATGGTAAATCGCTGAATTTTGATAGTTTTGCGACTGGGGGTTCCATCTTGATCCGTTACTACCGAGAGTTTGCCTTTCACCCCTAAAGCCTCCAGTTGCCGTCGCGCTGTGTTTAAAAACGACTCGACATCGATGCCATTTTTAATGGTGACAATTCGCGCCTTGAGGGTCGATGCCGGTTGCAGCAGTGTTCGGGTGGGAATCCCTACGCGCATTTGATGTTTCCCAACCCGCAGGATTTTCCCGGCAAGCTGATACACCAGATGACTTTGAGAGGCACGCATTCGGATCCGAAAATGCGATCGCTCTGTCAGTAGAATCTTTCCTCGTTGTTCTGGAATGCCTGGAATCGTCAGCAAACCCCAGTGGTCAAGCTGCCGCAGTTCTGGGATTTGATGAATCAAGGCGGAGTAGAACCCGTAATTGCTATCACTCGGCCATAACTCTCCCCCGACTCCCTGGACTCCAAAACGCGACTCTAGCACCGGATCGTTTTGCTTATCAGATTTACTTCGCAACATATTTTTTTAAAAGGAAACTGACAAGGGAAATACCTGAAAACGATGATTCCAGGCATTTCTACTCATGTGTTAAACGCCCAAAGGCAATCAGAGGTAAGGAGAGCGAGCAAGGGATAATAAGCCTTACCGCTCTAAGCGCCTGCTTTTTGGCAATTCAGACTTACTCCGCAAGTGCTCAACGCTGACGTTTTCAGAATTGCTTCGCAACATCTGCATCTTAGGTGAATCGATTCTAACGTAGCTCGTTTTGAGTTGTCAAGGGTGAGCGTCAAATGCCTCAAGGTTCACCATTCGGCAGATAAATAGCCCCAGTAAAAACCCGTATCCTTAAGGGCTAAAGCGTTTGCGGACGTACCCCAAGAAGCGCTTTTCTTCGAGAGAAACCCGACTGTTGATCACCGGATTTGGAATCAATCATTCGGTTAAAACCGGATGCCTAGCTAAAAAAACCCCCCTGGAGGGGCGATTCGAGAATCGCCTCTCCAGGGGGGTCAAAACTTCCGGTCCCCCCCTCACCTCTTAGGAGAGGGGGGCTAGGGGGGAGAGGTCCTCTTATCCCCCCCTCACCTCTTAGGAGAGGGGGGCTAGGGGGGAGAGGTCTCCCCTACTCAAAATCATCATCAATGTCATCATCATCATCAAAATCATCATCATCCTCGAAATCTTCCTCAAGGATAGAAATCGATCGCACATCTTTGCTTGCCTTCACCCCCAAATCCGGTAGAGCAAACTCATCGTCCGTCTCTTCATCATCAGGAGTCAAAATCTCCTCCTCTAACTCCATCCCCGTATTCCGGTAAGCCCGGGCCGTATGGTCATCCAGGACCACATCAGGAAACTCCTCCTCTTCCTCCTCTAGCACCCCATCATAAGCACTATCATCCGGAAGCAGCATCATATCCTCATAGGCATTAAACCCAGTCCCGGCAGGAATCAGACGTCCGATAATCACGTTCTCCTTCAACCCGCGCAACCAGTCGGATTTGCCCTCGATCGCCGCTTCAGTCAGCACCCGAGTGGTCTCCTGGAAAGAAGCCGCCGAAATAAAGCTGTCCGTATTCAACGACGCCTTAGTAATCCCCAACAACAGCGGAGTATATTTCGCAGGCGCACCGCCGGTAATCGACATCGCCTCATTCACCCGTTCCACCTGTTGCAGTTCAATCAACTCCCCAGGCAACATGGTTGTATCTCCGCCATCATCGATTCGCACCTTGTTCGTCATCTGACGCACAATCACTTCAATGTGCTTATCACTAATATCAATCCCTTGGGACAGATATACAGACTGCACCTCACTCACTAAGAACGTTTGCACCTGCTGGAAACTCAACAGCGTATGCTCATAATTCCGTTCCCCGGGCAGATTGAAGAAAATCTCCAAAATCTCATGAGGATTGCTCGGTCCATCGGTGAGCGGTTCCCCGGCTTTTACCCGTTGACCATCACTCACCAGCAGGGTCTGACCAGGGCCAAGCTCATAATCCGTAACGGCCCCGTCCTCTTCCACCACCTTCAAAATGACCGTATCATCATCCCCATAAACCACCTGGGCCACCCCGGGCAACGCGGCCAAAATGCAGCCCTCTTTCGGCTTACGGGCCTCCAGCAATTCCTCAATCCGAGGCAACCCTTGAATAATATCCCCAGTCTTGGTGCGCTCAAACACCAGCAGCACCAGGTTATCCCCCCGCTGCACCAAGGAGCCATCATCCACATGAAGCACGGCCCCTGGGGACACCCGGTAAGGACGCGCCAGTCGCAACTTCATGCGGTAATTCCCCTGGGACAAGGCGGAGTCATCGGAAGGCTCCAGGGCAGTCACTTCGACGACCTGACCTGAATCCGGTATCCGCAACCCGGGGGCGACTTCGGTGTTTTCCACCACAAAATCCCCCACTTTGACGGCGGGTTCTTCCGCCGTGTCCACGGTCATCACATCATCATCCCGGACCACCAGCACCCGGCGAATGGCTTCTGCCCCTTCGCGAATCCCACGAATTTCACCCGCTTCTTTGCCGAGAATTTCCGTGCGGGCAACGACGGCCCCAGGGGGAATCCGGTCTCCATCTTTCACCAACAGGCGAGTTTGGGTACTGCCTTGGGTGGTATCTGCCACGACATCCCGGCGAATCACTAAGGATTCGAGGATCACCAACTGCAAGCGCATGGGCGCACCTTTCGAGGGGTCTAACTCCTCGGAGGAGAGCAGTTCTTCTTCCTCGACGGGCACTAATTCGATGTCTGCGGCTAATCCGGGGGCATCTTTATCAATTTCCAGCACCAACTGGGTCCGCAGCAATTCCAACCCTTCTACGGATTTGACCCGTTCCCCATCTTTATAGGGCAAGCGCTGGACGGCGCGCAGTTGAATCATGGCCTCTTCCCCATTGTTCAGGGATTCCTGAGAGGGAATGGCGGGCTCATCCAATACGGGATATTCCACCGCAGGACGCAGCAACAAGGCCGGACCTTCGGGAGTTTCCAGGATTTCGACATAGCGCAATTCCTGGGCGACGACTCCGGGGATAATTTCTTGACCGGGATTGACGAGACTGCCATTGGCGATCGCCACTTCCTCGGGGTCCTCAATCATAATCAACTCCCCGGGCTTGATGGTCACTTCCCGGAGAATGTCATTTTTCTGGGTGACTTCCACCACCCCACTGCTGGCGCATTTGATGTCTTTAACGATTTCCGTCGCCGCTTCCACAAATTGGCCGTCTTCCACCAGCAACAAGGAAATATCCTTGTTGATTTCGTGGCATTCTTCGGGAATCCACAGCAAGGTGCCGCCTTTGACGACTTCATAGCCTTGTTTAGCTTTGCCTCGTTTCTGGACTTCCACTCCGGCATATTTGATAATCCCCCCGCTGTGGGTGCGGTAGGTTTCATCAATTAATTCAGCCACCACTTGATGATTCAACACCTTGGTTCCCGGGGTAGCTTTCAGGGAGAATAACTGTTTGCCAACGGTTTCAATGGTGTAATGGTCCCGACCTCCGGTGGAGGTGGCATAGACGGTGGCGCGGTCCAGAGTCACCGACGCGGTGATAATTTCCACTTCCCGAGGCATGGAAGAGGGGCGGTTTTCCATTTCTTCCGGCAGACGGACTATCCCGCCATTGTCCGTGACGAGCTTGGTTTCGGCAAGGACGCCACCGGGTTGGATGCGATCGCCGTTCTTAACCACAGGTTCAGCCCCTGGGGGTAGGTTATAGACCTCCCCGGACAAAATCCAGACTAGACCCCCCCGGGTAGCCGTGCGGGTGGCATTACCTTGGCGGTCCTTCTTCTCTTCTGGCATCAAGTCGGCAAAAACGACTTCCCCAGCTAAGTCGGTGGCAACGTCTTTGGTGGCTTTCTCCGTGGTTCGGCGAGTGCGTCCGGGTAGGGGGACTTCGGCCAACAGGGTCAACCGTTCCACTACAGCGCCATCGGGAACTAGGAGCACGGTACCTTGGAAGACATCAAAGACTTCCTTGCGGCCCTCAGCTTGCAGGGTGATTTCTGATTTGGCATTTTCCACCACGAAGGCATCTTCCCCATGACGAGTCCGGAATGCCCGTGCCCGCATGGTGGGGGAATAATGGACGGTGCCGGAGAAGGTGGCGGTTACAGTCCGGGCAACTTCAGCAGTGAAGACCCCTCCGGTGTGGAAGGTCCGCATGGTGAGCTGGGTCCCGGGTTCGCCGATGGATTGGGCGGCGATAATCCCGACGGCTTCGCCCATGTCTACGAGTTTGCCATGAGCTAGACTCCAGCCATAGCAAAGCTGACAGACGGAACGAGAGGCTTCGCAGGTGAGGGGCGATCGCACCATCACTCGTTCTACCCCATGTTTCATGATGTTTTCGGAGATATCATCATCCATCGGCTGATTGCGCGCAGCAATTACTTCGCCGGTTTTGGGGGAAATCACGTCTTCGGCGGCGACTCGACCAAACAGGCGATCGCTCAAAGGAATCAGAATCCGGTCCTCATCTTTCATCGACTCCATCGGAATCCCGCGAGTCGTGCCGCAGTCCACTTCCCGGACAATCACATCTTGGGAGACATCCACCAGACGACGAGTCAGATAGCCGGAATCTGCCGTCCGTAGCGCCGTATCGACTAATCCTTTGCGCGCCCCGTAGGAGGAGATGATATATTCCGTAACGGTCAGACCTTCGCGGAAATTGGTTTTAATGGGTAAGTCAATAATTTCCCCCTGGGGATTTGCCATCAACCCCCGCATCCCCACCAACTGCCGCACCTGAGAGACGTTCCCCCGCGCCCCAGAGAAGGCCATCATATAGACGGAGTTCAGGGGGTCGGTTTCTTTGAAGTGACGCACCACTTCATCCTTGAGGGATTCACTGGTACTATTCCAAGTATCAATAACTTTCTGGAAACGCTCGACTTCGGTGATTTCTCCTCGGGCATAGCGGCTTTCGGTTAAGGTGATTTCCCGTTCCGCCCCTACCAATAACTCGCGCTTCGAGGGCGGAATCATCAAGTCATCCACACTAATGGAGACCCCGGCTTTTGTGGCATAGCGAAATCCCAAATCTTTGAGGCGATCGGCAATTTGTGCACTCCGGGCCGTCCCATGCTGCACAAAAGTTCGGGAAATTAGGCTTTTAATTTGGCCTTTATTAATAACTCGGTTGTAGAAAGTGAACTTCTTTTTAGTCATTTGTCCTTTGTCCTTTGTCCTTTGTTCTTTGACTGATGAGAGGAGATGGGGGGGATTAGTTTTCCCGATCTTCCCCTGCCTCGAACAATTGCCTCAACTTCTTCGTTCGTAGTGACGAGCTCCGTCGTCATTCCGGATAACGACTGAAGTCGTTACTACAAACAATGGCCTCAACTTCTTCGTTCGTAGTGACGACTTTAGTCGTCATTACCGGATAACGACTGAAGTCGTTACTACAAACAATGGCCTCAACTTCTTCGTTCGTAGTGACGACTTTAGTCGTCTTCCGGAGTAACGACTGAAGTCGTTACTACAAACATTGGCCTCAAGTTCTTTGTTCGTAGTGACGTTTAGTCGTCTTCCGGATTAACGACTGAAGTCGTTACTACAAACAATGGCCTCAACTTCTTCGTTCGTAGTGACGACTTTAGTCGTCTTCCGGATAACGACTGAAGTCGTTACTACAAACATTGGCCTCAAGTTCTTTGTTCGTAGTGACGACTTTAGTCGTCTTCCGGATTAACGACTGAAGTCGTTACTACAAACAATGGCCTCAATCCTAGCTTCCGGAAGCTTCCCTATTTCCTCTTGCTTTAACTCAACACATCCGCGATCGTTTTATTAAAGATAATTCGGCCTGCGGTGGTGTGAATATATTGGGACAGGAGATTGCCATTGGCATCTTCTCGGATGCGGCGATCGCCATAGAGTTTCGTCACCGTTCCATCGGAATGCTTGGTAATTTCCGGTTCTGTTTCTTTCGTTTCTGAATCGATATCCCAGTTCAAATCCAGCCGCACCCAAATCAAGGCGTGTAACTCAATCAACCCTTGCTCATAGGCAATAATCGCATCCTGCAATGAGGCAAAATAACCCCCTGCACCCTTATGTGCTTTGGGATTATGGGCGGTCAAATAATAACAACCCAACACCATATCCTGAGAGGGCGTAACAATAGGCCGTCCCGTTGCCGGAGACATGATATTGTTAGAAGCCAACATCAACAATCGGGCTTCCGCTTGGGCCTCTAAACCCAGAGGAACGTGGACCGCCATTTGGTCTCCGTCAAAGTCAGCATTAAATGCCGGACAAACTAAGGGGTGCAATTGAATGGCTCGTCCATCTACCAAAATGGGTTCAAAGGCTTGAATCCCTAAACGGTGGAGGGTTGGTGCGCGGTTTAAGAGGACGGGGTGGGATTCAATCACCTCTTCCAACACATCCCAAACACTCGGATCGGCTCGTTGAATCAGCTTTTTGGCCGCTTTAATATTGTTCACCAAACCCTGACGAATCAGGCGGTGAATCACGAAGGGTTGGAAGAGTTCGATCGCCATTTCCCGAGGCAATCCGCACTGATGAATCTTCAGTTTCGGACCGACAACAATGACAGAACGTCCGGAATAGTCCACCCGTTTTCCGAGTAAGTTTTGCCGGAATCGACCTTGTTTCCCTTCGATAATATCGGACAAGGATTTCAGGGGTCGGTTATTCGCACCCACCACAGTCCGTCCCCGACGACCATTATCAATTAAGGCATCCACCGCCTCTTGCAACATCCGTTTTTCGTTCCGAATGATGATTTCCGGGGCCAAAATCTCTTGTAATCGGGCCAATCGATTATTCCGGTTAATCACCCGTCGGTACAAATCATTCAAGTCACTGGTGGCAAACCGTCCCCCATCCAACTGCACCATCGGGCGCAAGTCTGGGGGAATCACGGGAATGTATTCCAGAACCATCCAATCCGGTTGCGATCCGGTTGCGATAAAGTTATCAATGACTCGCAAGCGTTTAATCAGTTTGGCCCGCTTTTGCCCTTTAGAATTGGCGATTTCTTCCCGTAACTTTTCCGCTTCGGTTTCTAAGTCGAGGTCTTGTAATAACCGTTGCAACGCTTCGGCACCAATCCCCACTTCAATGCCAATGAGTTCGGTATCCTCACTGTAGAGTTGGTCCTCGATTTCCATCCAGGCATCTTCACTCAGCAGTTGTTTGTATTGCAGATTGTCTGCATTTCCGGGACTGAGAACACAATAGGCATTGAAGTAAACAATTTGTTCGACATCCCGCAAGGGCATATCGAGGAGAATGGCGATATAGCTGGGAATCCCTTTGAGATACCAAACATGAGCAACGGGTGCAGCTAACCGAATAAAGCCCATGCGATGGCGACGCACCCGAGACTCAGTAACTTCTACGCCGCATCTCTCACAAACAATGCCGCGATGGCGGACCCGCTTATATTTACCGCAATGACATTCCCAATCTTTGGCAGGCCCAAAAATCCGCTCACAAAATAAACCGTCCATTTCCGGTTTTAAGGTGCGGTAATTAATGGTTTCTGGTTTAGTGACCTCGCCGACAACTTGACCATTCGGCAGAGTTCGTTCACCCCATTGCCGAATTCGGTCTGGGGAGGCGATCGCAATCTTTACATAATCAAAGCGTTGCTCAATCTTTGGCATTCGATGATATCCCCTTGTAAACTTTGTCCTTGGTCGTTGGTCTTATGTCCTGGGTCATTTGGAATAAAAGGTGGGAAGGAGAAGTCACAGTTTGTAGTAACGACTTCAGTCGTTATCCCCCCTCTCCTTTCCACCTCAATTCAGAAGCCGTTACTCTTCCTCTTCCTCCTCTAACGCTTCCCGAGAGACAGACTCATAAGTTGGACGAGAGGGGGTGCGACGATTGGCCACATCCGCCATTAAGTCCACTTCGACATCCCGAGAAGTGCCATCCTCCTGAGTCTGCACTTTATGCACCGCAATATCCAAACAAAGCGACTGCAACTCTCGCATCAGCACTTTGAAAGACTCAGGAGTTCCCGGACGAGGAATTGCTTTTCCTTTGACGATCGCATTCAACGCTTCATTCCGTCCCTGCATATCATCGGACTTAACCGTTAGCAATTCCTGCAAGGTATAAGCGGCCCCAAATGCCTCCAATGCCCAAACTTCCATTTCTCCAAATCGCTGGCCCCCTTGTTGCGCTTTACCGCCGAGGGGTTGCTGGGTGACCAAAGAATAGGGTCCCGTAGAACGGGCGTGAATCTTGTCATCCACCAAATGCACCAGCTTGAGCATATAGGCCTTACCCACAGTAATCGGACGGTCAAATGCCTCTCCAGTCCGGCCATCATAGACGACGGTTTTCCCAGGGTGGTCTTCGTTAAATATCCAATCCTTACCCGTCTTATTCCGCGCTTCTTGTAACTTGCCATGCACGCTTTCCCGCGACTTTTCGGGCCCGTGCATTTCATCAAACGGCACAACTTTGAACCGGGAACCGAGGTTTTGTCCGGCCCATCCCAGGAGGCACTCAAACACCTGACCCACATTCATCCGCGAAGGCACACCCAGAGGATTCAACACGATATCCAACGGGGTCCCATCAGGCAGATAGGGCATATCTTCAATCGGTAAAATCCGAGAAATAATTCCCTTATTCCCGTGACGACCGGCCATTTTGTCTCCGACCTGGATTTTCCGCTTCTGGGCCACATAAACCCGCACGACCATGTTCGCACCGGGGGGCAGTTCATCCCCTTGTTCCCGGGTAAACACCCGCACATCCACAACCCGGCCTTTTTCTCCGTTCGGAACTCGCAGGGAGTTATCCCGCACGTCCCGGGCTTTTTCCCCGAAAATCGCCCGCAGGAGTTTCTCTTCTGGGGGTTGGTCCGACTCCCCTTTGGGCGTAACTTTACCCACGAGGATATCCCCGGACTCAACCCAGGCCCCAATCCGGATAATTCCCCCTTCATCTAACTGACGCAGGGAATCTTCCCCGACGTTAGGAATTTCTCGGGTAATTTCTTCCGGTCCCAGCTTGGTTTGCCGTGCCTCAATTTCATATTTCTCAATGTGAATTGAGGTGTAAAGGTCGTCATAAACCAGACGCTCACTGATTAAGATGGCGTCTTCGTAGTTATAGCCTTCCCAAGGCATATAGGCCACGATAATATTCTGACCCAAGGCCAACTCGCCCCCTTCGGTGGAGGACCCATCCGCCAAGACCTGTCCGGCCACCACATCATCCCCTTCAAACACCAGGGGACGCTGGTTCAAGCAGGTGTCTTGGTTGGACCGTTGATATTTCTGTAACTGATATTCCATTTCCCGACCCGTTGGGTCCTGGACACGAATCTTGGTAGCATCCACAAAGGTGACCATACCATCGGTCCGGGAAACAACCACCATCCCAGAGTCCCGGGCGGCTTGGGCTTCCAAGCCCGTACCGACTAAGGGTCGCTCTGGCAGTAACAGCGGCACGGCTTGCCGCTGCATATTAGAACCCATCAGGGCGCGGTTAGCGTCATCATGTTCCAGGAAAGGAATCAGGGACGTTGCCACGGAGATAATCTGCACCGGAGAAACCGCCACATAGTCCACTTGGTCCGGGGTGGTGGTGGTGAAATCTTGGCGATAGCGCACGGGGACGGTTTCACCCTGGATATAGCCGCCTTCATCCACGGTAATATCCCCAGGAGCAACCCGCAGGTCATCTTCTTCATCGGCAGTCATAAACAGTGCCCCGCGTTCCCGCAAGACGCGACCATTTTCGACAGGATAAAATGGGGTTTCGATAAATCCGTAGGGGTTGACTCGGGCGTGAGTCGCCAAGGAGCCAATTAATCCGGCGTTAGGACCTTCTGGAGTCTCGATCGGGCAGATTCGTCCGTAGTGGGAGGGGTGAATATCCCGGACTGCAAATCCAGCCCGTTCCCGGGTTAAACCGCCAGGACCGAGGGCGCTCAAGCGGCGTTTGTGGGTCAGTTCCGCTAAGGGGTTGGTCTGATCCATAAACTGGGAAAGCTGGGAAGACCCGAAGAATTCCTTGATGGCGGCGACGAGAGGTTTGGGGTTGACCAAGGAGGCGGGGGTGAGGGAATCGGCATCAGAAACGGTCATCCGTTCCCGGATGATGCGTTCTAAGCGGTTGAGTCCGACTCGAACTTGGTTTTGTAACAGTTCCCCGACCGATCGCACCCGACGATTGCCTAAGTGGTCAATATCGTCGCTTTGTCCCACGTCGAATTCCAGGTTAATCAGGTAGTCGATCGCCGTCAGAATATCCTGGGGCGTTAATACCCGGATGTTATCGGGTACTGACAGGCGCAATTTTTTATTCAGCTTATAGCGGCCTACCCGTCCTAAGTCGTACCGTTTCGGGTCAAAGAAGCGCGATTCCAGGAGTTGGCTGCCTCCGGATACGGTGGGGGGTTCCCCGGGACGCAGCTTTTTGTAAAGCTCCATCAGGGCTTCTTCTTCTGTGAATTCCCCTTCTTTTTCGATGGTTTTCTGAAAATATTCCGGGTGGCGCAGGGCATCGAAAATCTCGTTGTTGGTAAGTCCCAGGGCTTTGAGCAGCACTTGGGCGCTCAATTTACGGGTTTTGTCAATGCGGACCCAGACTAAATCGTTTTTGTCTGTCTCAAATTTCAGCCATGCCCCCCGGTTGGGGATCAGGCTGGCATTGTAGGTCCGTCGGCCATTTTTGTCGGTCTCGGATTTGTAGTAAACTCCGGGAGAACGGACAATTTGGTTAACGATGACTCGTTCGGCCCCGTTAATGATGAAGGTCCCCCGTTCGGTCATTAAGGGAAGGTCACCGATGAAGACTTCTTGCTCTTTAATTTCGCCGGTTTCTTTGTTGATCAGTCGGGTGGGGACATACATTTGCACCGCGTAGGTACTGTCCCGGCGTTTTGCGTCATCGACATCGTATTTCGGACGCTTGAGTTTGTAGTCCTTCCCTATAAAATGTAATTCTAGTTTTCCCGTATAGTCAGTGATGGGGGAAAAGCTGTCGAGTTCTTCAATCAGTCCTAATTCAAGAAACCAACGGAAACTCGCCCTTTGAATCTCGACGAGATCGGGGAGGGTAAATGCCGTTGCTGCTGGGTAGGTCGGATTATTCATTTGTGTCGATCGCCTCTACGCTGTGAATTCTACGCAAGTTTAGGGAAGGAGAAAATAAAGACCTGTGACGGAAGAATAAAGGGATGCATATTGAGCGTTCATCCTTCGTCCTTGTCTGTTATTTCAAAGAGTGCTTGTTCGGTGACGCAGTTTGATTTAAACTCCCGTTTTGGCTGGGCACAGTTCTTGGGTCAAAGATAGGTTTTTTTCTAGCAACTTTATGGCTCTCCCAATCAACGATTTAAGCTATCCATCACGGGATAGCTACTGCGGTGAAATTCAGATTTAGGCAATTTTTGCATTTTTTTCAGGTAACCCATTATTATAGCTTCGTTCGTTTTTAGCGTCAAGGAATGGTCTAGTTTTCGGGTGCGATCGCAGAGTGGGTGAGAACAGCCCCAGCCTTGCTTTGTGGGGGTGTTGTAGTCTAAGGGTCAACTTATCCTAGGGTGAGTTGAAAGAGGCGACAGGCATTTTCTGTAGTTTGGGCGGCTAAGGTTTCTAAGGAAACCCCGCGCAGGGCCGCCACTTGTTCCGCCACGTAGCGAACGTAGGCGGGTTCGTTGCGTTTGCCGCGTTTGGGAACCGGGGCCAAAAACGGGCAGTCAGTTTCAACCAGGAGGCGATCGCTGGGAACGAGACGAGCGGACTCTTGAATGGTTTGAGCATTCTTGAAGGTGACAATCCCGCTAAAGCTAATATAGAAGCCTAGGTCTAGAAACCATTGGGTTTCTTCGGGAGTTCCGCCCCAACAATGCATGACCCCGGGAACGGGACCGCGATCGCGCCAGAAACTCTGCAATAGTTCAGCCATCTCCTCGGACGCATCCCGACAATGGATAATCACCGCCTTATTCAGCCCCTGGGCTATTTCTAGCTGGGCGATAAAGGCTTCTTCTTGCTGCTGTTGATTTTCGGCCTTATAAAAGTCTAGCCCAGTTTCTCCAATGGCGACCACTCGCGCCTCGGATGCGGCTAATTCTTGAATGCGATCGCCAAGCTGGGAGGACCATTGATGGGCCTCCAAAGGATGCAAACCCACGGCGAAGGAAATTTCCCCAAACCGATTGGCAAGTCCTTGAATGGTGCCAAATTCTTCAGGCGTGACGCAGGAATGCACAAGATGCACGACCCCGGCTTCATGCCAACGTTCGCGGACCGCCTCTAAATCGCGGTCAAACCGCTCAAAATTAATGTGAACGTGGGTATCTATCAATTGCATCGGAATCGACGCGCTCTTGGGATGGAAAGATTTACCCGAGCAAAGCCGCGAGGGTTCGCGTCTTTAAACAAGGGAGTTAACAAGTGAAAAAATCAGCAGGGGCAATGGGGTTGGACTAGGGCTTTGAGGGCTTTATAGTCCAACCAACAAGGACGCCCTCGGTCTCCCGATGTCGTCCATGACTGCAACCCTACGGTGGGGGTCATCCCTACGAGGCAGACGATTGCGCCAATACCTGTTGTTTAACAACTTTGGCTAAATTGGATTTTTTGCGAGCGCCGTTGTTGGGATGAAGAACGCCGCGTTTTACTGCTTTGTCGATCTTGCTGTAAGCGGCATTGAGCCGATTATGGATCTCTTCCTTCAACTCGGGTGTGGGATTGCTGCCGTATTGCTCGGCAGAGGTTACACATTTCTTGATCAGGGTTTTGACCGCTGATTTGTAAGATTTGTTACGCAAGCGATTGCGTTCGGCGATTTGGACGCGCTTGATAGCAGACTTAATGTTAGCCACAGTCGATTAGCCCAGAACTCAATACGGGAACAATTTTGACGATTCTCCACCCTAAAGCAGGGGAGATTCTTGGGCTGAATGGGGCCTCTACTGAGAGATCCAGTTTCGGTCTTACCCGTTCATGTCTAGCCAGAACCAATGCTTTCACATCGTCCAATTAAAGGCTACTCCCCAAGCTTGACTTCGCGTGCGCCCCACGCTAGTGGATTCTTTCCGTGCTGACCGCAGGGTCTCCAAGTTTTTTACAGATAGTGACGGTTCGGCTTGCCAAGTTGCGGAATAGGACGTTAACCCTGTTTCCTCGCGCCTTGGCTGGTCAGCGACCCAATAGATTTTAACACAGAAAGGAATTTTAACACATAAAGCAAGTTCAGGCGCAAGAGTTTGGCTCATCATAGAAAAATGAGCGTTTTCCAGCCTCATGTTTTTGATAAAACACTATAGCATCGAATCAGGGAGAAAATGCAGTTCCGTTGAAGAAAATCCAGGTTAAGCTAGAGAAGACGGGGACGGGTAAGCCAAAGCAAAAGCATCGGTAGTCGCGGTTGATGTGGCGAGCGACCCGTTCTCCTCAAGGGCAATACCTGTCGATTATCTCCTAACTCCATGCTGCGAATCATTACACAGCGGGCTGAGGCACAAGCTGAACTCCGGCGCATCTGCGATCGCACCCACGACGACCAAGTTGTCCATAAAGAGGCAACGGTTCGCGAAGTGCTCCAAGCGGTCAAACGCCAAGGCGATCGCTCACTCTTGCACTATACGGCTGAGTTCGACGGGCAATCCTTAAAGCCCGAAGACCTGCGCGTGAGTGGCTCCGAATTGGATGCCGCCTATCAGCAGGTGTCAAAAGAACTCCTAGACGCCATTATTTTGGCAAAGCAAAACATTGAAGCGTTCCATCGTCAGCGCGTCCCCAAATCTTGGGTTCAATTTGGGGATGATGAGGTGGTGCTGGGTAAACGTTATACCCCGGTTGATCGAGCGGGGCTTTACGTTCCGGGGGGGCGGGCCGCCTACCCCAGTACCGTGCTGATGAATGCAATTCCGGCTCGGGTGGCTGGGGTCCCCCGAATTGTGATCTGCACCCCTCCGGGACCGGAAAAAACCGTGAACCCAGCAGTCCTGGTGGCGGCCCAGGAAGCGGGAATCGAGGAAATTTATCGGGTGGGGGGCGCTCAGGCGATCGCCGCCCTAGCTTATGGTACGGAAACCATCCCTAAAGTGGATGTGATTACCGGCCCGGGTAACATCTACGTTACTCTGGCGAAAAAACAGGTCTTTGGCACCGTGGGAATTGACTCCTTAGCCGGTCCCTCGGAAGTCCTGATTATTGCCGATTCCCAAGGCAATCCGGTTCATATCGCCACGGATTTACTGGCGCAAGCTGAACATGACCCCCTCGCCGCCGCCATTCTGATTACCACCGATGCTCAGATTGCTCGTAAGGTTGTCGCGCAAGTCGAGGACCAACTGATCGATCATCCACGCCGGACCCTCACCGAAAAGGCGATCGCCCATTACGGTGTGGTCATTGTGGTTGATTCCCTGCAAATTGCCGCCGAACTCTCCAACGAATTTGCCCCAGAACACCTAGAACTCGAAGTCAGCGACCCTTGGGATTTACTGGAGTCGATTCGTCATGCTGGTGCCATCTTCCTCGGGAACTCCACCCCTGAAGCTGTCGGCGATTACCTCGCAGGCCCTAACCATACCCTTCCCACTTCGGGATCGGCTCGTTATGCCTCAGCTTTGGGGGTGGAAACCTTTATGAAACACTCCAGTTTGATTCAATATTCTCCCAAGGCACTCCAGAAGGTGGCCGGTGCGATTGATGTGCTCACGAAAGCCGAAGGTTTACCTTCTCATGGGGATTCGGTCCGCAAGCGCATCAAAGATGGCCCCTAATTTTTGTCGTCGATGGTTTTCACCCAAACCCCACGGGCGATCGCCTCTGGACCAACCCGACCATCGACTCTATATCCTTTAGATCTTTTAGATAATTTGCCGCCGACCTTGACAGGTCGGCTTTTTTATGGTAAGAATTACGCAGATTTTGAGAATTGGCACTAAATGTAGAGGCGATTCGCGAATCGCCTCTACATTTAGGTTTTGCTCTCCCCAAATGCGTAAGTCCTGTATGGCATGAACTGCCCGAACAGGAGGTGATCTCCCCGGGTGTTCGGGTCATTGCCGAACCCTCCTCAGATGTCCCGGGCTATTTAAAAAAAATTCCCATAGTTTCTTCCGAAGCATTCCCACTCTAATGCCGCTAAACTAAGCGTTGAGGCCATTTTCTCCAGGAAATATTTTTTCCCGTAGGATTGAAGCCAGTTGCCCAAACTTGAAGGCTGCGAATAGCGAATTAGGAGATCGGCATTGTGATTAATACCATTCTTGTAGCACTTGATGGTGCGGATTTATCAGAGCAAGTGATTGCCACCTTGCATAACCTGAAGCTCGAAACCATGACTCAAGTCATTCTGGCTCATGTCATATCCAAACCCACATCAGATTTAGATGTGGTGGCGGATAGACCCCAAGTCGAGACTGAAGATATCCCATATCGGGCTATTGAAAAAAAACTTCAATCCTATCAAGAAAAAATTCCTTGTAAAACAGAACTCGAAATTGTCACCGGAGATCCTGCCGAAGAAATTGTCCGCTTGGCTAATATTTATCAGGCTGATTTAATTTTAATTGGCAGTCGAGGCTTAACCGGAATGAAGCGAATTTTACAGGGTTCCGTGAGTTCTCAAGTGGTAACGGATGCCTCTTGTTCTGTTCTAGTTGTTAAGCCAGTCTTACCCGCTACAGTAAAATAAGAAACCGGATTTCTTGCCCAGAAACCCGGTTTCTGGGATGACTGAAACGAGGCTTTAGGGGGCAACTGCCTTAGTCTGCGTGACAAACTCTCGCAGACGCAGTAAATTCATCGTATGGCTTAAGTTGAGCGGGAGTAAAGAGACCCCTTCAAGGCGGGACTGTACCCACCCGTCCCCCCAGTACCATTCGTGGAATCCATCAATGCTGCCACTTAATAACAGTCGCAGGCAATTTGGGTCAGCACGTTCTACTTGATGTCGAACCGCCAAGGGACCCAGAGAAATGGTAAAGCTTGCACCGGAATGCAACTCTTCCGGCAGGGGTGTAGAGAAGCGTTGGGTCCATAACCATTGTTGGAGGCGATCGCGGCGTAGGAGACTGTCGCGAATCACGGTTTCTGGTGCATCGACTTCGATTCTCAGATGAGCTTGTTGAAAACTGCCTAACATAGTTGAGGTTGA
Organism: Oscillatoria sp. HE19RPO; assembly: GCF_024220515.1. Lineage (GTDB taxonomy): Bacteria > Cyanobacteriota > Cyanobacteriia > Cyanobacteriales > Laspinemataceae > Laspinema. The sequence goes on from NZ_JAMXOT010000019.1 coordinate 71,248, forward strand.
GTGCCTGTGGTGGTTTTCCCTTTTAGTATGGCAGACCAGTTGGGGTCATTGGTCGTTGGTCATTGGTCATTTGTCCTTGGTCATTTGTCCTTGGTGATTGCTGCGTTACGGGGAGAACGACTGAAGTCGTTACTACGAACAACTATCCACCCCAATGACCAATGACCAAGGACAAATGACAAATGACCAATGACAAATGACCAATGACAAATAACCAATGACCAATGACAAATGACCAATGACATCTCCCCCATCTCCCCCATCTCCCTTTTACAATAAAGTTGAGATGACTTGTGAAGAATTGTAAGGTTTTGGCATGGTAGATCAACTGATTAGAGCAACGGCAGCCGATGGAGGGATTAGAGCAGTTGGGGTGATTACGACGCGGTTGACGGAAGAGGCGCGTCAGCGGCATGGTCTGTCTTATGTGGCAACGGCGGCCCTAGGGCGTACCCTGTCATCGGGATTACTCCTCGCCTCCAGTATGAAGCGACCGGGGTCGCGGGTGAATATTCGGGTTAAAGGCAATGGACCTCTAGGCGGCATTCTAGTGGATGCGGGATTAGATGGAACCGTGCGTGGGTATGTGGATAATCCCGAGATAGAATTGCCGCCGAATGCGATCGGGAAACTGGATGTGGGGGGTGCTGTCGGGAATGATGGCTATCTCTACATCGTCCGTGATGTGGGATATGGTTACCCCTATTCGAGTACCGTGGAACTGGTTTCGGGTGAAATTGGGGATGATATTGCTCATTATCTGGTAACTTCAGAGCAAACGCCTTCGGCCCTGGTGGTGGGGGTATTTGTAGAGGCGGCAGGGGTGCAAGCGTCCGGAGGAATTTTGTTGCAGGTGATGCCGAAAGCGGCAACGGATGAGGAACTTGTGGCGCTGTTGGAATCGCGAGTTGCCAGTTTGTCGGGATTTACACCGTTATTACAAGCGGGTAAATCCCTGCCGGATATTTTCGAGCAACTGCTGGGAGATATGGGGTTGAATATTTTACCGGAAAGACAACTGGTGCGCTTCCACTGCGGATGCTCTCATCAACGGATGTTAGGGGCGTTGAAGTTGCTCGGGGAAGACGAACTGCTGGACATGATCGAGAAAGATGATGGTGCCGAGGCGATTTGTCACTTCTGTGGGGAAGTTTACACCGCCAGCACCGATCAACTTACGGAACTGATTGGGGCGTTGCAAGCGGAGTCGTGATGGGGGCGATCGCCTAAGGGAACTCCAAAAAATAAAATACCCAAAAAACCCGCAGGCTGAAGCCTGGGGCTACACGGACAAAGCCCGCCTGCGCGGGCTAATACAGTTAGAGTTAGGTGCTTAACCATCGGGATTTGGAGGATTTATTTGTTGGAACACCCTAACTCTTCCTGAACCCCCATCTATCAAACTCATGCCGAGTATGGGGGTCCAGTAACGGTTAAAAACCGGGTTTCTAGTCCAGATTTGCTACTCATTGGTATAAATTCTGTAGAGAAACCCGGTTTCTAACCTCGGTTATAACCGCTAGGGAGTAAAGTCTTAGGGGGAAATTTTTGGGAAAGTGGGGATCGCAAACGAAAATAACATGAGAAGATAAGAAGCAATGAATCAATCGGTGTGACTACTCAACGGTAAAATTGATTGTCCTTCTGTGTTGGATGCGCTAACTCTCCAAACCTGGAATAAGCTGTTTTCCAGGATTCGATTTACTGCGTTAAGGTATCTGGGTGCGGGTACTCTACAGATTGTCAAGGACAAGAAGGATAGAGAAAACCGGAAAGGCGGGGGGTGCAGATGTAGATCCGCCTAGAAGGAAAAGGTAGATCAGCGAACGGCGTTGCCAAAAAAAGCTCTAGCACTCTTAACCTAAACAATTCTTGGTGCTAGATTGAGAAAAATATCACCGGCTTTTATCGAACCTAATATTTAGGTTTTGGAACTGTGGCCGAATCGTAAAACCTGTCTTTCTAAAACAGCCAAGCAAGACTGACGCAAGAGTGTTTTCGGGTGGGCTATGACTAAAGATCGTAAATTTCCAGAGCAGTGGCCTAAAGCCCAGCCGTCGGAGTCGGGACAACCGGACTCGGGGGCGAAAATGCCTGCATCGTCCCTGTCTGGGTTCCGAAGGAGTGCTGCGGGGGCGGATTCGCGGCAGGGTTCCTATCTGCACCTGCCGCCTTCGAGTTCGGATGTATCTTCCGCAGGAGACGCGACCGATCGCACCCAGTCTGGGAACCCGAAGCGCTTCGGACAGACGAGGAGGAGTCAACTAGAGTCAAGTCAACGCTATCGAGACCGTGGGTCCTCCGATCGCCGTCTGCATGGGGGGCTGAAATGGCTGACCAATTGGCAACTCTGGGCGCTGGTCACCTTTCTGGTGACCGGAGGACTGGGGGGCACAGCGTTACTGACGTTATTACGCCTTCCCGAAACACCCAATTGTGGAGAAAGTGCCTGGACTTCGGGTTCGGAACATCTGTACTGTGCTCAACAAGCAGCGAGCGAGCAAACAGTAGATGGGTTGTTGCGGGCGATCGCTGAGGTGCATCAACTTCCCTCAGACCACCCCCTACGTCCGGAAATCAATCGTCAGATTGAAAAATGGGCAGGACAACTGCTGGATTTGGCTGAGAAAATATTTAATGAAGGCAAGCTCACCGAAGCGATCGCCTCCGCCCGTCAGATTCCCAGCAATACGACCGCTGCCGGTTTAGTTCAAGAACGGATTACTCGCTGGCAGTCTATCTGGAATGAGGCGGAAAAACTATATAAAAATGCTGAGTCCGAGTTGGAAAAGGAAAACTGGAACCAAGCTCTGGGCTATATGCGACAACTGCTTTCCGTGGAAAATACTTACTGGGAAACGGTTCGCTATGATAACCTGAGTCAACTGATCCGGGTCACTCAGCAAGAAGGTCAAACCTTGGAAAAAGCCCGCAGTTTAGCGGAACAAGGAGAACTCAAAAATATCACCGAAGCGATCGCCCTGGTCGATAAAATTGAACCCCAGAGCAAGTTATATAAAAAATCTCGGTCTTTAGCCACTGACTTTTCCAAGCAAATCCTCGCATTAGCCCGCAAAAATGGTGAGGAGCAAAAGTGGGAAGATGCGATTTACATTGCTCGCCAAGTTCCGGGTAACAGTTCGGTTAAAAAAGAGGCGGAGGATTTCATCGAACTGACTCGGGCGAGGTCCATTGCCACTCGGGTAACGGTCCGCTCTTTGGAAGATGCGATCGCCAAAGCCAAAGTGATTGGCCCCGATCGCCCCCTGTACCTGGAAGCTAAACGGTTAATCTCTCAGTGGCAGGATAGCATCAAAGATGTGGCCTACTTAGAACAGGCCAGGAATCTGGCGATGGCGGGGAATGTTAACAATTTGCGCTCGGCGATCGCTCAAGCTCAACTGGTCAGTCGCACCAATCTGGTCTGGGATCGAGCCCAGGAAGAAATTAACGAATGGCAAAGTAAGATTGAGGAGACCGAAGACCGCCCCTATCTGCGACAGGCTGAACAACTGGCGAGTTACCGCGATCGCGCTTCGTTGCAAGCGGCGATTGATACGGCGAGAAATGTGGGCTCAGGGCGGGCCTTGTACACCGAGGCCCAGGAAAAAATTCAGGAGTGGAATCAGGAAATTCAACGACTGGAAGACCAGCCTATCTTAGACCGCGCCTGGAATTTGGCGCAATGGGGAAATCTGAATGGGGCGATCGCTACAGCCCAAGGAATTCGTCCCGGTCGCTTGCTGTACAGTGAGGCCCAGTCTGCGATTCAAACCTGGCAGCAGGAAGGTCGCGATCGCCAACTCCTAGACCGCGCCTATCAGCTTGGAGATGTTTCTCAAAGTCCCGAACGGTTGGTTCAGGCAATGGATTTGGCTAATCAAGTCTCTTCTAAGTCTAATTTGCGCTTTAGCGCCGATGCAGCGATTCAAGACTGGAGTCAACGGATTTTGGCCCAGGCTCAACAACGCTCTTTGGAGAATCTTCCCCAGGCGATCGAACTGGCTCGGATGATTCCATTTTATTCCAATCTGTATAACCAGGCACGGCGAGAAGTTGAGGCATGGGAAACCATTCTGAATCCGCCTCCGGTGCAAGTCCGGGAACCGAGTCCAGCGGCGATCGAACCCAGTCCCACTCCGACCCCCTTCCCCCAAGAAACCCCAAGAGAATCGGTCAATCCGCCCGTCTCCCCCTCGGAACCCACACCCACACCGACCCCATCTCCCCTCCCGGCCACTTCTGCGCCGACTACGCCCATCGATCCCATTGAGGGGGCGCGGAGAGATTCTCAGAATCCCAGGGTGATTGAAGGGATTGAATAATGAATCCTTTAGGCTGGGGCCACTGCTGCTCCTCTCCCCAAGATTCAGGGGAGGGGATTGAATCCAGCGATTTGTTGTACAAAACCTCAACTTGCCAGGATTCTGGGGGAATCTCTTCAATGTTTAAGCATGAAGAGGGTTTGGAGACCAAACCCCTACATGAAACAACGATTTTTCGTCATTAAATTTACCTCCTTGATAGGGCTACTCTTTTTATCCTTAAGATTCGGCGGTCGTTTCCGGGGCTTTAAAAATTCTTAACAAGAAAAATGAGAGGCACACCCACAAAGTAGGGTATAATAATAAGATTATAGACAAGAAATTCACGGCTAAAATCTCACCTTAACATCATAATGCCGCAGGTTGAATGAGTTAGAAAGCCTGCCGGTTTTGCGGTCTAAAAATTAGGGGTGCTTCCGGTGGTGATACAGGGAGAGAAATCTAGTCCAGAGCAGGGGGAGATCGCTGATGTTGCAGCAGTGGGATAATTACGGAATGGGGCTTTTCCACGGAAGATTGCCTCTGGGTTGTCTGCGCGAATGAAACTCATCCAGGATAATAGAAGAACAAATGGAGCGGGAAGAAGGAAAGCGGATGCAGCAGTTTGGTTCTGCGGTGGCGAGGGCGGTCCTCCCCCACGGGATCGCAGGGGTGGCAGAAGGCAACACCTAAAGCGCGATCGCCCTTCCGGTTGAGAGGAGTGCTCTGGGCCTAAATCTATCGCCATTTTGAGGCGCAACCGCTACTCTAGAATAATGAAGCACCACTTAGTTTGGAGCATTCCTGCGATCGATATCGATCCGTAAGGATTGCTCCGCGCTGTGAGTGCTTGTTTCAATTAGAGAGAGGGGAATTCATGTTAACCCAGAACAACACAGTTTATGCACCATTGTCCTGAGTCGCCTGTTAATGGTCAACCATTCCCGCTGTGACTGTAGTCGTAACTCAAAATACACCCTAAATATTAATGCATCGTCTGATGAGAAAATTCGCGTCCGAGAGGAATTTCCTAAAGCGGTTCTTCGTGAAAATTAGCCAGAGTGTCAAGACATTTGTTTCGCTGTACTTCCAGTCAAACGGCAAGCAGAAAATGTCAAAAGCCAAGCGGTTATTGATTTTGTTTTTGGCATTTTTCATTTTGCCGGTAACCTTCGGACTGTTTTCGGGTCAGGCAAATAGCCAAATGCCGGAACCGAGATATTATAGCCAAAACATACCCGTTCCCACACCGGATGAGTGGGAAGATGAAAATGGTGACAATGAGGACACTGACAACAGCGAGGAGAGTGAAGCAGACGAGGACAACGATGGACTGCAAAAATTTGATGAAGTGGTGAAAGATGCTGAAAAACTCCCAGGACTCTTCACCCTTTACCACAATAAGAAAACTGGCAAAGTTTACCTAGAGATTCAGCCGGAACAACTGGACACAAACTTCTTAGCCGTGATGACGTTAGCATCCGGGATTGGAGAAGGGGGCTTGTTCCGGGGGATGCCCCTCCAGGATTTTCTCTTTTTCTTTAAACGGGTGAATAAAAACATTCATTTTGGGGTGAGGAATGTTTATTTCCGTGCAAGTCCTGGAGATCCCGTCGAGCGATCATTAAGCCGTTCCTTTAGTGATTCTGTTCTAGCTTCTTTACCCATCGAAAGCATTCATCCCGACCGGGAAAGCCTGCTGATTGACCTGAATAAACTGCTGATTGAGCGCCAGGATATTAGTGGGTTAACGTCAATTTTACCCTGGGTATTAGGATCGGCCTACGTTCGAGATACCGATAAATCCTATTTTGGGCGAGTTCAAACCTTCCCCGCCAATGTAGAAATTGAGTCCGTCTATGGGTTCACGGGTGGGGATGATTTATTCTCCAATGTTCAGAGTTTGCCCGATAGTCGGGGGTTTTCTCTAAACGTGAATTATAGCCTCTCCGCACTGCCGGTTAACAATGGCTTTCGCCCTCGATTAGCAGATAACCGAGTCGGCTATTTTATTACCGCCTATCAAGATTTGTCCGACAGTCGCAGTAAAGAACCCTTCCAGCGTTATATTAACCGCTGGCATTTGGAAAAAGAAAACCCCGATGCCCCACTTTCTCCCCCAAAACAACCGATTGTTTTTTGGATTGAAAACAACGTTCCGGTAGAATATCGGGATGCCCTTCGCGAAGGCATCGAAGTCTGGAATAAGGCATTTGAGAAAGCTGGGTTTATTAATGCGATCGAAGCCCGACAGATGCCCGATAATGCGGTTTGGGATCCGTCAGATGTGCGCTACAACACCATTCGCTGGTCCAGTTCCTTTGAATCCTGGTTTGCCGGAGTTGGTCCCTCTCGCGTCAACCCCCTCACCGGGGAAATTTTAGATGCGGATATTCTCATTGATGGGAATATCGTGCGAACTATCAAAAATGAATATCGCACCCTAATTCAACAACAACCCAATGCTTCAGAAATGACCTTCTTGGGCAAAATGCTACAAGGGACTTCCTGCTTCCCCGGGATGAGTGGCAACTCCGGCATGGGTAACGGGGAAGCGATGACGGGGAATTCCAGTTTGCCGGTACAGCAACCGCCCCAGGTGCACAGCTTCGTCCGCAAGATGATGGAAAGATACGACTTGTGTTATGGCATGGAAGCGCCACAACAGTTGGCGATCGGGGCAATGGGTTTGTCTATGCTTCATAATGCCTTTCCTAGTGGGGAGGAAATGACACAATATATCAATCAGTATCTAACATTCCTCACTGCCCACGAAGTCGGTCATACCTTGGGACTGCGCCATAACTTCCACGGCAGTACCATGTTATCACCGGAGGATTTGCAGAATACAGCGATTACTCGCACAGAAGGTATGGTTGCCTCTGTTATGGACTATGTACCCGTGAACTTGGCACCCAGTGACCAGCAACAGGGTGACTTTTTCCCGATGTTAGTTGGTCCTTATGATGAATGGGCGATCGAATACGGGTATAAACCCATGCCTGGGATGCTGCCTCAACAAGAACAGCGGGAACTAGAACGAATTGCTGCTGAAAGTAGCACGAACCCTGATTTGGCTTATGCCCCGGATGAGGATTCGATGGATATTCTCAACCCAGCGGCGAATACGTTTGACCTGAGTGGAGATATGTTGCAATACTCCGAGTGGCAGTTGGAAAATGCCCGGGAAATGTGGGAACGCCTGGATACACGCTATCCCGTCAGCGGCGAAAGTTTCACGGATGTTCGTCGGATGTTTGATACCGTGTTTTCCTATTATTTCCGACAGGCAATGAATGCAACTCTCTATATCGGGGGTCAATGGTTTAATCGAAATCATGCTGACGGCAACGGACGCTTACCCTTTGAACCTGTGTCCGTAGAGAAACAGCGTCAGAGTTTGGCATTGCTGCAAAAGTACATTTTCGATGAAACGGCATTACAATTTCCGCCGCAACTTCTGAATAAATTAGCCCCCGATCGCTGGTATCACTGGGGTGTAGTTCCCGTGGTTTATCCCCTAGATTATCCGATTCATCAACGGATTAATTTACTGCAACGAATCGTTCTGCGCGAGTTGTTCTCCTATCCAAGGCTAATCCGCTTACAGGATTTAGAATTAAAAACAGAACCGGGTCAAGCCTTGACTATGCAGGAATTATTTGACACCCTAGAAGGAGGAATTTGGACCGAGGTTGTTAATCGCCCCGATGACCTAAAAGTGATTTCCAGTGTTCGCCGGAGTCTGCAACGGGAACATCTAGGGATGTTAATCGCAATGGTTTTGAGGAACTCCAATGTTCCCGATGAAGCCCGAACCCTCGCCCGGTATAACTTACGGCAACTCCGAGAGGAAGTGGAAAATACCCTAAAACGGCGAGGACGGCATCTGGATACTGCAAGTAAAGCCCACCTAGAGGAAACTCGCGATCGCATCGATAAAACCCTAGAAGCACAGTTCCAATCGGGTTGAGGTTGGTCGTTGGTCATTGGTTGATGGGGGAGATGGGGGAGATGGGGGAGATGGGGAGGATCGGGGAGATGGGGAGGATCGGGGAGATTTCGACTGAAGTTGCTTCTTCCTGTTTGTAGTAACGACTTCAGTCGTTCCTCTTCCTGTTCAACGTCCCGACTTCAGTCGTTCCCCCCTCCCCGAGTAGAGCCAATGAAGTACAATTCTCTAAAAGCATCTGGAATTCCAGTGCTTTTGGTGAATCCTCCATTCCCCAAACTTCCTCCTGACCCTTTCTTCTAACAGACTGGCACATGACATTTATCTCGATTGTCTACGCCCTCTTTCTCCTAAGCATCCTGGGTATCTACTGGACCGTTAATAAACAGCGATCGCGCCTGTGGATTCTGTTAATCGCCAGCTTAGTCTTTTACACCTCCCTCCAGGTGGAGTACATTCCCCTGTTGCTGTTAGGGACTTGGATTAACTACCGCATCGGAAGGGCGATCGCCAAAACCTCCGAACGTCAACCCAACCCCCAAACCTGGCAACTTGCCACCGACGACTGGCAAACCCAATTTGCCGCCTGGGAACGTCGCCGCCTCATGGGATTATGGGGTGGCATCCTTTTCAATATCCTGGTACTCGCCGGATTCAAATACATCCCCTTCATCTTCAACACCCTAGGGACCTGGTTTAACCTCCCCGGAGCCCAAGAAACCGCCACCTGGTTTCAACAGAACATTCTCCCCCCATTGGGACTGAGTTTTTTCGTCTTTGAATGCATCGCCTACCTCATCGACGTTTATCGCGGTTCCCCCGCCTCCGCCCAATTTCTGCGCTTTGCCTCCTATAAACTCTTCTTTCCCAAACTCATCTCCGGACCCATCACCCGGTATCATCACTTCCAACGGCAACTCAAAACCCTAATTTTCCCCTCCTCCCATGACTGGGTAGAAGGACTCTGGTTGATTGCCTGTGGCGCATTCAAAAAAGGAGTCGTAGCCGATCGCCTAGGAATCTTCGTCACCCTCAGCTTTGAAAACGTCCAACGCGCTGGCAGCGGTGACCTCTGGCTTGCTACCATAGCCTATGGATTGCAACTGTTTCTCGACTTTAGCGGTTACGTCGATATCGCCCGAGGCAGCGCCATCCTCCTCGGATTCAACCTCCCCAAAAACTTCAACTTCCCCTACTTCAGCACCAGCATTGCCGACTTTTGGCGACGCTGGCACATCACCTTGGGAGATTGGTTAAGAAACTATCTCTATTTCCCCCTAGGCGGGTCCCGAGTCGGATTAGCGCGCACCTCCCTCAACTTAATCATCGTCATGTTAATCGCCGGAATATGGCATGGTGCCGCCTGGGGATTCATCCTCTGGGGTGCAGTCCACGGCATCGCCTTAGCAGTCCATCGCCTCACAGACATCCTCTCCAAACGAGTCGAGGGGTTAAAACTCCTCTGGAAAACCATCCCCGGCATACTCTTCAGTTGGTTTCTCACTCAAACCTTCGTCTTTTTAGCCTGGATTCCCTTCCGCCTCCCCAACCTCCGAGAATCCGGATGGGTGATGCGGCACTTCTGGGGACATACCGGAGACATCCAATTCACCCAGAAAGTCTATCTGGAAACCCTAGGCTTGCAGCGCATTGAAGTCACCTTATTGTTAGTCTTAATTTGGCTAATCATGACCCTAAGTTACGCAATGAATCGCGGCTTAAAATTGCAACTAAACTGGCCCATTAAAATAGCCTTAGTTCCCCTTTGCCTCTATGCCGTTTGGATTTTCGCCCCAGAAGGCGGCTTACCTTACATCTACTTCGATTTTTAACCGCAGTTCGTAGTAACGACTTCAGTCGTTCTCTTCAATTGTTTGTAGTAACGACTTCAGTCGTTCTCTTCAATTTTTCGTAGTAACGACTTCAGTCGTTCCCTCCCCCTATTAAATACGCTTTAAATAAAAACTGCACTGCAAACAGAGACAATCCATTCCCGGTCACTTTTTCAATTAACCCCCGCTTCTTCAACGACTGTACCGCCTTCAAAAACTCAGCATCAGACAACGCCAACTCAGCCGGTTTTTGAAAAATATCCACTGCTTCCTGGTTCGCCAACCACCGAATCACCAGTTTTTCCGACGCTGACAACCGTTGATAATACCCTTGCAGTCGGGATTCTAAGTCTCCAAGAAAGAGACTGGGATAGGATAAGAAGCGATCGACACTGCCATCAAATAAATCTTGAATGGTAGAGGCAATGATATTTAACCAGGAAGGGTTCCCGCCATAAATCCGGATCAGTTCCCCCCATTTATCCGGATCAGTTAATCCTTTAGAGTTCAAAATATCTACGGCAGAGTCTCCTAATCCCCCCAAAGTTAAACTCCGACAGTGACGATTTTCTCTTTCTAAGCTGACGATTTCCGTAGGGGTTTCCCAACTGAGGAGAAGGAAGCAACTATTATGAGGCGATCGGGCAATTTGTTCCCAAAATTTGCCATAGTCTTGACAATCAGGAAGATAGGTTCCGGCTAATTCCCCACTGGCAAAGAGTTCTTGTAGCTCATCGAGGATAATTAGGCAAGAGTGCGATCGCAGATAATCAATCAGAGAAGGCAGTTGGATTTCTCCATTTGCCGAGAAGAACTCAATTAATTGAGTTTTGAGGCATTGCAGCGTCAGAGTATTGGTACAGTTGCGCCAGAGAATACAGTCAAAATTCTCTTTAATCTGTTCCACCAGTTCTCTAGCAAGAGCGGTTTTCCCCATTCCCAGCAAACCACAGAGATTGACAATGCGGATTTTGTCGTGGAGTATCCAGTTTTGGAGGGTCGTCAGTTCATCGTTGCGGTTATGGAGGCGATCGGGTTCCGGTGCTTCGGTCAAGTCGTAGCGTTTTTCGGCTTTTTGGTTCGAGGTTGTCGAGGGCGATCGGTTTTGAGTTGCTTCCCCAGAATGCCAATTTTCTCCGAAGATGTTAATATCCCCCGGGTTAAAATTCTTGCGTAAAAAATTGCGAGTCTTGGAAGTGGAAAGATAATACCGTTCCACTGTAGCCCGGAAGTTCTTGTTATCAACTTTTTCATCTAATTCTTCAGAGATGAGTTTCCATAATATCCCAGCTACCCTCTTCACATTCGCTTCGCTACAGTGATACTCATCGGCAATTTCTTTATATTTTTGATGATTCCAGGCACCTGTTAATACTGCCTGTTGCAGATTAGATAAATGCAATCCCGTTTTAGCCAGAACTAATTCATCTACCCAGTCGAGGGCCTTTTGACCATCCATCGGCGACACAGTGATTTATTTTAAAATTTATTCCATTTTGCAACCTTTTGCAACTTTTTGCAACCTTTTGTAACTACAGTCTCAGTTGGGTTGTCAAAAACTATGCCGGAAGGTTGGATTAAACTTGATACTAAGTTAGACCTTTTATGACTTTACGAAGTTTTAAAAACCTTCTATTGTAGAAAGTTATGAGGGAACATTTACTTAGTCCTCTTAGCGAATTCAAACAGACCAGCTAAGAACAGGGGTAAAAATTTTAACCACTACTTGTATCGGGAGGCAATTGTCATGCTTTATTTAGACATAGAGAGTAACGGGATTCCTAAATTAAATGGAATTGTAGATCCAATTGATGGAGACATTTTAAAGGATTTAAGTATAAATAGAGTGCCAATTCCGGGCGCTGCCGATCCACGCGTCGAGTTGCCAACTTTAGGCTCACAGAGTTCCTATAATACTGTGCAGGATCTTGATCTCCGGGGGAACTACGGAAACCCCCCAGGCGAACCAGATCTGAACAGCGCCGCGTCCGCAGATCTGTTAACTGGAATTGTCCCAGACAGTAAGGGTGAAGAAACTGATCTTGAGTTTGATCCTGTAACCAATGCCTTAGCTCAGATTCACAACCAATTACAGCAATTTGCCAGCAGCCCAGACTTCCAAAATCAAATGAACATTGCCTTTGGAAATGATATTGATGTGGAGGCAGTCCAGGATTTGGCAGACAACTGGAGTCAGGGTATTTTCAATCCTCCAGTGATTGATATTGTTAATGCTGCCGATATTAACAGGGCTAATGGAGCCTTTGCTGTTGCTACGAATACGATTTATTTGTCGAGAGAGTTTGTTACTGAAAATGCCGGGGTTCCAGAGGCGATCGCCGCTGTCCTACTCGAAGAAATAGGGCATGATATAGACAGGCAGATTAACATCTCAGATGCAGCGGGAGATGAGGGCTTTATCTTTGCCGGTTTTGTTCAAGGCACAGGATTTGATGCAGCCGAACTTCAGGCAATAAAAGCTGAAGATGATACCATCACGGTGATGTTAGATGGCCAAGCTATTCTGATAGAGCAGTCATACACTAGCTTAGTGAAATCTTCCCCAGGATTTACCAAGAATATAGGAGGCTGGACCGATAACAATAACTATCCCCGTGTTTTGGGTGATGTTAATGGAGATGGCAGGGTTGACATCGTAGGATTTGGCGCGAGTGATGTGTTTGTTTCCCTGGGTAATAGTAATGGAAGCTTCGGCACTCCTATTGCTTCAAAACCTAGTACATCCAATGGCTTTACTAAAAATGTAGGGGGCTGGAGTGACAACAACAATTACCCCCGTTTATTAGCCGATGTCAATGGAGATGGTCGGGCGGATATTATTGGCTTTGGTGCCAGCGATGTATTTGTCTCTTTAAGCAATGGTAATGGAACTTTCCGGGCTCCGGTTGCATCTTCCCCGGGATTGACCAAAAATCGAGGGGGCTGGAGCGATAATAATAACTATCCCCGCCTAGTGGGTGATGTCAACGGAGACGGCAGGGCTGATATTGTAGGGTTTGGTACGAGTGATGTTTTTGTTTCTTTTGGAAACAGTAATGGCACTTTCGGAACTCCAGTCAGATCAAAACCTAGTTCAACTAATGGCTTTACTAAAAATGTAGGCGGTTGGAGTGATAATAACAATTACCCCCGTTTATTAGCCGATGTTAATGGAGATGGTAGGGCAGATATTGTAGGATTTGGTATTAGTGATGTGTTTGTCTCGTTAAGCAATGGTAATGGTACTTTCCGGGCTCCGGTTGCATCTTCCCCGGGATTGACCAAGAATCGAGGGGGCTGGACCGATAACAATAACTATCCCCGTCTATTGCGGGATGTTAACGGAGATAACAGGGCTGATATCGTAGGTTTTGGAGCCAGTGATGTGTTTGTTTCCCTTGCTAATAGCGATGGAACTTTCCGGACTCCCATTGCTTATAAACCAAGTTCAACTAATGCCTTCACCAAAAATGTAGGCGGTTGGACGGATAATAATAACTATCCCCGTTTATTGGGTGATATCAACGGCGATCGCAAGGCGGATATTATTGGCTTTGGGGCTACTGATGTTTTTGCTTCGTTGTCGGGAGTTGCTGGAACTCCCACACCGCCACCATCCGGCAACACTCGATTGTCACAACTTCTTAATGGTAGTTTAACGGGCCAGTATTTCGATGTAGATCGCTACTATGGCGCTCAATGTTGGGATTTAGTTGCCTATGTGACAGGACAAACAGGTTCAACAACGAGATGGAGACGAGGTACGAATGTGATGAGTAGCAACATCCCAAATGGTACAGCTATAGCGACCTTTCTTGGTCCCAATGGTAGCTACGACAATTTAGTTAATGGTAAATATGTTCAACATACAGGGATTTTTGCAGGTTATGGCACTCAAAATGGAGTGCGAGGCTTTTATATGTGGGAGCAAAATGCACCGACAGGATCACCTGTTAGAAAGGGATTCTACCCAGCTAGTAGCTCAGGAGTTTATAATGCTAATAACTACCATGTAATTCAATTTACCTAATTTTCATTCTATAGCAATCCTAAATCAGTTTGAAGAATTCAAGTGAGCAAAATGCTCGCACTACAGGAACTGTAATTCTGGCTCTATTTTATAACCGATTTAGGACTGCTATACTTTTGGAGCAATACAAGAGATCGTACTTTAATGATTACCCAAAAGGAAGGTCCTGCCTTATCCCTTTTTATATGCTCCCCGATTGATTTTTTCCCGATTAGGGTATTGCAACAAATAAATCACCCAAATGCGATGCTTAAGGAACTAAAAAGACGTTCTTAGCCCGCGCAGGCACCGCTTCGTCCTGTGAGCCTCCACCCTTGAGGGTGTGGGTTTTTGGGTATTTTATTTTTTGGAGT
>NZ_JAMXOT010000306.1 GCF_024220515.1 Oscillatoria sp. HE19RPO
GATAAGTCGGGGATGGCAACATCTACGGGACAGTTGGGAGATATCCAGCGAAATCGCGGCAACTGGGATGAGGCGGAGCGTCTGTATCAGCAATGTCTGGCAATTGAAACCTCATTGGGCGATAAGTCGGGGATGGCAACCTCTTGGGGACTGTTGGGAGATATCCAGCGAAAACGGGGCAACTGGGATGAGGCGGAGCGTCTGTTTCAGCAATCTTTGGCTTTGAGAACCGAATTGGGCGATCGCTCGGGGATGGCATCCTCTTGGGGACTCTTGGGAGATATCCAGCGAAATCGCGGCAACTGGGATGAGGCGGAGCGTCTGTATCGGCAATGTTTGGAAATTGAAACCGAATTGGGCGATCGCTCGGGGATAGCAGCAAATTGGGGTAGTCTGGGAGAAAACGAACTTGGTAAAGGTAATCTCGATGCGGCTGAACAATATTTAACCGAAGCATTGGCACAGATGGAAGAATTAGGAATGACTTGGCATATTGCGGAAACTAATTATCGCCTCGCGCAACTCTGGCGCAAACGCGGAAATGAAGAAATTGCCCAGCAGCATTACCAAAAATCCTATCAAATCTTTCAACAATTAGGTGCAGCAAAGGATTTAGAACGGATTGAAAAAGAGTGGAATCAAGAAGTTTAGGGCTGTAGTAAAATAGGGGCGAGGGCCAGAAACCTGGTTGGGGCGATAATTGGGGAATTTTTTCCCAGATTGGCTCAAGCAACTGGGTTCTCATTTTATAAACTTTTATCGGACCATACAACTATGTCAATCCCCTCTCAAGTTCTCGCCAAATTGAAAATTTTAGAAACCCTTTATCAGCAATGGAAATCTAATGATGTCATCAACCAGACATTAGACAAGATTATCAGCCAAGAGTTGGCGGAGTCTCGGCAAAAAAATCAGGAACTCGAAGCCGAAATACAAATTTTTGAACAACAGTATCAAATGTCATCGGCTGAATTCTCTCAACGATTCCACGCGGGAGAATTAGGAGATGAAATTGACTTTGTGGAATGGAACGCTTTTTATCAAATGTGGATAACGTTGCAAGAGCAGATTCAACTTTTGCAATCTACAGATAATCTATGAGTAGTGAAGATTACTTGACCGTTTTATGACAATTCCAATCCTGCCGGTGCTAGAATTATCGCCAGTGGCATCCGGGATATTCAGGAAACTATTCATGATGCTAAAACCTGGGAGAGGATTACAGGAGAATTTAACCGATGAACGAACAACCGTCAAAATCCATCTCTGAAATCTTTGAGGAGAGAACTCTCATCGATCGCGCTTTAAAAGTTGCCGCCAATCGTGCCTTTTTGCGTCACAAACAATTGGGGCGTCCGATTGTAGTCTGGCAGGATGGAAAAATAGTTGAAATTCCCCCGGAAGAGATTTGCGTAGATGAAGAATATTTGTAAACCCATCAGTCCCACCCGGAGTTACCGATAGTGGTCCAATTTCAAGGGTTAGAAACCGGGTTTCTTAACCAGATGTTGGCAAGTCTCATTAAATGGGGTGAGAAACCCGGTTTCTGGTCCAATTTTAAGGGTTATAAACTGGGTGTTCTCTTGAGGGGGCTTCTGCCGCGTCACGCACTCTGGAGGCTCTGCCTCCAGTAGCCAAGCAAGGGCTAATCGCGGTCTATTGTACTAGCCCTGTCAAGGTGGTAAATTTAATGACGAAAAATCGTTATTTCTTGTAGGGGCGCAATGCTTGCGCCCTCCGGAGGGCGTAAATTTAATGACGAAAAATCGTTATTTCTTGTAGGGGCGCAATGCTCGAAGCCCACCGGAGGGCGCAAGCATTGCGCCCCTACAATCTACACACCTTGACAGGGCTAGGTTTATTGTACCTATGCTTCATCAGAGGTCCAGGCGCTTAAGCCGCCAATAGCGCGTGACGCGACTGAAGCCCCCTCACGAGGAAAAAAAGGATAAATTTGCTAAACTGAACCCATGAACCTATAAAAAAGCGGTTTGAGTGACAGCCTAACACACAATTTGAGGTCAAGCAATGAAAGCAGTTGAAGTCATGGGCAAAATCGATGATAAGGGCCAACTTTTATTAGATGAACCTTTAGACATTAAATCCGAGAGCCGAGTCAAAGTGATTCTCTTGATATCCGATGAAGATGACTTGGATCCGGATGATACTCCCGCCGAGGAAATTAAAGCTAGTTTAATCCGAGCTTTGCAAGATGCTAAAGCCGGAAGACGAATTCCCTTAGAACAAATGTGGGAGGGAATTGATGCCGAATAATCCTGAATTCGTTAACATTGATTTAACGCCTGAATATCGCAATAACCTCAAAAAACTAGCTAAGAAATATCGCAATATTCGTTCTGATACTCAGGTAGTCATTGAGGCATTACAACAAGGCTCTCAATTAGGCGATCGCCTTTCTGGTTTTGGCGAAAACTTTTATGTTTACAAGGTTAGAGCCAAAAATAGTAATATCCAGAAAGGAAAAAGTGGCGGCGATCGCATTATTTATTTGCTGGAATCAGAAACCCGTATTTTGTTGTTGACGATTTATAGCAAATCTGAGCAAGAAGATATGACAACGGAGCAAATTCAAACGATTTTAGAGGAGCTGTATGAATCAGAATGAATAGGGAGCATCTCAATCACGAACAGTTCTCCCCCCTCTTCGATGTCTTGGGGTGGGGTCTTTCTCGTGACGCGGAGTACAGCCCCCTCACGAGGATAAAAGCCACGTTACGAGGAAGCCCCTATAACATGAAAATACAATCCCTTGAAGTCAAATCTTTTAAAAAATTCCCCCATCTTAGATTGGATTTCACCGATTCCGAAACTGGATTTGCCCGAGATTTGATGGTGTTAATCGGCATGAATGGGGCTGGAAAAACCAGTTTATTACAGGCAATTGCTGCCACCCTAGGAGTCGCTACGGGACGATTGCAGAAACTTCAGGACTTAGACTGGTCCGGATTTAATCCTGAACTGTTAGGGAACTGGGGACAATTGACACCGGAGGTAAACCTAGGGGTAGAATTTTCCCCATTGGAACTGAAAGCCGTTCAGGAATTTCACCAAAAATTGTCAGAACAGGGACGAGATTTGCCACCTCCGGCACAGGAAGAAATTGTCAATTTAAAATGGCAAAATCAGCGCGTTCAAGCCCAGAGTGCCGCTGAATTATGCCAATTTAGAGGACGAGACTATGCCAAGCCATTACTCCGCGCTGAAGGGTTCCAGGTGTTTGAGCGAGTCGGTACGATTCTCTGGTACACCGAGGAGCGAACTTCCACTACTTTAACCCCAGAAAACCTTCAAAATCAACTGGAAATCACCGATGACCTCTTACGGGACCGATTATCCAAGTGGCGACAGTTTCATCAAGATTTAACCACAGGAAAAATCCCCCAACTTCGTCCCGGACAAAAAGACCTCTATGCAGAAATAGAAACCGCCTACCAAACAGTTTTCCCCGGGCGAAGTTTTCAGGGTCCCGTTCCCCGACAGGACATTAATGAATTGTTTAGTGAACCTTGGTTTTATCTATTTGATGGTAAAAACCAATATGAAATTTCGGAAATGTCCGGAGGGGAACGGGCAATTTTTCCGATTCTCATGGACTTTGCCAGTTGGAATATTCATAATTCAGTGATTTTAATCGATGAACTGGAGTTACATTTACATCCACCGATGCAACAGGCATTTTTGAGGGCTTTACCGAAGTTGGGGAAAAATAATCAATTTATTATTACCACCCATTCCGATTATGTGGAGGAACTTGTACCTGAATCAGCGATTATTCAATTAGAGGTTTGTGAAAACCCCGCAGCGTCAAGCCTGGGGCTATACGGACGAAGCGGTGCCTGCGCGGGCTAAGAGAGGAAAATGGACTTTTTATAGAGGGATGGTGGAGTGGAAGTGATTGTTTTATAGCTAGTCTAAATCAGTTTGACAATGGATCCAAGGCTGAAAGTCTTGGAGTGCGGTAAGCACCAGCTATGCCGTAGGCTTTGCATCTTGCTCGCTATCTTTATGTCAAATTCATTTAGGGTCGCTATATAGTCCAATTTCAAGGGGTAGAAACCGGGTTTCTTAATCAGATGTTGGAAATTAGTATTAGATGGGGTGAGAAACCCGGTTTCTGGTTCACAGGCGATTCGCGAATCGCGGCTACAGGGAGATTAGAAATTGGGGGTTTTTCAAGGTTGGGAATTGGGATTATACCAAATTCAGTTGTAACAAGTCGATTTTATGGATTAGCCCGCGCAGGCGGGCTTCGTCTGTGTAGCCCCACCCTTTAGGGTGCGGGTTTTTATAGACATTTTACAACCGAATTCCGGATTAAATGGGGTGAGAAACCCGTTTTTTGTTTTACTGGCGATTCTCGAATCGCGGCTACAGGGAGATTGGAAATGGGTTTTTCGATGTTGGGAATTGGGATTAGATGGGGTGATTAACCTGGTTTTTTGTTTTACTGGCGATTCTCGAATCGCGGCTACAGGGAGATTGGAAATGGGTTTTTCGATGTTGGGAAGTGGGATTAGATGGGGTGATTAACCTGGTTTTTTGTTTTAC
>NZ_JAMXOT010000307.1 GCF_024220515.1 Oscillatoria sp. HE19RPO
CAATGACCAATGACCAATGACCAATGACCAATGACCAATGACCAATGACCAATGACCAATGACCAATGACCAATGATATTGGGTTAAAATTCCCCAGCAGAATCTCGGTCTAAAAATAAGGTAGCGTGAGATTGCCGTCGCAAAATGGTAGCAGGAATTTCCGGTGTAATCGGATGGGATAACATCTGCTGGACAATCTGGGTTTTGCGCCGGGAAGGGGCAAGGCAGATGATTTTTTTTGCGGCACAAAGTTGGGGAATGGTCAGGGTAAAGGCATATTTGGGCACCGATTCTAGGGCGGGAAATTGTCCTTGATTCACCAGTTGTTGATGGGTGGCGCGGGCTAATTTCACCAGTTTAATGGGATAGGGGTCGTTAAAATCCGCAATCCCCGGTTCATTAAAGGCTAAGTGACCATTTTCTCCCACGCCTAAGCAGCATAAATCAATGGGTTTTTCTAACAATAATTGGCTATAGCGATCGCATTCTTTCAGGGGTTCGATCGCATCTCCGTTGATGTAATGAAAGGCGGCAGGATGGACCTGATTTTCCACGCGATCGCGTAAGTAGGTCCGAAAACTAGCCGGATGATTCGCTGTAATTCCCAGATATTCATCTAAATGAAAGAAGACAACCCGGGACCAATCCACCCGATTTAAGGCGATCGCTGCCTCCAGAAATTCAATTTGGGAATTCCCTGTTGCCAGGAGTACCCTCGCCTCCCCCCGTTGGGCGATCGCCTTCTCTAAGAAGTCACTGGCGGCAACCGCAGCATCCCATGCCATCTCTGCGGCAGTAGCAAACAGACGAACTGCTAAGGCATCCACCGAAAAAACTTTCAGGGGAGGGGTTAAGTTTGAAGTATTCGATGGATCAGCCATAATTTTCACGGGTAGGAGAATTCTGAATGAGACTCTCCTATTTTTACATACGGGAATTCGGAGTTTTGTACATGGTCCCTAATCCGCGAAACAAGCGATTAATCCCTCTGAGTGCAGTTTCGCGGTCCAATCCGGCATAAGAAACCCGCAGAAAACACCCGCTTTCAATCCCAAAGGTCGTACCGGGGATCGTGGCAATTCTAAATTTTTCAATCAGCAGTTTAGCGGCATCCATTGGGGAGAGTTTGCTTTCCAGTTTGACGAAAAAGTAAAAACCCCCTTTAGCTTCTGGGACCGTACAATATTCGGGCAAATCTGAAAAGCGTTTCAGGCATAAGTCGCGCATTTCTGCGATGATAGGAAGATGTTTTAAGCAATAGTCTCTGCCCACTTCTAATGCGCCTAATGCCACATATTGAGACATCACTGTGGGACAAATCAAGATAGTATCTTGAATCTTTTTAACGGCTGTTAGGAGTGGTTTAGGAATGACCATATAGCCAATTCGCCATCCAGCAAATCCATAAGCTTTGGAGAGACTAAATAAAGAAATAGTGTGGGAATGGCTATCGGGGATAGAACCCGGTGAAAAATGGGTTGCGCCATCGTAGGTAAAATATTCGTAGGCTTCATCAGTGATATGATAAAGGCCGCGATCGCCACAGAGTTGATTGATTTGGCGTAAGGCAGTTTCGGAATAAACTACACCTGTGGGATTGTTCGGAGAAATGGTGACAATTGCCCGGGTTTTGTCCGTAATGGCGGAGGCGATCGCATCAACACGGAGTTGATAGTTTTCATCGGTTGCCACACAAACCGCCTGACATCCAGCGATGGCGATCGCCATTTCATGATTGAAATAATAAGGCGTTTGGATAATAATTTCATCCCCGGGGGAAGTAATCGCCAGAATGGCATTCATAAACGCCATATTTCCCCCGGCAGTGACGACAATTTTGCACTCATCGTTGATGGGAATGCGGTTTTCCGATTGCAGTTTAGTGGCGATCGCCTCTTGTAATGCCGGAATGCCTTCCACTGCTTGATACTTATGATTATTGGGATCCGCCAAACATTCGGTTATGCGTTCAAAGGCGGCAGGCGGTGGGGGATAATACACCACCCCTTGTCCCAAAGAAAGCGTACCGGGATAAGCGCGAATCAGTTCCCCAATCTGTGGAATAATCGGGGATTGCACTCCCTCCATGCGAGAAAGTATCGGGTCCATTAGCTTCATCCTCCATATCATTGTTTCTAGCATACAAGAAATGGGGGATAGGAGGGGAGGCGATCGGCTAACCCGCAACGAGTAAATGTTCTAGTAAGATTTTCACGCCAATTCCAATTAAAATCACGCCGCCTAGAATCGTTACTTGCTTTTCAAAAAAGTTACCCACGCGATTCCCGAGATATACTCCAGCAAAGGATAAAGCAAAGGTGACAATCCCAATCACCACCGCTAACTCGACAATGGAAGTTTGCAACAGAGAAACACTCAATCCCACCGCTAACGCATCAATACTCGTGGCAACGGCTAATCCTAATAAAATATATATATTGCGGGGATTTGATGGCTTTGCTTCCTCCACTCCCTCCTCTTCATAGATAGATTCATGAATCATTTTACCGCCGATAAATCCCAGCAGTACAAATGCAATCCAATGATCCACACTGGAAATGGATTCTCGAATGCCTAATCCAGCCATCCAACCCAGTAAGGGCATAAATAACTGGAATCCCCCGAAAAATGTCGCCACTAAAAGGGCATCATGCAGCTTGACTTTTTTCAAAGCAATTCCACTGCCGATCGCCACGGCAAAAGCATCCATTGCCAAGCCTAAAGATATCAATAAAGTTGTAATATAGGTCACTGTCTTGGCTAACCTCTCTCTTCCGGTAGTGATTTCAGCCTATCATTTTCAAGTCAGTTTGGCAAGCATCAATATAATGAAACAAAAATGAAAAATTTCTGTAATTGAAAACCAATTTTTTCACTTGTTTACCCAGATTTTTCCAAGAATTTAGGAACATTTTTCATTATTTAATCATATTTGAATCTTCCCGAGTCTCCCGGATATAGGCGAGGTAACTCCAAGGTGCGTCCTAGACTTTAAGCGCCGGGGTGACCCTATTTTTTTCTCTGAATCAGACCTCCCGTTGTAAAATTGGGGAATCCCTTGACAAAAATTAAAGTAGTCTATGCGATCCATTCCTTATCAACCTTTTCTGCTGCGATTATTGCATGGTGTGAATGCCATTTTAGTTTTGGGGGCTTTCATTACGGGCTTTTTAGTTTATGATAGCTGGGATGGGCGCTGGGGTGGCCTAGGTCTATCCGCAGCGAACCGAAACCTGATTGATATTCATGGCACATTTGGCTTTTTATTATTCTTTGTTTTGATTGGCTTTGCCATTTACAGTCTGCGAGTTGGACGACACCGTTTGGCGGCCAAAAATTCTCTTTCAAAACTCCGCAATGTCGGTAAACCAAGTTGGTGGTATGCCTTACATAGGATTGCCAATACCGTCATCTTATTAGCAGCGGGATTAGCGGTAGTTTCTGGAAAATTTCTGGATGAAAACTGGCTACCCCAGGGACAGATGAATCACCCAGCGTATTTCCTGCATTTGACCGCATGGATCTTGATAGGATTAGCCCTCGTATTCCATATGCTGTTGAGTGCAAAAGTGGGAGGAATCCGCCTGTGGCAATCCATGATTCAAACCGGGTATCGATCGCCCGAAAGTCCCAAGTTGTGGCCCCAAAAAATCCAGGCATGGTTGCGCCATCCCCATTGGTAGCAAGAGTCAGTTATCCTGAAAAATCAGTTGTTCTGCGGCTTCTGAACCCTCCCTGACCCCGATTCCCCATATTAGGGTACAATCAAACCTTGCCACTCTAAATACAAATCAGAGAGGGTCAGCCATGATTAATTACATTAGCTTAATGCTAATTAACTTAGTAGCCGGTCATTTTTTGCTGGCTTACTATATTTATGATGGATTAGATAATATCCGACAAAAACGCTGGATTCCGGGTTTTGGAATGACAGGTGCAGTGGCATTGGTTACCGGGTTACACATGATTTGGACTTGGCCGATTCGAGGCAGTTTTAATGTAGCCTTTGGGGAAATGTCCGTCTTGTTTGGAATTGTTTTTATGGGCGCAGCCGTCGCCCTCGCTGCGGATTGGGATTTGATTACCGTCACGATTTACGCCTTTTTTGCCGGTTTAGCCTCGATTGTGGTCGGGGTACGAATCATTAATTTAGACATGACTAGGCGGCCTTTAATGTCCGGAATTGGCTTTATTATTTCGGGATTAGGCGGGGTTTTAGCCACTCCATCTCTCTATCTGAGAAATAGCCCTACGCTGCGAACTGTGGGGGCAGTTGCTATGGCTATAGCTGGACTGATATGGGCGATTACCGGCTATCTTTCCTATTGGGGACATCTAGCAGACTATAGCGATTGGGTTCCCCCGACGATGAGATAAAAAAAATCAGGGACAAGGCACTGCCTTGTCCCTGATTTTAGGGGGTAAACTCAAGCTAATTTACTGAACCGTCACCCAAAACTCGGCGGCAATCATTTCGCCATTGCGGTTAAATTCTCCCCACATTTTATAATTTCCGGGTTCTGGAAACTGGGTCATAAATTCAATATGTCCCGGATTCTGATTGGGCATCGGATGAGCATGAATATAGTCTGCTTCTGTAGGGGAATCCGATTGTTTAACAATCACTAAATGACCCAATTCTCCTAAATAAGGCTGCAAATCTGTAACCGGGGTTTGAGTCTGAGTATCTTCTAAATGGAAAGCAATGGTAAGGGGTTCACCGGCGGAAATTTCCTCTGAGGGTAGCATCAATCCCACCTCGGTATTCCCCAGAGTTTGCGATCGCGTTAACGTCATCTCTCCTGGCAGGGATGGGTTCCCCGCTACCGTCGTTTTTAACGTGGAAACTCGTTGTGTATCGCCCGTCGGTTTGTAATCGGCAAATAGGGTATAATTTCCCCCACTGGGAAAAATATTTTCCACTTGAAATTGTCCCGCTTCATTCTGAGTCGGATGGAGATGAGAGAAGAACTGCAAATCATCACTCACCACAATCAAGTGCATCGGTTTTTCATGGACAATATCAAATTCAGAGACTGGATTTCCACTACTATCTTGAATCTCAATCCCTAAAGCAACGGGTTGATTGGCAGCGATCGCCGAGGGAACCGAGAGTTTGGCGAGTGTGGCATTCTGCGGTTCCCCGTGACCCTCCCCAGAATGTTCTGAATGAGAATCCGGGTGATGCTGCTGATGATGCTGATGATGTCCATCTCCCATCATCGCTTCAGCGTGATTAGATTCCATCCCTTCTACCTCGGAGGATTCATTTAACGATGCCTCGGAGGTGGGGGTGTAACAACCGGGAATGACCAATAAACTAGAGGCGATCGCAGCGGCAATAACCAACCGATTCATGACTCTTTATCCTGTTTGTGTGTAAGAGAATCTGGGGTATAGTGTAAACTAAGATCCGGAAAATTAGGTTGTATTTTAGCCCTGATTAGGGGATTTGATACATTTATTTT
This sequence comes from Oscillatoria sp. HE19RPO, assembly GCF_024220515.1. Lineage (GTDB taxonomy): Bacteria > Cyanobacteriota > Cyanobacteriia > Cyanobacteriales > Laspinemataceae > Laspinema. Next base: position 5,469 of record NZ_JAMXOT010000307.1, read on the forward strand.
TTTTATGATAAAATTTTCTCAGTCATAAAAATTCCGTTGAAAAGTTCATCATTGTTTAGTCTGCCATAAAATTATGAAATTGAAATGAAATACCCTCTCCCCGGTTCAACGTCCCGACTTCAGTCGTTTCCGTGTCCCATAACCCAATTTCAATCCTTCTCCCCAGTTTGTAGTAACGACTTCAGTCGTTTCCGAGGTCCGATAACCCAATTTCAGAAATCAGCGGGAGTTTGAACTCCCAGAGAGATTGCAAAAGAAACGACTGAAGTCGGGACGTTGAACAGGAAGAAACGACTGAAGTCGGGACGTTGAACATGAAGAAACGACTGAAGTCGGGACGTTGAACATGAAGAAACGACTGAAGTCGGGACGTTGAACAGGAAGAAACGACTGAAGTCGGGACGTTGAACATGAAGAAACGACTGAAGTCGTTACGTTGAACTTCCGATAAGCTGACTTACCACGGACTGCCGATTAGGGTGAAGGCGGACCAATAATAGGGATGGGTTAAATCCGATTGAGAGAGATGCCCGATCGCCTCGGGTAAGGGGATTTCTTGATTAGCAGTATAGAGGATACCATTCTCTACCCGAACATTGCCTTGAATCATGGCAATTTGGGTTTGCCGGAGGGCTTCTGCTTTGATGGGGGCCTGACTTAACTGGTGATAAAATTCACTCATTAATCCAAAGGTTCCTTCATCAGAAACATACCATAAACTCGCTAGGGCAGTTTTAGCGCCTGCTTGGACTGCTAACCCGGCAAACCCTAATTCCGCTTGTTCATCCCCCACCGCAGTTCGACAGGCAGAGAGGACGAGTAATTCTAACGGGGGGTCGTTAAACCCCAGTTGTCGAATTTCATCCATTTTTAGCTTCCGGTCCCAGAGTTGAATATAAGAATTGCTGAGTTGTCCCGGTTGAAATTCTCCATGAGTGGCTAAGTGAACGATGGAATATTGATGTTCCCTTCGTTCTTGTTTCAGGTTTTCTAACGTGAACAATTCATTGATAAACCCTTGCCCTTTTCGGACTTTTGTGGTAATTGTTTCTACTTCTATGGGAACTGCTGGTAATGGGTCTAATTCAGTAAATTCAGAGGCCCCCATTGCTAAGACTTCCCGAGTTTTAATATCCGCATATCGGGTATCGGTTAAACTCAAAGAAGGCATCAGTCCCACGCTATATTTTTCCACGAGGAATTGATTGCCATCATGAAGGGCCGCTAGGGGAAGCGTTCGCAATCCGCTATCCATGATAAAGGCTAAATTTTGAATATTTTGGTCTTTTAACTCTTCTTCAATGGGGGAAATTATCCAGTTATAAAGCTGTTTGGCGTTTTGCAAATAGCGGTTGCGGCGAATTCCGGTGGCGGTAATTTCTCCCCGAAAAGCATTGGCAGCTTTGATAACTTCGGCGCGACTGGTGTTAGGAATTCGTTTGGGAATGGGTTGTACCTCTCGGGTGACAATCAGGATTTCCAGTTGGTCCTGGTCCCGATCGCCCTCTAAGTTGATGGGGACAAATCGCACATAAATTAAGGCAGGTTTGACGCCGGTTTCGGCTTCAATATTCCCCATCAAGGTTTGCGCTTGGGTTAAGGAAACCATTGGTCCCGGTGAAATCCCATTATGCTGACTAAAACTGTCAGTAAAGACTTGTTCAATTACCGCCATGCCGGTATCAATGTTTTGGACAACGGATTGCCGCAAGTTAACCAAAGGAGGTCCTTGATTTCCGCCGCTAGAATTCTGTTCGATCGCCGATCGCACGGTTTCAGTAATTCCTTGTTGAATCAGTAACACGGGGGGTTCTGGGGTCGGTTGCAGGGGGGTTTCTGCTAACAGCGGCGGGACAGGTTCCGGGGTTGTCAGGGTCGGTTCTACTTCTGGGGTAGGGGGTACAATCTCCTCAGAGGCGATCGGAGTTGTCTCAATGTTTGCCGGGGCGATCGCCGGAGGTTCAATGGTGGGGTCAATCACCGCGTTTGTTTCTTCCACAACCGGCGATTCAACGGCAACCGGGAGAGAGGGTTCCTCTGGGGATACCTCTGCTGGGGAAACTTCTGCGGTGGGTTCCCCTACTGCTGGGGTTTCCAATGCTGTTTCCGTTGTTGCTGGGGTTGGCGATGGCAAGGGTTGTATATCGGTGGGTCCCGGTGTAATCCTCGGGGTTGAAATGGGTTCTTCGGGTTCTTCGATGGGTTCTTCGATGGGTTCTTCGATGGGTTCTTCGATGGGTTCTTCGATGGGTTCTTCGATGGGTTCTTCGATGGGTTCTTCTTCTGGCGGTATCACTTCCCCGGTGATCACGGCAATATTTCCCCGGGTGACGGGACCGAGGAAGGATTCTCCCAAGGTGAGAGTCTCGCTGCCGGTGGTAATCACCCCAGCAGTTCCGTTGCTACTATTATCCCCAATTACCAAGGGAATTTCCAGGTCCCCTCCCCCATGAGTGAGGGAAATCGAACCGCCGCCTTGTCCCCCTGCCGAGGAGATACTGGCGGTTTCTCCGTTGCGATCGCTAAAGGTATTCATCGCCCGGAAAAACTGTCCAGTTTGGATAAAGATATCACCCCCACTCCCGGAATTCCCGCCTTGGGCGTTGATATATCCCACTTCTGTATCATTTTCTGGGTCAATAAAGACATTCCCGCCACTGCCGATACTGCCGGAGGAGTCAATGTTACCCACAGAGATGCGATCGCGGGCAATGACGCGGATATTCCCCCCGGTTTCTCCGGTGGAAATCAAGTCTCCGGCGAAGGTGGCGCCATTGGGCGCTTCAATGGCGAGTGACCCTCCGGTGCCATTGGGATTAGAACTATTCAGGTTCCCGGCATTGGTATCCTCAGTATTATTAATCACCCGAATTGCACCGCCAGATGTGGTAATATTTCCCACAGTTAGCTGATTATTAGCGGTAACTGTGACATTCCCTCCCGTTGTGGTAATGTCCCCAGTCAGTTGAATCCGATCGGCGGAAATCCCCACGGTATTGGCATTAATCGGGGCAGTTGCCGTAACCGATGTGGCATTGCTGACTTGGAATTGTGCCAGGGGAATTTGAGAACCAACTGCTTGATTCAGGGTGATAGCGCCTCCTGCACTTAGGGTCAAATTAATGGGGGAGGTGAGACTATCTATGAATCCATTAAACTGGATATCCCCAGTTTCGGAGGCGATCGCTGTATTATCAATCAGGCGTAAGTCATTATTCAGGATAATATCCCCAAGGGTACGAAGTTCCGAGGATAACTGGATTGTATTCCCCCTGGCAGTTGTCCCCGCCAAGGGTTCAGTTCCTCCGACTCCCCCTAACCATTCCACATCCCCAGTCCCTGCCTGGAGGGTGAGTTGGTGAGGTCCGTTCACGGTGCGTTCAAAGGTGATTGTACCATCACCGGGACCTGTATTTAGGGTGACATCGGCAGCGAGTGTCACATTGCCATCAAGAACAATATCGGTCCCGTCGGTTTCAATTCCATTCCGGAGTTCAATCTCGTTGGCAAAGAAGGTAAAATCAGTGCCCAGACTGCCGCGTAACAGTCCTAACAAGGAGATAATTCCGTTGCCGCTTTGGAAGAAAAAGGACTGGTTAGAAAGGGTGAGAGGGGCGATCGCAATTAACCCGGTACTATCAATCCGCCCGATGGTAATTTGGGTAAATCCCGGTTGAAAGAGATTGAGTTCGGCGAGGGAAAGGTTGAGGGCATTATTGCTAAGGGTTCCGCCAATTTGAATATTGCGATCGCTAGAACCGGGGGATAACAATGCGAATCCTGTCCCACTAATTGCACCCCCAAACTCCATTTCATTGGCGGTTAAACTTAAATTGCCGGTCCCGGCATTGAGGGTATTATTAAAGGAGAGACTGCCGGTTCCAGCGGAGATTTCTGGGTTGCCCGTTAAGCTAACGGGGCTATTAAAACTGATATTTTGGTTTGTAGTGGTGAGATTATTTCCCAAAATTACGGGTCCGGTTCCGGTTTGGGAAAATAACCCGGCAAGATTTACTAATCCAGCGAGGTTGAGGGTTCCGCTATTGTTAATTGCTAGGGTTCCTCCGTCCGTGGTGTTGATAGTATTCAGGGCAATGTTAGTGCCGGTGAGATTGATTCCACCGCTACCAATGTTTAAATCAGCGGTTTCCAGGATTCCCCCGGCGATCGTCAGTTGAGTTAAGGGAGAAATACCTCCGAGGGTTTCAGTTAATTGTACATTTCCGGTTCCTGCTGTCAAAGTCAGGGGAAAAGTACCATCCACTGTCCCGGTGAAGTTAATCGGACCATTGCTAATCGTTGTATCAAGGGTGACGGGAGATGCCAGGGTAATCGGTGCATTCACACTTACACCATTGATTCCCTGGGTGGTAATATTCCCGGTGAGTTGGGCGGTGTTGGTACTATTCACCGTGAGGGAGGAGACGGGGGTAATCTCACCGATCGCCGGTAGAGTAACAGTCCCATTTCCGGAAGTCACAGTTAGGGGAAAATTGCCATTGACTGCCCCAGTTAAGGCGATTGTCCCATCGCCGGTACTACTATTAAGGGTGACGGGTCCAGTTAAGTTAATCCCTCCAGTTCCGGCGATCGCCACTCCATCCGAACCATTGGTGGTAATCGCATTTCCCAGGGTAGCAATCCCTCCCGTATTCACCGATAAGGACGATAACGGTGTAATATCTCCCACTTCCCCAGATAAAGCAACGGTTCCCGTAGTGGAAGTCACCGTCAGAGGTTGTGCGCCATTTGCCCCCGCTAAGGTAATGCTGCCATTTCCTGATTGAAGGGTGGTGGGAACGGTTAAGGATAAATTAGTACCCGAAATCGCCCCGTTGCCATCCACTCTCCCCACAGTCAGGGCAGTGAATCCCTGAAATGCAGCTAAATCGGCAGCAGTCAGATCTAATGTCCCCACGCCGCTTTCGGTAGCATTGCCTAGGGCAACTGGAGTATTGACGTTAACGGGTTGCAAGGTGAGTAATCCAGTTCCGGTGACGGTTCCACCGAAACTGAGTTCATCCCCAGTTAAGGTGAGGTTGACGGAACTCGTGACATTGTTTCCATAGACTTGTCCGACTTCCCCAGTCGTGGTAACATCGCCATTGAGTTGGGTCGTTCCCCCGGCATCCGTCGTCAGACTCGCCGCATTGATTGCCCCGCCAAAGGTAGTAATCCCGGTACTATTCACGGTCAAATCCGCAATGGGGATGACCCCGCCCATTTCTCCGGTGATACTAATATTCCCAATTCCTGCATCTAAGGTGAGGGATTGATTCCCATTCACCAGTCCTGTAAGGGTAATTGCCCCATCCCCTGATGTGAGGGTAACGGGATTGAGTCCCAAGGTGACATCTCCCTGAATGGCGATCGGTTGGTTCACCGTGGTGAGATTAGAATTGAGAGTGGTTGCACCTTGTAGGGTGATTGAAGCGGTACCATCTGCCTGAAGCGGACTATTGACATTAATAGTGCCATTGGGCGATCGCACCGTCAAAGGCGCATCAATCGGGTTGTTAAAACTATCCAGAGTGACGGTCCCGCTTCCATCCGCCCGTCCAATCGTAATCGAATCAAAACCCGAATTCAGGGCATCTAGTTCAATCTGAGTCAAAGTTAAACTATCGGGGACATCTTCCCCGACAGTAATCGCAATATTGGTATCCGGGGTACTCGGTTGCAGCAGTAAAATTCCCCCGTTGTTACTCTGTTGCGACCCTTCTGGGGGTAACTCTATCTGATTTCCCGTTAACTCAACATTCCCCCCATTGTTGGGTTCAGAACTACTAGAATCTAAAATGTTGCCGATACTTAAACTCGTCCCAGCATTTACCACCACATTCCCGCCTGTACCCGCAGTTCCATCCAAGGATTGAGCATTAGATAGAATGGTGAACGTATCCACAGTCCCGTTCAATGCCTCTACCAGAATATCCCCACCATTACCCGCATTATTCCCGGGAACACCTGCCGGTACTGTTGTGGAAGAATCCAGGGTTTGAACTAATATATTTCCCAGGTCACTGATGACCGTAATTGGCCCTCCGTTCCCGGTCCCAGAGTCTATAGAAAATGAACTGGAGTCGATTGTGTTTACGGTTATATCCCCTGTCGCAGTTACCGTAACCGCCCCCCCATTACCCGAGGGTCCGTCGGCCTCCAGATTCGTCCCGGAGTAGAGTGTCCCCGCCTCAATACTGCCGTTTGTGGCATTTAAAGTAATTGCACCCCCGTCATTCTGGCCGAAACCGATTCCCGTATCGATCTCCCCCACCACTATACTTGCGCCGGAAATGGAAATCGGTCTCCCTCCTGTCCAGATAAAATTTTGGGGAGTCTGCATCAAAAATGAGCCAGTTCCACTACCATCGGCATCTGCCACAAATCTAATCTCACCCGTTCCCGGTTCAAACCCGAGTTCTGCATCATCCAACGCCTCAATGATAATATCATTGGTTGCCTCTAGGATAATATTGCCATCTCCCTGGAGGTTTTCTAAAAAGTCTTCCGAAATTGTATAGGTTGCTGTTGGGTCGCCATCCTCCGCAAAAACCGCCCCTTCCGGGTCTCCTGGATTGGGATTTCCCTCAAGTAACTGGGGATCATCCGCTGCCTCAGTGGCACTCACAATGATGATATCTTCTGGGTCAAGCAGCAAAGTTCCTAAACTGCCATTGGGCGCACTGAGATCCACCGACCCCCGAAAAATTAGGTTTTGCTTGCCCGATACTTCTACAAATCCGCCATTTTGGGGTTCATCCGTTGCCTCGATTCCTCCACGTGCATGGATTGTCCCCCGGAATGTCGTGGTATCATCGGCCCAAATAATCACGCGGCCCCCATCTCCCTGGGAGAGGGCATCAGCAGAAATAATCGAATCCCGACTCACAAAAGTATCTGAGGCATTGGGAACTGGACCTTGACCCTGATACTCACCCCCGACCAAAACCGTACCCCCGCCATCCATCCCAGAAGCGTCTATATTGGCCCCAACAACGGCAACGCGATCGCCTAATACCTGGACTGTCCCCCCCGATTCTCCCGTTACATTAATATTACCGGAGGCAACCGCATCCCCAGATTCCACCGGAACCTGAGAGTGAGACCCCGTGAGGGCGACTGTCCCATCGGGATTCACCTGCACCTGATTGGCATGACTCACCCCACTCCCGGTTAGCAATTCCGGCAAACTCAGGGGGGTGAGTTGGGAGGTGAGAGAATTTCCAGGAGAGGGAGTCACTTCCAAACTCAGTAAATGATGTTGTTGCGAAATCCGCACCCGACTCTCGCCCGGAACTGCTGCAACGGTAATATTTCCCCCGGGAGAAGAAAGGGTTCCGGCATTGAGTACAACTCCTCCCAATAGAGTTAAATTCTGCCCCGGTAATAGGGTTAAATTCCCTAAATTCGCAATCACTCCCGGTTGGAAACTATTAAAGGCAAATTGACTGGGTGTTCCGACTAAATTGCCCCAATTATTTTGTCCAACTGCCTGAAACCAATCATTTCCGAACCCAATTCCTGTAGCGGTGGTGGCGGTAAATGAAGCGGGGACATTTAAGGAGGCATTGGGGCCGAATAAAATCCCTGCTGGATTCATTAAAAATAAATTAGAATTTCCCCCGGTGATTTGAATGAGTCCATTAATAACCGAAGCATCTCCCCCTGTGACTCGTCCGAGGATATTTTGAATTTCTGGAGAGGATAAAAAATTGGCAACTTGACCGGCATCTAGGCCAAATTGCTCAAAACTATGGAATAAATTAGTCTGATCGCCCGACAGGGTTCCGCCCGTAATATTAAACTGATTCCCCTCGGGGTTCACCTGAGTATTTGTCCCATCCGCACCAGGGGCGATGGGTTGTGCAAAACTGGCGGGTGCAGTCAACACCGATGAGAGCACCAGTGCGATCGGCATCATGCTGAATTTGTTCATATTATAGCCCTATAGTCATTACCCGAACCCAGAAAAAATGGCGACTGCAACCGGGGACCCTTTCCAGTTTCAAGGCATCTCGGACAAAATCCATTGGAGCAATCAAGCAGGCGATCGCACCCTAATTTAACCCATTCAGCCCCAATCTTGGCACGGGTTGCGTCTTCCGAAAAAATTCACTATTTAATAATCTCTCATTATATCACGGCAAGTTTTTTTGTCAAGAAAGATAAAAAAATAATCCCACCCATCAAACTCAACGGCACCCCCGAATCAGAGTCCTGCTGATTCCTGATGCATTCTCCAGATTGGTCTATTTCCAAATTGACCAATAATTTCCTTAATTTCTCAATATTAAACCACCTGAAATGTAATCGATAAAGCCGCCATTTGTTCCGTTTGAGCCACCCGAGAACGGGGGTCAAACGAAGCCGTAATATTGCGGGTTTGGTTCAAATCAGCCCATAAATTTTCCACCGCCAAAACAGATTCCTCTTCCAACCCTAGAACCCCCTCCCTTGTCCCTCGCGCTGCTGCAATTTGTTGTAACTGTTGCAGGGAAGTCCGCAAGGGAGATAAACTGGCGATCGCCAAAATTTCCGCCGTCCCCAAAGGCGGTGAAATCGTCAACTTAAACGGGTCCCGATTCCCATCCGGAATCAACCGCGTTTCCCCTGCCTTCACCAACGCTGCATCAACCCCTGCCGTCCAACTATTCGGAAAAACCACCACCAATTCCCCCGTCGTCGTAATCACCAACAAAGTCACATATAAATCCCGACTCTCCCCATTCGTAACCTCACACTGCACCTCCACCCCAACCGAAACCCTCGGAACCTCTCCTCCCCCGTTCGTAGTAACGACTTCAGTCGTTCTCCCCATCCCCCCTCGCGTCGTAAATGCACTCGCCGCAAACTGCGCCTGAGACCCCTGCAACACTTTCAACCCCATTGATACATTCAACCGAGAGGATTCCGCATTCAAAGTCAGCTTTACCAGTCGCGCCGCCAACAATGCCCGAAACTTACTTTTGAGGCGATCGCACCCCGCAACCACCGACTCTCCCACCACCCCAAACGAACCCGGAATCAAATCCAAACCCGCACCATATAACCCCAAACTCCCCACTGCCGGAACCTCCGCCACCCCGGATTCCCGAACCTCCTGATGTAGCGCCTCCGTCATCCGTCCCAAAATATAATGCACCTCGGTTTCTCCCAACGGCAACGCTTCCATCCGTTCCACCGCCGCAACTGCCTGTTTTGCTGCCTCCAACTCTCCCCCCAACGACTCATCCACCCCAATCCGCAACGTGAGATTTTCGGGAATTGCCCGCGCCTGTTCCTGCAACAGCGCACCGGGTTGCAATCCTGCCGAAGGTGTGACTGCCTTCCCCTGCGCCACCAACCCCTGCCGTGACTCAATTTGCACCAAACCCCCTGCATCTGCCTCCGTCGCCACCGTAAACACCGCATTGTTATTAAACGCCGCCAACGACTGCGGGTCAATCCCCCCTAACCACAGTTCCAGGCGACTGCCATTCACTGCCGTAATCACCGCCTCTGCCGGAGTTGACTGTACCGGCAGAAAATAAGTCGGTTTCGATTCATTCCCGCTTCCCAATTTAACCTCCATCTCCGGAACTTGCCGAGTCGAAGAAATCCGCATCGTACTCCGTGAGACATTCCCCAACACCGTCTGCACTGTGTTACTGGCCGTTTGCTGCCATAAATACTGCGTGAGAACATAAGTAAACGCCCCAGCAAAGAACCCCTCAAACGCCGCATCTGCTGCCAACTGCGTCGCTGCTGCCGAAGCAATCACCACCCCTTTCGCTACTCCCTTTTGCCGGTCCTCCACAAACTTTTCCTGTGAAATTCCCAATTTAGACACCCACTGCTGATGATATTCCCGTTCCTCCAAATTGGGATATCCACCGCCAGGAATTGCCCGAATCGTCAAATTTCCCCGCTTGCCACCCCCGGAGTGACAACTATCTAAAAGTACCGTAATATTTTCCGTATTAATTGCCGACATCCACAGGAACAAAGTCGCCCCCATAATATCAGAAACCATTGTCTGTTCTTCCTGAACTAACATCTGGCGATCGCTCGGAACAAATGTACTATTCAACCGTTCCCGAGGATTCCCCAACGGATTATAAGGATTAATCACCTGTGCGCCATGTCCCGAAAAATGGAACACCACCACATCCCCCGGTTTTGCCTGAGCAATTAAATGAGATTCCACCGCCTCAATCAACCCCGCCCGAGTCGGTTTAATCGCCGTATCATCCGTCACCATCAAAATATCCTGGGGATTAAATCCAAACCGATGAATCAACAATTCTCGCTGCAATTCAACATCCGTAATACATCCCCGTAACGGGCTAACCTGCGCCTGAGAGTAGTCATTAATTCCCACCAACAAAGCCAACTTACGCGGCGTATCCTGAGCCAAAACCTGAGCATACCGTAACCCCTGCCGCTGAATCTCTAATTGACTCCACCCTAAAGCCCCTAAAGCCGCCCCTGCACCCTGTAGAAAATAACGACGTTTCATAATACACCTGGTAAAATTTTATGAACAATTTGAAACAGTATAAACCTAGACTAGATTCCCCCAATTTTACAAGAAAGATTGCCAAATTCCAAATCCCCCCTGACCCAGGTTGGCGGGAGCTTTTCTGAGCGTAGCAACAATTTTCCGATAAATAAACCACCAGAATAGACCCTGTTCTCACTCAAAGCCCACTTAAACTCACTTAAATTCCGCAAAAATTCTCTGCAAACATTAAAAAAATATAAAATTTTACAGAACTCAACTCTAAACCTATGTTATGGTGTCGAAATCCTTAATTCAATTGAATAAATCAACCCAGTCCAATCCACCCCAAACTTTTCCGAAACAACCCCCAGAATTCCACCCCTCCATGCCGAAATCATCAAATCCTTTCCGTGAAAATCAGTGAAATCAGTGGTTCTTCTAATCCCAATTCTACTATGCCCAAAATCTACTATTATCCTCCATCCTCCCCCGAACCCCCAGGCAATTCCGGACTATGGCTGCGGTATTTAATGGCAGTTGTGTTCGGCTTATTTTGTGGGGGAATGCTCCTGCGATCGCACTTCAATAAACAAGATTATAAACGCGGGTATGAAGCCTATAAAACCGGGGATTGTCCAACAGCGATCGCAAACTTTAACGGCGTCATTCATCGCTGGAGTCCCGTAGATGCCCATCACCTCTCCCAGCGCGCCCAAACCCGAAAAACCGAATGCGAAACCTATCAACAAGCCATCACCGAAAAACAAAACGGCAAATCGGTTTCCAGCCTGATTACTTATAACAATCTCCTCTCCAACCATCCGACGACAGAATTGCGGCCCCTCATCCATCAAAACGCCGCTCAACTATTCAGTGAAACCGCACCCAACCAACTCACAGAACCGGAATTTTGTCAACAATTGGAATCCTTCCGACGCCATGAAATCATCCCTGGAATTGGAGCAAAACTACCGGCATTCTACCGAGACTGTGGCGATCGCAATCAAGCCGAAGGAAAATATAGCCAAGCCGTCATTTTCTACGAACAATTTCTCAAAGCCTATCCTGACCATGAAATCGCCCGCAACATCAAAGAGAAATTAGTCCAAACCCTCATCGCAGAAGCCCAAGAACAAGGGGCTGCAACCATCCTCCAACCCTCTGCCAGCGGCACCACCGAAAGCGGCTATACCGTCCTCCAAATCCAGAATGATTCCCCATCGCGAATGCAATTAGTCTTCAGTGGACCGGAAGACCGCATCGAAGAAATAGAACCCTGTTTTGACTGTGAAACCTACTTTGGAAAAGGCCCAGAAACCTGCCCCGGTATCGGACCCATAGGCCGCTACACCTTCCCCCCCGGAGACTACAAAATCCTCGTCAAATCCATCGATGAATACCAAGTAATTCCCTACCGAGGGGATTGGAACCTAGAGGATTCATTAACCTACCAACAATGCTTTTATATTATCCGTGATCCACTTCGACAACAGCAGCCGGTTGACCTAGATGCCGAGTTATCAAAGACAAGGGAACAGGAAAGGCGATCGCAGCCTTCCCATTTCGGCTTTTAACGATCAACCAATAGCCCAAACAATTCAAAAATCAGGGAATAAAACAATGGTGCGTCAATGGTTTTTACTTCTATTTCGTCCAGGATTAGCTATAGCTGCAACTCTACTACTCGGCGCAACTGTTGCCCCAGCGAGTTCAGCCCAGGAGATGGAAAAGTTATCAGGATTAACCGGAATTGGAGAAAGTTTTATGGCACAGAATCGGAGTAGTGTAGAGGGGAGTGCAGAGGGGAGTGCAGAGGGCGATCGGCTTTACGAAGAAGGATTGCAACTATTTCAACAAGGGACAGTAGAATCGTTACTTCAAGCCTTGCAAAAGTGGGATACGGCACGCCAACAGTATCGCGACGCAGGCGATACAGCAAGTGAAGCAGCCACCGTGCTACAAATGGGTCGAATTTACTCTGCCCTGGGAGACCAGCAAACGGGCCTGGACTACTACAACCAATCTTTGCGCTTATTCTGGCAAGTGGGGGACCTAGCAGGGGAAGCAGTGACCCTCAACAATATTGGTCTGGTTTACTCCCAGTTGGGAGACAAGCAAACCGCCCTAGACTACTACAACCAATCCTTGTTCCTGAGACGGCAAGTGGGGGACCTAGCAGGGGAAGCGTTTAACCTCAACAATATTGGACGGGTTTACGACGACCTGGGAGACAAGCAAACCGCCCTAGACTACTACAACCAATCCTTGTCCCTGTCTCAGCAAGTGGGGGATAAGGCAACCGAAGCGGGTATCCTCACCAATATTGGCGGGGTTTACTCCCAGTTGGGAGACAACCAAACGGCCCTACACTACTACAAGCAATCCTTACCTCTAACACGGCAAGTGGGGAATAGGGGGGTAGAAACAGCAACCCTCTCCAGTATTGGCGGGGTTTACTCCCAGTTGGGAGACAAGCAAACGGCCTTAGACTACTTCAACCAATCTTTGCTCCTATTGCGGCAAGTGGGGGACAAGAGAGGCGAAGCGATTATCCTCTCCAGTATCGGCCTGGTTTACTCCCAGTTGGGAGACAAGCAAAGCGCCCTAGACTACTTCAACCAATCCTTGCCTCTAACACGGCAAGTGGGGGATAAGGCAAACGAAGCGAGAACTCTCAACAATATTGGCCGGGTTTACTCCGACTTGGGAGACAAGCAAACGGCCCTAGACTACTACAACCAATCTTTGCCCCTAAGACGGCAAGTGGGGGATAAAGCAGGGGAAGCGGTTACCCTCTCCAGTATTAGCTCGGTTTACTCGAAGTTAGGAGAGGTGCAAACAGCCCTGGACTACTACAACCAATCTTTACTCCTATTCCGGCAAGTGAGGAATAAAGCAGGGGAAGCAGCTACTCTCAACGCTCTGGGTTTGGTTTACTTTGACTTGGGAGACAAGCAAACGGCCCTAGACTACTTCAACCAATCCTTGCCCCTGTCACGGCAAGTTGGGGATAAGGCAAGCGAAGCCACTACCCTCAACAATATTGGCGGGGTTTACTCCGACTTGGGAGACAAGCAAACGGCGCTTGACTACTACAACCAATCTTTGCCCCTGTCACGGCAAGTGGGGGATAAAGCAAGCGAAGCTGTTATCCTCTCCAACCTTGCTTTAGCCAAGCGCAGTCAAGGCAACCTCACGGAAGCCCTAACGGACATCGAAGCAGCTATTACTATTATCGAAGAACTCCGCACCAAAATCGACAGCGAAAAACTGCGCCAGTCTTACTTTGCCCAAAATCAAGATGAATACGAATTCTACATCGACCTGCTGATGGAACTGCACCAGCAAAATCCAGATAAAGGACATGACAAACAAGCCTTTAATGCCAGCGAACGCGCCCGCGCTCGCACGTTGTTAGAAATTCTCGCTGAAGCCAATGCTGATATCCGCAGTGGGATTGACCCTGAACTGAGGGAGAAGGAATTCAACCTACAGCAGCGCATCAATGCCACGGAATCTCGGCGCATGGAGTTATTCTCTGGGGAACATACCCCAGAACAAGCCAATGCTTTAAAACAAGAACTTGATACTTTGTTACGGCAACTGGATGAATTAAGGGCAGAAATTCGCCGCACTAGCCCCCGTTATGCTGCCCTGACTCAACCTCAACCCCTGACTTCTGAACAGATTCAGCAGCAGGTTCTTGATAAGGATACTTTGCTCTTACAATATTCCCTGGGCAAAGACCGCAGTTTCCTGTGGGCAGTCACTTCGGACAGTTTAGAGGTGTACGAACTCCCCCCTCGATCGCAAATTGAGGAACTCGCAGAACAATTTTATCGGTTAATGCAAAATCCCGAGTATCGAGGTGAGAGTCGCAATATTACGGTGTCTCCTAACATTCCTCAAATTAATGCCTCTGCTACCCAACTCAGTCAGATGTTGCTGTCTCCAGTTGCCGATAAATTGCGTGGGAAGCGGTTGTTAGTGGTTCCCGATGGGGTGTTGAATTTTATCCCCTTTGCTGCATTACCGACTCCGGGACAAGGGGATGAGTTGACGCCGTTGTTGGTGAATCATGAGATTATCAATCTACCTTCCTCCTCGACTTTAGCGATTTTGCGCCAACAAGATGCGGGACGGCAATTAGCCTCAAAAACGGTGGCGTTGATTGCGGACCCCGTTTTTGAACCGGATGATAGAAGGGTGACGGGACAAACTGCGGTGAAGGCATCGGATTTGAGTCGGATTGTGGTAAATCGTTCTGCAGAGACGATTATTGGGCGTCCGATTCCTGCATTGCCGGGGACTCGTCAGGAAGCGGAGGCGATTTTGGCGTTAGTCCCTGGGGGTGGGGCGATGTCGGCGTTTGATTTTGATGCCTCTCGCGCTACGGTGGCGAATACGGATTTAACTCAGTATCAGATGGTGCATTTTGCTACTCATGGGTTTGTGAGTAGCAGTAATCCGGAGTTGTCTGGGGTGGTGTTATCTCTGGTGGATGAGCAAGGGAATGGAGTGGATGGGTTTTTGCGTCTGCATGACATTTTTAATCTCCAGTTGAATGCTCAGGTGGTGGTGCTTTCCGCTTGTCAAACGGGACTGGGAGACTCGATTCGCGGTGAGGGGTTGGTGGGGTTGACTCGGGGGTTTATGTATGCCGGGACGCCTCGGTTGGTGGTGTCGTTATGGAGTGTGGATGACAAGGCAACCGCAGGGTTGATGTCGAAGTTTTATGGGAAGTTGCTCTCACAAGACTTGACTCCGGCGCAAGCGTTGCGGGAGGCGCAGTTGGAGATGTTGGCAAGTGAGGAGTGGCAGTCTCCCTATTTTTGGGCGGCGTTTACTTTGCAGGGGGAATGGCGATGAGGAATCTCACGTTTTCCGGTCTGTCCCCTCCCACCGGGTCATGTTCGGGAGAAAAGTGGAGTCATTGCTACCGAGATTTGTGCGAAATCCAACGGGGGTGATGAGTCCTAAACTAACCCCATGAATCTGGGGTAATGGGTTTTAAAAACCGCCTGACTGTTGATTGAATTGTGCTATCTCTTAGGGTCATTAATCGGAGTTCACTATGTCTAGAGTCAAAGTCTATCGCCCGTACCAACCCTCTCCCGAACCTAACCCGGACTCAGTGTTTTGGGTGTTTTATTTAGCGGCTATTGTTTTTGGGGGAATGGTGACCTGGATGGCAGTGCGATCGCATTTTAATGTAAAAGACTACCAACAGGGTTATGAAGCCTACAAAACCGAAAACTGTGCAGCGGCAATTCCTCATTTTAAGCGGATCACTTCTCGCTGGCTTCCCGTGGATATCAATCAAATCGCGCATCGTTCCGAAACCCGACTCAATAAATGTGAAGCCTACCAAAAAGCTCTGACTTACGAGGAAAAAGGTCATCTAGTTTCGAGCCTGATTACTTATCATAGTATCTTGGCTCGTCATCCCAATACCGAACTGAGCCCCACCATCCAGAAAAAAGCCTCTGAACTGTTTACTCAGACGGAAATCACTCAACTCACTGACCCGAAACTCTGTAACGAGTTAGAATTCTTTCGACGCCATCAACTTGTTGAACAGATTCCTCAGAAATTACCCCTCTTATACCAAGCCTGCGCCAATCAATATCAAACCCAGGGGGAATACAGTCAGGCGGTTGTCTTCTCTGAACGATTTCTTAAAGCCTATCCTCAACATCCCCTTCAGCCAGAAATCAGACAACTTTTAGCCCAATCTCTAATCGCTGAAGCCCAACAACAAGGGGCGGGAATTATCTCTCAACCCTCTTCTACTGGCTACACCGATAGCAGCTATACCGTGGTCCAGATTCAGAACAAATCCCCCATGCGAATGCAAATAGTCTTCAGTGGACCGGAAACCCGCATCGAAGAACTAGAACCCTGTTTTGAATGTGAAAAACCTACCAAAAATGAACCCGAATTTTGTGGAGGACTCGGCCCGATCGGACGCTACAGGCTTCCCCCCGGAGACTACAAAATCGTCGTTAAATCCGCAGACAAACATCGAGTTAATCCTTTCCGGGGCGATTGGACCTTACAATCCGGAAACACTTACTCAGAGTGTTTTCATCTTGTCCCCAATCCGGTGAATCCACAGCCACAGCAAAAGCCAGAGATGGAGTTATTAACGCCTTTGGCAGGGGAACAGCGATCGCTTTCTGCTTTAAAGTTTTAATTTTCGACTAATTCCCAAAACAATTCAGTTTATTGTTCTCCCCATTCAACTCAAAAATCAGGAATCAAAACAATGGTGCGTCAAGCGTTATTACTTCTATCTCGGCCAGGATTAGCAATAGTCGCCACTCTGCTGCTGGGGTCAACTGTTGTCCCAACAAGTTCAGCCCAGGAGATGGAACGGTTATCAGAATTAACCGGAATTGGAGAGAGTTGGATCGCGCAGAATAGTAGTAGTGCAGAGGGTAGTGCAGAGGGCGATCGGTTGTTGCAAGAAGGATTGCAGCTATTTCGACAAGGGACAGCCGAATCGTTACTACAAGCCCTGCAAAAGTGGGAAGCGGCACGCCAAGCCTATCACGCCGCAGGCGATGCAGCAAGGGAAGCAGCCGTCCTGGTGGGAATGGGTCGAATTTACTCCGCCCTGGGAGACAAGCAAACGGCCCTGGACTACTTCAACCAATCGTTAACTCTATCACGGCAAGTGTGGGATAAGGCAACCGAAGCGGCTATCCTGAATAATATAGGCCAGGTTTACTCCGCCTTGGAAGATAAGCAAACTGCCCTGGACTACTTGAACCAATCCTTAACTGTATCTCGGCAGGTGGGGGATATCCGTGGGGAAGCAACTACCCTCAACATTATTGGCGGGGTTTACTCCGAGTTGGGAGACAAGCAGATCGCCCTAGACTACTATAACCAATCTTTGCCCCTCTTCCGGCAAGTGGACGACCTATCGTGGGAAGTGACAACCCTCAACAATATTGGTATGGTTTACTCCGAGTTGGGAGATAAGCAAACAGCCCTGGATTACTTGAACCAATCTTTGCCCCTATCCCAGAAAGTGGGGGATATGGCACAGGAAGCCAGAATCCTCAACAATATTGGCGGGGTTTACTCCCAGTTGGGAGACAAGCAAACGGCCCTAGACTACTACAACCAATCTTTGCCCTTATCCCAGCAAGTGGGGGACAAGATAGGGGAAGCCAATACCCTCAACAATATTGGCCGGGTTTACGACGACCTGGGAGACAAACAGACTGCCCTAGATTACTACAACCAATCTTTGCCCCTGTCTCGGCAAGTGGGGGACAAGATAGGGGAAGCGACAACCCTCAACAATATTGGCAAGGTTTACGATGAGTTGGGAGACAAGCAAACCGCCCTAGACTACTACAACCAATCTTTGCCCCTATCCCAGCAAGTGGGGGACAAGATAGGGGAAGCGACAACCCTCAACAATATTGGTACGGTTTACGAAGCCTTAGGAGACAACCAAACTGCCCTAGACTCCTTCAACCAATCCTTGCCCCTGTCTCGGCAAGTGGGGGATAAGACACAGGAAGCAGTTACCCTAAATAATATTGGCCTGGTTTACTATAATCTGGGAGACAACCAAGCGGCCCTAGACTACTTTAACCAATCTGTGCCCATATTACGGCAAATTGGGGATAAGGGAAGTGAAGCGCTTAGCCTCTCCAATCTCGCTGTCATCAAACGCACTCAAAGCAACCTCACGGAAGCTCTCACCGACATGGAAGCAGCGATCGCCATTATCGAAGACCTCCGTACCAAAATCGACAGCGAAAAACTGCGTCAGTCTTACTTTGCTCAAAATCAGGCCCACTACGAATTGTACATCGACCTGCTGATGCAACTGCACCAGCAAAATCCCGGTAAAGGATATGACAAACAAGCCTTTAATGCCAGCGAACGCGCCCGCGCTCGCACGTTGTTAGAAATTCTGGCTGAAGCCAATGCTGATATCCGCAGTGGGATTGACCCTGAACTGCGGGAGAAGGAAATCAATTTACAGCAGCGCATCAATGCCACGGAATCTCGGCGTATGGAGTTATTCTCGGGACAACATACCCCGGAACAAGCCAATGTACTCAAACAAGAAATGGATACCTTGTTGCGGCAACTGGATGAATTAAGGGCGGAAATTCGCCGCACTAGCCCCCGCTATGCTGCCCTGACTCAACCTCAACCCCTGACTTATGAACAAGTTCAGCAGCAGGTTCTTGATAATGATACTTTGCTCTTACAATATTCCTTGGGCGAAGACCGTAGTTTCCTCTGGGCGGTGACTCTGGACAGTGTAGAGGTGTACGAACTCCCCCCGCGTGCTGAAATTGAGGAACTGGGAGAACAATTTTATCGGTTAATGCAAAATCCCGAGTATCGAGGTGAGAGTCGCAATATCACCGTGTCTCCCAACATTCCTCAAATCAATGCCTCTGCTACCCAACTCAGTCAGATGTTGTTGTCACCAGTTGCCGATAAATTGGCTGGGAAACGGTTAGTAGTGGTTCCGGATGGGGTGTTGAATTTCATCCCATTTGCTGCATTACCCACTCCGGGACAAAGGGATGAGTTGACGCCATTGTTGGTGAATCATGAGATTATCAATCTACCTTCCTCCTCGACTTTAGCAATTCTGCGTCAACAAGATGCAGGGCGAATCATGGCACCGAAAACGGTGGTTTTGATTGCGGACCCGGTGTTTGAACTAGATGATAGACGGGTTACGGAACAAACTGCGGTTAAGGCATCAGATTTGGGTCGGATTGTAGTAAATCGTTCTGCGGAGACGATTATTGGGCGTCCGATTCCTGCATTGCCGGGAACTCGTCAGGAAGCGGAGGCGATTTTGGCGTTAGTGCCTGGGGGTGGGGCGATGTCGGCGTTTGATTTTGATGCCTCTCGCGCTACGGTGGCGAATACGGATCTAACTCAGTATCAAATGGTACATTTTGCTACTCACGGGTTTGTGAGTAGTAGCAATCCGGAGTTGTCTGGGGTGGTGTTATCTCTGGTGGATGAGCAAGGGAATGGAGTGGATGGGTTTTTGCGCCTGCATGACATTTTTAATCTCCAGTTGAATGCTCAGGTGGTGGTGCTTTCCGCTTGTCAAACGGGACTGGGAGACTCGATTCGCGGTGAGGGGTTGGTGGGGTTGACTCGCGGGTTTATGTATGCGGGGACTCCTCGGTTGGTGGTGTCGTTATGGAATGTGGATGACAATGCAACTGCCGGGTTGATGTCGAAGTTTTATGGGAAAATGCTCTCCCAAAACCTGACTCCGACCCAAGCGTTGCGGGAGGCGCAGTTGGAGATGTTGGCAAGTGAGGAGTGGAAGTCTCCCTATTTTTGGGCAGCGTTTACGTTGCAGGGGGAATGGAAGTGAGGGATATGCGTTAAGTGAGGTAGGAGGCAGAGCCTCCAAGAGAGCATTCCCAGGCTCTGCCAGGGAACGAGGATAAAGAACGACTGAAGTCGTTACTACTAACTTAAGAGCAAGAAACGACTGAAGTCGTTACTACTAACTTAAGAGCAAGAAACGACTGAAGTCGTTACTACTAACTTAAGAGCAAGAAACGACTGAAGTCGTTACTACTAACTTGGAGAATCGGGGAAGGGTTAAACCGATCGCCGGTTATTAAACAATCCCAGTAACGGACCTAACACTGCACCGACGATGAATCCGCCCGCGTGCGCCCAATAGGCAATCCCGCCACTTTCCATGCCAATATTGGTTTGTTGGGCGAGTCCGGCAATGCCGTACAAGGCTTGCTGGAAAAACCAAAACCCGAGAAAGAACACTGCCGGAATCCGGAAAGTAGTCAGGAAAAATCCCAAGGGAATGAGGGTGAGAATTTTGGATTTAGGATAGCGCAGAATGTAAGCCCCCATCACCCCAGCGATCGCCCCAGATGCCCCTAACGAGGGAATCGTTGAATCCATCGAAAAAAACCACTGGGCTAAAACGGCTAAAGCGCCACAGGCTAAATAAAAAATGATGTATTTGATATGCCCTAAGCAGTCCTCAACGTTATTTCCAAAAATCCACAAAAACAACATATTCCCACCGAGGTGTAACCAACCCCCATGTAGAAACTGAGAACTAAACAGGGTAATCCATTCCGGAATCGCGCTAGGGGTCGGTTGTCCGGCAAAACTGGCGGAGAGTTGTTGGGGAACTACAGCCCACTCTTGCAAAAACCCATCGAGTTGTCCCTGGGATTGTAAAGAAATTTCATACAAAAAGACCAAAATATTAACAACAATTAGGCCATAAGTGACATAAGGGGTAATTTCCGTCGGCGTTTCATCATGTAAAGGAACCACAGATTTTATCTTGCTTTTTTCAAACGGTTTGGGACCACCATAACAAATCTCGGGACGATCGCCAAATAACCCGAGGCAGAGATCGCCGCAAAAAACCCCTCCGGCAGCCAGAGGGGTTTGATCTCAAAGGGCAGAAATTGCCCAAATCCGAAAGCCTAAGTCTCAACCGACTTTCAGGGCGAGGCTCATCCTTGGGGATAAGTCAAGCAATCTACCAGCCTTTTTCAGCTTGTTCGAGAACGTAAGTCGCGACATCTTCGATTTGAGCGTCACTCAAACGGCCCCCAAAAGCAGGCATAGCATTCTTGCCATTCTTGACCTGATTGGTGATGGCGTCAATAGAATTCATGGCGTACTGCTCTAGGGCATCTTTTTTCAGGGTTTTGTTGGCCATGATCACGTTATTCCCACCCATGTGGCAAGCGGCACAGTTGGCACTAAAGATTTTGGCACCACTGGCGGCATCTCCAGCGAAGGCGGGAGGCACGAAGGCAACGCTCAGGACGGCGATCGCCAGCAAAACGATGGATAATAGTCGCTTCAAAGTAGTTCTCCTCTATTCAACTCAGAATTTTCAGTCAAAAAGTATTTTATCCCGGTTCGTTAACATCCAACGCGATATGCCCAAACGATTCGGTGATGTTTTTCGTAAATTCCCCAACTGAGGCGATCGCTGGACCCCCTAACCCTAGCCCCCATTGCCTCCACAACCCGGTCGAGCGCTCTGGGGGAAAACCCTTTACAGTAGAGGGAAAGTCGGCAATTTAGCTCCCCTCCGACATCCTCTTGCCCGGACTGCACCGGGACACAACCCATCAGGATTGGGCATTCGTCCTTTACACTGAAGGGTGATGGGGAGATTTAACAAAAAGATGTAGCTGAAATGTTTGTGTCTTCTCTTAGACAAGCGATCAATCCCCAACCCATCACCACCACGGCAGATACCAGTGTAGAAGCCGTGATCGCGTTGATGAGTCGGGCCAGAACCAGTGGTGTCCTCATCCTAGACTCTCAGGGAGGAAACGGGACTCAACGGGAGCAGTTAATCGGGATTTTTACAGAACGGGATGTGGTCCGAATGATTGCAGCCTCTCAAGAAATTAAAGGGGTGGCGATCGGCGAGGTGATGACAAAAAATGTCCTCACCCTGACCGAATCCTTAACCGAAGATCAAGATATCGTCACCGTCCTGACCCTATTTCGCCAACATCGAATTCGCCATCTTCCCGTATTTGATGCGAATGGCACCCTCATGGGTATCCTCACCCAACAGGGGATCCGCACGGTCCTCAAACCGATTGATTTCATGCGTCTGCGGCGAGTGGCGGAAGTGATGATCACTCGGGTGATTCATGCCCCCATCTCGACCCCAGCGATCAATATTGCCAAACTCATGGCAATTTATAACGTCAGTTGCGTCGTGATCGCTCAAGCGGATCCCCAGGAATTAACGCCCCTCGATTCAAACTGGGGGGTTTGGTCCGCAGATAGCTGTCAAATCAAACCTGTTCGTCCCGTGGGTATCATCACCGAACGGGATATGTTACAGTTTTGCAATCTTGAACTGGACCTAGAGCGCCTCAGAGCCGCGACGGTGATGAGTGCGCCCTTATTTCCGATCGCCCCGGTTGCTTCCTTGTGGGAAGCTCATCAGCAGATGCAACGGCGGCGGGTGCATCGCTTGGTCGTGATCGGAAATGAGGGGGAACTCGGGGGAATTATCACCCAAACCAGTTTGTTGCAAGCCTTAGACCCGATGGAAATGTATGCGGAGATTGAGGTCTTACAGGAATTATTGCAACAATCGGAATCAGAACGAGAAGCCCTGCTCAAGCAACTAATTGCTCGGAATAAATTACTCGAATCTCTGGCCCTGACCGATGAGTTGACCGGGTTACCCAACCGCAGGGCGATGGAACAGGCGCTGCCTCAGATGCTGCCCCATTCGGCGGCGCAGGAGAAGTCGGTCTATAGCGACTATATTTGCCTGTTTGCCATTGATGTGGATTTTTTTAAACGGGTGAATGATACTTATGGTCATCCCACCGGAGATGAAGTGCTCAAAGAAATTGCGGCGCGGTTGCAAAGACGGGCCCGGGCGAATAGTTGGTTTTATCGCTATGGGGGGGAGGAATTTATTTGTTTAACCGTGGGGATTGGACCGGAAACGGCTTGGGAATATGGGGAAGAGTTGCGAGAGGCGATCGCCCAGGAACCGTTCATCACTGCCGAAGGGGTCCAAATTCCCTTGACTATTAGCATTGGCGGGGCGACTGCCCCACTTTCGGGGATAACCGCTGCCGGGGTCCAAATCGGACAAGACCCCCAGGCTTTATTGGAGTTTGCCGATCGCGCCTTATATCAAGCCAAACGAGAGGGCCGCAATCGGGTGCAGTTCTGTCCTTATTCGGAAATCCTCTGCAAATTCGACCCTAACCCTCTCGATGCTCGGTAATGGCCTTAACCTGTAAACTCTTTGGTCCCCCAACCCGGTGCTTTTTGAGCCGCCCGGATAATAAAGGCTGCCATATTTTCTACCTGGTCCGTCGGCAGCCAAGTCTCTGAGACCTCTCGACACCAGTAGATGTCCTCGCTGCCGTCATAACTCATTGGGGAACGCATATAGGCGACGAGCCCTTCGAGATTATTCCGGGGGGGGGTCGCGCCGCTGAGGTCCTCTAGGGACAGAGACACCACCGGATAGGGCAAAGTCGCCCCTCCGACATGACAGTTCAGGCAATGTTGTTTAAATAACTCTTTGCCTTCATGCAACGCCTCCGGGGAAAATAAGCGGGTTTCTCCTTGCTGATTGATTTCGATGGGCACAGGCTCGGTGACTTTCAAATAGCGGCGCAAATAGAGGTCAACCGAGTCGGCTTGTGCCGGTAATGTGAAAGTCATAAAACCCAGGCTGATGACGACGATCGCCACCACTGAGCGGATTAAAAATTTTGGCAACATTAGCACTTGACTTGGGGTGCAGTTTAATCGCGAATTCTGGTCCTGGATTTCCACAGGTGATGAGTCGGGAATCCTTCAAGGGATAAGTACAGGCGGGGTTAGAAACTCTCCCGCTGACTCCGATAACACAGACAACGGTTGGGTTCAAGGCTGTGCATAGAGCGTTTTGGGGTTTGGAGAATCACGCTCTTGTCGATCGCCTCTCATCGGGGAGAGGGATGGCCGATCGCTGACTTCCCAATCCCCAAAACGCCCGTTTGCACTGGAGTCCTTCCGTTACAACATCCGTGAGGCCCGGTCGAGTCTGAATCCAGTCTGTAACCGATGGTCCGATTTAGCGGTAGGCTTTACCACCACCCCATTGGATGCCTTGGATTTTAGGCTGAATGAGGATGTGTCCGGCGATCGCGAACAGATCGTCCTCGGTCAGATTTCTCATCTCCGCGAAAATATCCGCACTCTTAATGCTGGGGTGTAATTCGGAAATGTCCGTCTCCCCGTCATAGCTCGTCGGATTTTTCATGTAATCGATTAACCCTTCAATCGTATCTCGTCGAGGAGTGGCAAAGGCCAAATCTTCTTGGCTCAAACTCACGTTGAAGTCGGTTTTGGTCACCCCACCGGCATGGCATTTGGAGCAGGTATCGTTAAATACCCGTTTGCCTCGTTCAACTTGTTGCAAGCTCAAGACGATGGTCTCGCCACTGTCGTTTAAGGGTACGGTGCGGATCCCGCGATCGAGTTCCACTGCCGTGGCATTCCCGACAAATATTTGAAAGGTGAAGAATACAGTGGCTACAGCCAGCCAGATGCATCTTTTCAGCATGGTTTTCCTCAAAAAAAAGCGGATATGGTATTGAACGCTAAACACAGCTCAGGCTTTGATTAGCTCGGTTACTCACGGGTTCGGAACTCTTCCTATGTCCATCGAATCCTTTCAAAATGCTTCCCTCGCCCTCGGGTCACGACTTGACCCGTTAGCGCGTTTGTGCATGATTTAGGCTCGATGTCAAGGGTGTTATACCAAATCCGGTTGGTAAAAGTCGATTTTCTCTTCAGCCGGCGTCGGCAGGCTTCGTCCGTGTAGCCCCGCCCTTGAGGGCGTGGGTTTTTATAGACCTTTGAGAACCGGATTCCGTATTAGTTCGCGATCGCCCGGTAAACTGCCGAACTCGCCTGGGGTCCCGTCATTCGCCGCTAATCTGGGTTCGCATCGGCGATCGCACGGTTAAAACTCGCTCAAACACAGTCCGATCCAGAATTCTCCTGGGAATTGTCGTGAATCTTACTCAAAATTGCCTTGGCATCCTCCAACGCCAAACGGGTTTGAGGACTTTTATAAGCAACCCTGAGCTCATCGCACCACCGCAGGACCTCCTCAATCGGGAGATTATAGTCTTGAGCAATTTCCGAAATCGACAAGTCAGCGAAACCCATAATTTTTGGCAGACAGGTCAACATTAAGCCATTTTCAATATCATTATCATGCCAGTAAGTGGCACTTTCTAAAAATTGCATTTTTGCTGACCGGATGGATGATGCTCTCATCGGTGGAACACCCACCACCACTCCGGCAATCTCTCGGGAATTTTTCAATTCTTCTTTCCCTAAGTCTCTCTACAATCTTTAATAAATTCCCTACAAATTAGGTATTTCTTACCTTTGACTTTTGCTAAATTTTATGCTTATCCCCCTTTTCAGGCAAGGGACTGGATTGCCAAAGGACTTAGGGGATTGCAAAAAATAAAATCTCTAAAACGTTCGTAGTGACGGATCAACGGAGTAGCCCCGTGAATGTAGGGGCGC
>NZ_JAMXOT010000308.1 GCF_024220515.1 Oscillatoria sp. HE19RPO
ACTCCAAAAAATAAAATACCCAAAAACCCACACCCTCAAGGGTGGGGCTATACGGACGAAGCCCGCCTGCGCGGGCTAAGAACGTCTTTTTAGTTCCTTAAGCATCGCATTTGGGTGATTTATTTGTTGCAATACCCTTATCTGAATGCAGTGGGACTGAGTGAATATTACTATGGCCATGCGCTACGTTGGTTTCACGCCAAAAGTTGGAGTGTCAAAACATTATCACACCGATGGCATAGATGGTTGAGTGTTCATAACCATGTCAAACGGTTGAAAGACCAGCTAGTTTATGTTGCAGATGGCATTAAAGTCCCGAAGGAAGGCCGAAAAATGCCCCCTCAAAAAATTACAGCAAGAATCAGATAATGTAACTAAACCTGAATGGATTAGGGTTCATTATTTTGGAGCTTTGAGTCTTTTGTTACAATCGGGTGGTTCTTTATTCGCAGTTCCAGTTACGCTTGAGATTCAAGATGGAGTTGAAAAAGGTGATGAAAATTCACCCAGATTGGTCGATAAAATGTCGAGTTTATGCCGGGATTATATCCAAGTCGGAAGTTACGTGATATTAGATGCTTATTTTGCTTCTAAAGATCTAATTCAGGAGTTCAGAGTTCATTCCCTTCACGTGATTAGGGAACTCCAAAAAATAAAATACCCAAAAAACCCGCACCCTTAAGGGTGGGGCTACACGGACATTAGCGGAGCCATGCCCGAAGGGCTATAGCCCGCCTGCGCGGGCTAATATAGTTAGATGCTTAACCATCGGGATTTGGATGATTTATTTGTTGGAACACCCTTACTCGGGTCAAGATTAATCCGGTGGCCAGAGTACCGTTACCACCATCCCCCGGTAAAAAAGGTCCCGGTAGACCAGCTATATGGGGAAAACGGCTAGAATTACGCACCTTATTTAAGGACTCAGATGCTTTAACGACTGAATCGTTATCCCTTTATGGAAAAAAACGGCTCCTCAGTTATCGAACGGTCAACTTACATTGGGATAGTCCTGAAAATTTAGTCCGATTTGTACTGGTGGTGTGGCCAGAAGGAAAGCAAATAATCCTGCTGTCAACCGACCTATTTTTATCGGGTCCGTAAATTATAATGGCTGATAGTTGGAGGTGTAAAATCGAGGTGACTTTTCGGACCTTCATCGAGATTTTATCAGGTTTTAACTATCGGTTTTGAATGAAAGATATGGAGAGTTCTTCTCGATATCCTAAAAATTTTAATATCAATGACTACTCTGAGCAAGCGCCGGTCAAAATCAGCGAGAAAATCGAGGCTTTTGAACGATTTGTCAATCTCAATGCTTTATTTTTAGGGATTTTACAAGTCTTGAGCCTAGAGATGCCCTCTATAGCAATCCTAAATGATTTATGCCCTCTCCTGCTCCCCTCTCCTTGTAGGAGAGGGGAGCAGGAGAGGTCTTCTTCCACAACTGATTTAGGATTGCTCTAGTATTTGGAAGAGTTTTTCCGGGTGGTTTAGAACTGTCTCAAGCAGTGGCCATCAAGGGTGAACAAGCAGGCTGACTCTGCTCCAAGCGGGGCCCTCTATTTTAGCCGAAAGTCCACGTAGCTTACTTTTGACAAAATTCCTTCACGCCAAAGAGTCATTCAGGCTTCAAGCCCTACACAGACGAACCTTGACAGTTGAAGGCCCCTAATTAATTATCTCACAGAACTTTTCAATGTCCAGTTTTATTATAACTGAGGTTTATGGGAAATAGTTAGGGTGGGTAAGTATCAAGGAGCAAGGGTATCCAAACTTACGTTCTAAAAGACTATTGTGAGATACAAATCCCTTCAGGTGAGGGCTTACAGGATTACAGGACTTCCATCTTAAAATCTGCGTTCAAACTCAAATAAGGCGCGATTGTTATCATCAAAATCGGTGGAACCGCGTAATATGATTTGGTCGTTGATGCGGTAGCGGATGCTGAATTGGGTGGGACTGTCATCGATTAAGATGCGTTCAATGGAGGCAGATAGGTTGCGGGTGATATCGACTCCGGCTTCTACTTCTAAGGCAAAGCGATCGCCACTGCGTTCATCGACGAGGGCGGGTCCAACTCGAAATTCACTGAGTCCTAATGCATCACCGATCGCATCTTGGAAGTCGCCTAGGAGGGTGGTTCCGGCAATATTGGCGAGGGCTAAGGTGGTATTTCCTTGTCCAAAGGTATTGATAAATCCACCGCCAATTAATCCCACAATTTCTTGTTCGGTTCTTGCCGGTTCGCTGGTGAGTTCTAAGTTGTCGTTTAACTGGGATGCAAACCCATCAACGCGGGCAAATACGCGCACGCTTCTGACTTGGCCAACGTTGGTATCGATCGCCTCGTTAACTTCCGAGGATGTAGCAACGCTGACTAAATTTCCCCGCACTTCAGGGACTGTTGCCACCAGTCGGACATCAATATAGGGATCTAATGTTCCGGTAAAAATAGCGACATTATCATACCCCCGCATTAACCTAAATTGGGTAGTAAATAAGTTGATTTGTCCCCGTTCTAACGTAATGGTTCCCCGAGGACGCAAGTCTTCTAAAAAGCCATTTACCAGTAAATCACCGGCAACAGTAAAGCTCAACAATGGTGGACTTTCAACTTGCAGATTATTCCCGAGAATCACTTGCAAATTATTAAATTCAACTCCAGCTTCTGCCTCGGTTTCCGTTGGGGTTGTCCCTGTGGTGGCGGTGGCTTCCGCTTCGCTAGGGAGTAGCACTTGTCCATTAGAGAGAATAACTTCACCGCCAATTTGGGGTTCTAAGGCGGTTCCTGTAATCAGAACTTGACCCTGAACTCCCCCTTCATATAATCCTTTGAAATTGACGGCTAATTCATTCAAAGAAACCGTGAGCGGATTGTTGGCAACTTCGGTATCAATGCCACTCAGGGGAACGGATATGGGCAGGATTCCCTCGGCAACAATGGTACCGTTGCTGAAGACGCCTTGAATGCCTTCGACAATGATGCGATCGCTCTCAAATCGCGCAGTTCCAGTTACATTAGTAATCGGTTCGGGCAAGGCTTGGGAGTTAATCGTGGCATTTTCAATCATCGCCTCCCCTTGGGCGACTAACTCCTCTATTTCTCCAGTGACTGGGTTCAGGGCTCCTCGCGCTTCAAAGGTTACTCTGCCAATGCCATCCACCCATTCTACCTGTTGTTCAGAAAGGATATTCACCAGGGTTAAGCCTTCATTTTGAATATCTACATCGAGACTAATTTCATTGTTTCCTGGCGCGGGAGGGATGGGGACACTGGCGTTGATTTGCAAGGTTTCCGGGGCGATACTGCTGAAATTGAGGCGGGAATTACTAAAGCTAAACCCACCCCGAACCGAGGGAATATCTTCCCCATTAATCGTGCCATCAATTAATGCAACTTCTCCGATCGCCTGGGGATTTTCGACAGTTCCGGCTAGGTTTGCTCGCACATTAATTAATCCATCAACATCAAAGTTAGGAGGAAGTTCTACAAAATCTTGAATCAAATAAGCCGGTAATTGTTCAACCCGTAACTGTCCCGACTGGGTTTCTCCTCCGAGAGTACCCGTAAAGGCGATCGTGCTGCCTTCGGCTTCGATTCGCAAGGGGAGGAACGTCACCGCACCTTCGGAGAGATTTCCGCGAATTCTGACTTGATTAATATCCAAAGTGCGACCCTCCCGAAGGACGACTTCACCCCCGAGAATTGCCGGATAGGGAGTTTGGGTAAACCAGATTAAATTTTCTCCTTGGATATCAAACCCGCCCTCGACTCCGGTTTCCACAGAACCGGCAAACGTAATCTCACCCTCCAGAGTGCCTCGGATATCCACTCGTTCCGGGATGCCTGGGGCTTGTTGTTCCCGGGCGTTGAGTTGGACAAGCTGACTAATCTCAGAAAACCGCCGCAGTTGGGCAATCAGGGATCTGTCCGGGATTCCCACATCTACGGGTTGTACCGTTTCAGGCGTGGCATAGTCGGGCGGTTCTAATCCGCGTTGTAAGTCGGCAACGGTAAAGATTTGCAGGGTTTGCAGGATATCTTCAACCTGACCCCGGGCAATTTCGATTCGCCCTTCAAAATTGGGGTCTTCATCTAACACCGCCCGCGCTTGGATTAAATACTCACTTTGTCCAAACCGTAAAGCCCCGCCATTTAAGACAGCAACGTTATCGGCAAAGGAAATCTCACCGACGATTTCGTTGAACTGGATGAGTCCAAGGCTAGGTTCACGGATTTCCACTTGGGCAACTGCTGCCTGGGTGTCTAAATTAAATTGACCCTCGGTGAAGAGTAACCCGCCCACGGGTCCTTGTTCCGGAGGAACAACGACATTGAGAAGGGCTAGGGGAAATTGTGAGACTTCAAAGTTGAGGAGATTGCCATTTTCAATTGTACCTTGAGCCACAGCTTCTCCCGCTCTGACTAAAAAAGATTCCGGGAAAAAGTTTTCATCCAGGGCAACAGAAATGGCATCCTGATTTCCGTCAATCGCGACTTGTACCCCTTCAGAATTGACGCGAATCGGTCCGGTTAAGACGGGTTCAAATTCTAAGGTGGCGATCGCAAATTGTTCTAAGCGCACATCCCCAATGACATTGATATCAAAAGGCAAAGGTTGGGGAGACTGTGGCGCAGTTCCTGTAATTTGTCCGGCAAAATTCACAGTTCCGGCAATAAAGGGCGGCAGGGGTTCGCCAGTGGCGGTTTCCGTGGGGAGATTGGCAACGGGTAGGGGTAATCCCGCTAGATTAAAGTCAGTGACATTCAGGTTAAAGTCAAATCCGGTGACTTGGGGCGCTGCGATGCCAGCGACATCCACGAAGACTGTCCCGTTTGCGGTTAATCCCGGGGCTGATATTTGGGAGACTTCTAAACGTTCCCCAGTCCAACGGAAGGCGCTGGTTAGGGGGGAAATGCTGGAAGCAAAGGGGGATAAGGGGGAGTTAGGGGAGAGGGAGTCTAAGATGAGTTCCGCCTGTCCTGTAGCCCGAATATCGGCCAATTCAAAGGAATCAGCAGTTCCCGAGAGACTGATGCTGCCGGTGGAGAGGGCTAGGGGTTCTTGCAAGTCTGGGGCAAAGGCATTGAGAGGCAGTTCTGATGCCTGTAAGACAGCGTTCCAGGTTCCGTCATCTAATCCAAAGGTAGTGGTGACGGTTCCCCCAGCGACCCGTAATCGGGCATCTCCGGATACATCCAAATTTTGGGGTTGTAATTGGGCGATATTGCCATCTATACGGAAGTCGGCATTGGCGAGTTCGACCCAAACGGGTAAGTCTGGGGCGAGTTGGTTGACTTGGATGCCGGTGGAGTTGACAAAAGCGCTCACATTGCCGTTGTTTAAGGTGGCATCAGCTTGAATTCGACCGTTGGCAATGGCGAGTTGTGCTTCGGCAGTGGCGTCGATTCCGGCAGGGGTGAAGGAGGTGATACTTCCCGCTAATCTGACCCGACTATCGGAGATTTGCAGGTTGGGGTTGAGATTGGGGGCAAATTGATTTAATCCGAAGTCATCGGCGAGTAAAGTAGCTTGGAATTGTCCATTTCGCAGGAATCCTTCTCCGGTGACTGCGGCGTTGGAGACGAGTAACTGGAATTGAGTGGTGGCATCCAGGTTAAGGGGGTCGAAGTCGGCAAGGTTAGCGCGGACGGTGGTTTCGGAAGAGGCGATCGCCACGGGAATTTCCAACTCTGGCGCAAACTGATTCCCATCAATGCCGGTGGCATTCAGCACTGTTGTGAGTTGACCATTGCGAACTGTTCCGGTTCCCGTGAGATTGCCATTGGCAATGGCGAGTTGTAATTCCGCTTGGGCGTCAATGCCTTGGAGTTCTAAGGTATTAATCTGGCCCGATGCCGCCAGTCGCCCGTCGCCAATCTGTAAGGTTTGGGGTAAATTTTGAGTCAATTGACTGCCCTGAAGGTTACTTGTTGTCACCAAAGCGTCAAATTGTCCATTGCGGACGGTAGCAGTTGCCACGCCTCGGGCATCGGCTACATCCAGATTAGCATTCAGAGTGAGATTCAAGGCCCGGGGGTCTAAGGTAGCAATGTTCCCGGAAACGGCCAAGTTGCCCTGATTGACGACAACGGGGACGGGCAACTCGACAAAGGGATTGACCGCAATGCGATCGCCGGTGACAGTTGCTTGAAACAGTCCTTGATTTAAACTGCCCTCCCCTTGCAGACTCCCTCCTGGAGTATCTACCCTCACTTCGGCTGTTGCATTCACCGTCTCCGGGCTAACATTTGCTAAATCCCCTCGCGCCCTCACTTGACCCCGTTGGAGTTGTATCCCTTGGAGGTTGGGGTCGAGTGGGGCTAAAGCTAATCCTGCCCCATTCACCACCGCCTCAAATTGGCCGCGATTCACCGTAGAACGGGCGGTCACCGTCCCACCGAACAGTTCCACTTCACCTTGCAGATTGGCATTGATGTCTTCCGGGGCAAAACTCCCGAATCGTCCCGTTGCCGTGATTCTTCCGCGCCCCAGGGTAAGGGGAACTCCGGCATCCGTCGTTGTCCCAGGACTACTCCCCAAGGACAAAGGACTACTACCAAAGGACAAAGGACTACTCACAACTGTCCCTCGGAAATTGCCGTTTTGCAGTCTAGCATCGGCGACTGCTGTGCCATTGGCGAGATTCAATCGGAGTTCCGTGGTGGCGTTGAGGGTATCAGGGGTGAGATTGGCTAAATTTCCGGCAAGATTAACTCGACCTTGGGCGAGTTGGACCGGCAGGGGTAAGACATCGGGGAAGAGGCGATCGAGTTGCAGGTTATCGGCAGTGAGAGTTCCTTGGAGGTTGCCTCTGCGGATGGTAGCATTGGCATTAATGGGTGCACCGGCAATATTCAGGTTGAATTGACCTGTCCCATTCACGCCGTTGAGTTCCAAAGTATCCAAAGTTCCCGTCACCGTCCCTTGACCATTGGCAACCGTGACAGGACCGGGTAAGTTGGGACCGAGGAAGGGGTCTAAGGGAACATTGGTGGCATTAAAGGTGGCATCAAAGGCACCATTTACCAAGCGTCCATCCAGGGTAACTGGCGCATTTCCTACCCGTAGCTGGATTTGCGTTGTGGCTAAAATATCCTCGGGATTTAAGCTGGGTTCGACTTCCGATAAGTCCACAGTGAGGTTAACCCGTCCATTGGCGAGAACCACTGGCAGGGTTTGCGGTTGGGGAAGGAAAGGCGCTAAGGGGATTTCTGAGGCATTCAGGGTGGCGATTAATTGACCATTGCGGAGTTGAGTATTCGCGGTGAGAGGATTTCCTGCAACTGTGAGTTGCAATTGACTGGTAGCGGCGATCGCACTCAATGCCACATTATCCAGATTTCCAGACAGATTCACCCGTCCTTGGCCGATCGCCACCGGGACCGGCAGGAGTTCGGGACCCAGGTCATCCACCGACAATCCCGCAGTCGTCGCAATTACCTGAAACTCCCCATTATTTAATCCCGCATCCGCATTCACCGTCCCCCCGGGAGTCTGTAATGCAGCATTGGCGGTTGCCTGGAGATTGTTCGGGTCCAAAGTTCCAGACAAAGTGCCACCAACGGTGAGATTCGCCGTAGGTAGGGTTGTCGGAACTGCCAAATTAGGGATAAACTGCCCTAAATTTACCTGGGAAGCATTGACAGTTGCCTGCCATTGCCCGTTATTCACCGTGGCATCGGCAGTGAGAGTTTCCACCCCGGGAGTCTCCACTGAGGACCGGGCGATTACTGCCAGTTCATTGGCATCGAGGTCGAGATTGCCGGATGCTTGAATTCGGGCGGTTAAAATTGCCGGAATTGCAGGAGTGGCAGTGGGTCCGGGAGTTCCCAGTTGAGTGAGATCCAGTCCTTGGGCGTTGACAAAGGCGCGCCATCGGTCATCGGTTAAACTACCATTGGCGGTTACCGTGCCTCCAGCGACTTGAAAGCGGGCATTGGGAACGACAACGGTATCGGAAAGGACAATAATTTCCCCTTGACCGGGATAAGTTGCTTGGGGGAGTTGCCATTGAATTACAGTAGTCGGACTTTCTGGAGACCCGGTAATTTTAGCGGTGGCATTGGCCGAACCCAGGACAATAGGGAGGGGGGAATCGAGGTAAGGTTGGGCGATCGCATCTGCCGGGATATTCCGCGCTTCAATGTCCAAAGCGAGGGCCTGCATCGGTTGTAGAGGGACAATTCCCTTTCCGGTAATTTGGCCTCCCGCTAAAGGTTCAGCCAGAAATTGGTTCACCGTCAGGGTGTTTTGTTCCACGGCGATGGTGACATTCGCTTGCAACAACTCAAACAGAACTTGGTCCACGGCGATCGGTTGTGTATTCGCCACGGCAGCATTCACAATCGGCGCTTCCAGTTGTCCCGTGAGTTGCATTTCTCCCGCCAATTCCCCGACAATATCGAGAGGAACTTCCAGTTCCAAGGACTTAATAAACTCCTCCGTACTCACGGGCAGAATTTGAATTCCTAAATTATATTCTCCTTCTCCTGCGGTATCGATGAACCCTTCGGCTGTAGCAGGAATTGTTCCATAAAAAGCACTGGCATTTTCAAATCCCACCCTTAACTCAGAAAAGCGCAACAAACCCCGCCCTTGAGTAATGTTTTTGGGTAATCCAATTAACTGGGCATTGATATCCCAAAAACTGGCAACCCCTTGCCATCCAAACAGTTCCTCACTACTGAGGTGAATCGTCAAATTAGCATTTAATCGACCTTCATAAGCAGCTAGAGGTAAATTGGGAATTAATGGGATAACATCGGGGGCATTCAGATTATTGCCCTGAATCCGCAAGCGGGTTTCGGTGCTTTCCAGGAGGGTTTCTCCACTCACCGCCAAGGTGGGAGTTGGACCCTGTTCCCCTTGAATCTCTTCTACCCGGGGATTGGCCCGGACTTGATACGCTACGCGAGTTTGGTCATCCAAAAAGGTCGCATCCCCTTCCACATTTTCGATCGCCAGGGGTCGAGGCGGGGGAACCACTTCCAAATTTTCAATGTCGGCCCGCAGTTCCGGAGAAGGCACCAATACCAAAAAACCCGAGTCGAAGCGAATCGCATCCACCTGAATCGTAATCGGACCGGGTTCCTCATCGGTGGAATGAAGGGTAGTTTCTAACCACACTCCGTCACGATTTTGTTCAAGATAAATATCCGGCGCAACCAGGTTGATATCTAAGGCGAGGGTGCGACTTGTTAAGAACTTCCAGAGATGAAAGGACACCTCAACCCGTTCAATCGTGGCGCGATCGGGATCCGTGGCAGTGGGGGGAACGCTGGATTCCCCTAGGGTAATGGTGGAGAGGTTAAACCCCTGAACCGGACCCACCGCCACCGGGCGTTTGAACAGTTTCGTGAGTTCTTCACTCACCAGGGGGGAGAGTTCATTCATCAGGAAATACCACCCATAGGCCGCACCTGCGCCCCCCCCAACAAGCAAGAGAGCACCGACAGTTAGGCTGGCCTTTTTGAGCAGGGGCCCCCACCGACGGGAGGGAGTCCGAGGATCCGGTTGAGGTTGGGGAGAGTTGGGGGAGTGGGTCATCTGGTGATATCAACAGCGCTTAATCTACATACACTGCGAGACTTGACGGTTTCGCTGGAATAAACTTCGTAAAACCCAAATCCCCCAATTTTAAGGGAAGACTTTAGCAGGAAATTGGTGATTTCTATCTACAGGAGTCAGACCCAGGAGACTAGAGACTCATGGGATGTAGCTTTAGACTGGGTAGAGACTGCATTTGATTCAGGCGGAGACTGGGAGGGTCGATTTTTTACTTTAATGTAACGGGTTTCGTCTGGCGTCTACCTAGAGGATAGTCCCTAGACAGATCGCCCTTGCCTCCTCTGAGAAGATAAACTACACAAAGTTTAGAAATATCGTTTGAGCTTATGCGAGTATTCGTGTTACTCTTTAATCCCCGCACGGAGAATGAAGGGATCCACACCCTACGGATTGGCGATCGCAACACGATCCTGATGTTTGAGTCGGAAGATGACGCCACCCGGTATGCCCTGTTATTGGAGGCCCAGGATTTTGCGAGTCCCACTCCTGAAGCCCTGGATTTAGAAGAGATTGAGGAATTTTGCCGAGATGCGGGGTATGACTCCAAGCTAATCCATGAAGGAGAGTTAGCTATTCCCCCAGAAACGAACCTGGAAGAACTGGAGTGGCAACCGGAGGCCCCGGAATCGGAGGATGATAATTTGCCCTCATCGGAACTCGATCGCATTCGTCGGCAGTTGGAAGGATTGCTGTAAATCGGTGTTTTTCCCGTTCAGGAGTAGGGTGGGCATTGCCCACCCTACAATTGCTTAGGGAACTCCAAAAAATAAAATCCCCAAAAAACCCGCAGGCTGAAGCCTGGGGCTACACGGACAAAGCCCGCCTGCGCGGGCTAATACAGTCTTGTTAGGTGCTTAACCATCGGGATTTGGATGATTTATTTGTTGGA
>NZ_JAMXOT010000309.1 GCF_024220515.1 Oscillatoria sp. HE19RPO
TGCTTGCGCCCCTACAGGAAATAACGATTTTTCATCATCAAATTTACCTCTTGGACAGGCGCTTCTCGAAGCGCCCCTACAGGAAATAACGATTTTTCGTCATTAAATTTATCACCTTGACAGGGCTAGGGTTTTAACCCCCAGGGGTGCCGAGGCGAACCGGATTTAGCATGATTCCACCCTCGAAATGTTTAAGTTTCATGAAAATTACGGGTAAAAGTTTACAATAGTTACAGACATAGCAGGGAGAAACCGTAATGGCTGCCAATCAGGGAGATATTGATATTGCTCCGCTTATCGATCATTCCCTACTGAATCCCACTGCTACCCCAAAACAGGTAGAGCAGTGGTGTGAAGAAGCAGACCGATTCAAATTTGCCTCGGTTTGCGTGTATCCCGCTTACGTTCGTCTAGCCACCAACTACCTCCACGGCAAGAGTCCCAAAGTTTGCACTGTGATTGGCTTTCCCACCGGAGGCAGCACCTCAGCAACCAAGCTGTATGAAGCCCAAGAAGCCGTAGACAATGGAGCCACGGAACTGGATGTGGTGATTAATATTGGTTGGCTCAAAGCGGGGAAAAATAACGATGTCCATGATGAGATTGCGGCGATTTGTGACAAGACCGATCGCCCCGTGAAAGCGATTCTGGAAACGAACCTGCTGAGTGATGAAGAGAAGCGAGTGGCGGCGGAGATTTGCATGGATGCCGGGGTTGCTTATTTAAAAACCTGTACCGGATTTGCCGGTGGCGCTACCGTTGCTGATGTGGAACTGCTCAAGAAAATTGGTCGAGGACAGGTGGGAGTCAAGGCATCGGGAGGAATCCGTACTGTAGACCAAGCGATTGATTTAATCATTGCCGGTGCGACTCGCTTAGGGACTTCTTGGGGTCCTCATTTTTTGGGTTTATCCTCCCCTGGGGATGCCGAGTCAAACGAGGACCGATGAATGAGCGCCCCTGCTCAACTGAGGTCCCTCTAACAACAAAGCTAACAACATGAGTCGAACGTACAAAGCCACAGGTATCAATCTCAAAAGCATCCCCCTGGGTGAATCCGACCGGATTCTAACCATTTTGACCCGGGAATGTGGTTTGATTCGGGCAGTGGCACCGGGAGTTCGCCTACCCAAGTCTAAGTTAGGGGGACGGGCGGGATTGTTTGTGGTGAACGAGTTGGTGATTAATCAGGGGCGATCGCTCGATCGCATCACCCAAGCTGAAACCCTCGAATCCTATCCCGGATTGAGCAAAGATTTGAGCAAACTGACCGCTGGACAATATTTGGCGGAATTAGCACTCTGCCAAGCCCTCAGTGACCAACCTCAAGAAGAATTATTTAGTTTACTCAGTGAACATTTAAGTCGAATTGAAGGGTTGAGCATCGTAGGCGATCGGCCCAGTACCACTCAAGTTCTTCCCTTACTTACCCAGGGCATTTATCACTTACTGGCTTTAGGGGGAATTGCTCCCCAAGTTCATGCCTGTTGCCTGACTCAATGCCCTCTGACTCCAGATTTTCAATCTTTAAACTGGCGAGTTGGCTTTAGTATCAGTGCCGGGGGAACCGTGAGTTTAGCTCAGGGAAATAGTCCCTCAAATTCCGGTGCTGCTGGACCTAAACTAGACCCCAGTAATCGCGCATCTCCCTCGGTTCAGGCTCCGACTCTTCCCCGAAAAGTCGATCGCCAATTAAATGCCGTCGAGTTAGCGATTCTCCAACAACTGACTGCTGCCGAACTCCCTCAAGAAACCCACCTAAATTTACAGATCCAAGGCATGATGGGTGAGCGGCCATCGGTTGATCAAGTGTGGGTCTCGATTGAACATCTGTTACGGCATTATGCCCAGTATCATTACGGTCAATCGATCCGCTCTGCTACCTTAATGGATACCTATATCCATTCATCAAGGGCGAGTTTTTAACTTTCCCGTTCATCCCTGCAATCATACAGATTTGTCCCTGAGATTAATCTTTCAAGATAGCCGATTTTAACCTTACCCATAATGCCATTATCTGATTCAAATTTAGAAACACAGGTTCCCCACTGGAATCCCTCAAATTCTTCTCAAAAACATCCCAGTCAACGGGGAGGAAGTCATCATCAAACCCAATATCGCCGTCCGGTTCAGGCGGAGAAACTAGAGGAAATTGACCGCAACAACCGCCAACCGGGTCATAGCAATGGGCGATCGCCGTCCTCCCCAGGCAAACCCCGTCCCGCTGTAACATCCAACCCGCCAGCATTGGAACATAACCTGATTAACAATGGTTCTGGCTCAAGGGAACAAAATGTTCAACCCCCCTCACCACCGGAACCAGAACGAGGGTTTATGCCGGTCTTAAAAAACCGCAATTTTTTAGTCCTGTGGAGTGGTCAGGTCTTCTCTCAGTTAGCCGATAAAGTCTATTTAGTCCTGATGATTGGCCTGGTTGCCAGTCGCTTTCAAGCCGAGGGTCAAAGCATTAGCGGTTGGGTTTCTGCGATTATGGTCGCCTTTACAATTCCAGCAGTTCTGTTAGGTTCCCTCGCCGGTGCTTTAACCGATCGCTGGTCCAAAAAAGGCATATTGGTATCCACGAATTTAGTGCGGGGAATCTTCGTTTTATTCCTGCCATTGCTGTTGTTTTTATCCGAAGGATTCCATTTTGGAACTGTACCCTTGGGATTTGCTTTAATGCTGATGGTGACTTTTGTTGTCTCCACCCTCACCCAATTTTTTGCTCCGGCTGAACAAGCAGTCCTTCCCCTGATTTTAGAAAGAGGGCTGTTGCTTCCGGCGAATTCCCTCTACACCACCACCATGATGGCTTCGGTAATCGTAGGATTTGCGGTGGGAGAGCCACTGCTGGCGATCGCCGATCGCACCTTTGCTCATATCGGTGATGGGGTCGGCATCGGCAAAGAACTGGTCGTCGGCGGCAGTTACTGCATCGCTGGGTTGCTGTTATTGATGATGAAAACCGGAGAAAAACCCAATCCCCCGGATACCGAATATCCCCATGTGTTTGAAGATATCCGCGATGGGTGGCAGTATCTGAGCAATCATCAGCGCATCAAGAGTGCGCTAATTCAGCTTGTTATCTTATTTTCCATCTTTGCAGCCCTAGCCGTGTTAGCAGTCCGCCTAGCCGAAGTTATTCCTAACCTTCGCACGGATCAGTTTGGGTTCTTACTCGCCGCAGCAGGGGCGGGAATGGGGGCCGGTGCCGCCCTCCTCGGCCATTTTGGACAGCATATTTCCCATCGGCGCTTGAGTTTATTTGGTTCAATTGGCATGGCCCTGTCTTTGGGGAGTCTGTCTCTCTTCGGAACCCAACTTTGGGCGGCATTAGGGTTGATTACCGTATTGGGGGTATTTGCCTCCTTCGTGGGAGTCCCCATGCAAACCACCATTCAGGCAGAAACCCCAGAAGAAATGCGGGGTAAGGTGTTTGGCTTACAGAATAATGCGATTAATATTGCCCTAACCCTCCCTCTGGCCCTAGCGGGAGTCGCGGAAGCCATGTTTGGGTTAACAGTGGTGCTGTTAAGTTTGGGGGCGATCGCCATAGCCGGAGGCGTCTATAGCTGGTATATTTCTCAACCAGAACCCCATCAATCCACTTAGGGTGTTCCAACAAATAAATCCTCCAAATCCCGATGGTTAAGCACCTAACTGTATTAGCCCGCGCAGGCGGGCTTTGTCCTGTGAGCCTCCAGGCTTAAGCCTGCGGGTTTTTTGGGTATTTTATTTTTTGGAGTTCCCTTAAGGCCCAAAGTAAAGCGGTTAGCGACTGGCTAAAAGTGAGGGAGAGTCTCGGGTTCATTCCCCTAGGGCGATCGGCTTTCTCACCATTAGCTGCTAACTTTAACACTAATCGTTAATCCCCAGACCCAAATGCATATCGCTTGGCTTGGAAAGAAAACCCCTTTCTGTGGCAATGTTACTTACTCTCGTGAAGTTACCAATGCGCTTTTAGATCGCGGACATCAGGTCAGTTTTTTCCATTTCGCTCAACAAGAAGCGGTAGAAGCGGCGGAAAACCTGCCTCAATTGGAGTCGGAACTGGCCCTCAAAACCGGGAATGGCTGGCCGGTTGCTGCCTGTGAAGTCTCGTTACCTTGTCTTTATAAGTCCACTATTTACACGATTCCCACGCCAAAATCGCGGAAGGTGTTGACTCAGGCATTACGGGACCTCAGACCGGATTTGGTTCATGCTTCCCTTACCTTGTCCCCGTTGGATTTTGTCCTGCCGGAGATTTGTGAAGAGTTAAATTTGCCCTTGGTGGCAACGTTTCATCCGCCATTTGCTCACCAACGTTCGTTGCGATCGGGACGGCAGCATCTGCAACATCTGACCTATCAACTCTACGCCCCGTTTCTGCCGAATTACGATAAAACCATCGTGTTTTCCCAGCTTCAGCGAGAGTTACTGGGCAAACTCGGGGTCCCCAGTCGGCAAGTGGCGGTGATTCCCAATGGGGTGGATGTCCAGAAATATTCCCCAGGATATTCTCAGTTCAAGCAGGAACTGAACGCCGATCGCCTGTTTGTCTACCAGGGTCGGATTGCGATGGAAAAAAATGTGGAAGCGCTTCTCAAGGCGTGGAAGCAAGCTGACTTGGGTCCAAGTTGCAAGCTGGCGATCGTGGGGGATGGTCCCTTGGCTCCCTCGTTGCAGGGGTATGCAGGGGCAGAACACAATGTGATCTGGTTGGGATATGTGGCGGATGAACAACGCCGCATTGAGATTTTGCGCGGGGCGGATGTGTTTATTTTACCCTCCCTGGTGGAAGGTCTTTCCCTGTCCCTGTTAGAGGCGATGGCTTGTGGTTTGGCCTGTATTGCCACGGATGTGGGTGCTGATGGAGAAGTGCTCGCCGAGGGTGCCGGGGTGGTGTTGTCCGCCCAAGGAGTGACTACTCAACTCAAAACCCTCCTCCCCCTGTTGAAGGAACAGCCGGAGTTCACCACTCTGCTGGGCCGAAAAGCCCGTCAGCGCGTTCTCGATCGCTATACTCTCAGTCGCAATATTTCCCAGTTAGAAGTGATGTATGAGGAGATTTTACAGGAACGCCCCTTGCCGGTGACGCAGTGGGCCTAAGATAAACTCCCGGTTCTGGTGTGGGACTCCCCGAACCCTCGCCCGCCCTTGCGGGCTATTTTTATGGCAGTACAATTAACAAAACTGAGGAGTGCGAGCATCTTGCTCGCTAGTGACGATATTATCCCAAACCCTAGAACGCTTAACTCACGAAACTAATGGCACGGCGGCTCAATGGTTCGCTCAACAGATTGCTAATCTTTAGAAAAACCCGCACCCTCAAGGGTGGAGGCTCACAGGACAAAGCCTGCCTCCGCAGGCTACTCTATAAAAACGATTTGTTAGAGCCGGATTTGATATGATTCAGAGGTTCAAGATGCGATCGCTGATTAGATTTTCCCTGGTTTTACTGGTTCCTCTCGCCGGTTGTGTTGGGACTGGACTGGAGGAAACCCAAGCGGTAACCAATGGCATGAGTATGGAACAAAGGTCAGAGATGGTCACCCTATCTGGGGTGGTGATTAAAAAGCCTTGGACAAAAAATCCGGAATCTTGGAATGCTGGCGGTGGGGATTATTATGTGTTAGATGTGGGAGATGCCCGAGTTCGCGATCGCTCCGCAGAGGAAGGGGTCATTCTCCGTCCTTCTGATGCTGTATCAATGGCACAATTTGAGGAATTTGTGGGCAGTTCTGTGGAAGTTTCAGGGGAATATATAGCGGCTCAACCTTATGTTCCGGAAAGTCCAATGGAATCCTATCCTACAGATATGGAGGGAAATCCCTTGCCGAGAGGTTCAGGATTTAAGGTGTATCAAATCACGCCAGTACCGTAAAGGTTAGAAACCGGGTTTTTTTCCCAAGTTGCTGCTAAGTTGCATGAAGTTAACGCAAAAACCCGGTTTCTTGTCCCCCCGGCAAAGGTTAGAAACCGGGTTTTTTTCCCAAGTTGCTGCTAAGTTGCATGAAGTTAA
>NZ_JAMXOT010000310.1 GCF_024220515.1 Oscillatoria sp. HE19RPO
TCCAAAAAATAAAACCTTCAAAAAACCCGCAGGCTCAAGCCTGGAGCTACACGGACAAAGCCCGCCTGCGCGGGCTAAAAGAGCCTTGTTAGGTGCGATCGCATCAAAGCAAGGATGATTTATTTGTTGGAATCCCCTAAGGGCGAACACTAAATGTAGAGGCGATTCGCGAATCGCCTCTACATTTAGCTTTTAATATTAGAGATTGCGTAAGTCTTGGAGGTAATAATGAAGCATTTGCTAGGTTTCGGGAGGCAGATCCTCCAATTGTGCAAAACAATCCAGGAGTGCGAGCATCTTGCTCGCTATTTTATCGCTATTTTATCGCTATTTTCCTAATTTTTCCCTCCCCCTACGTCAAAACCTGATAGATATTTACGGGTTGTTCTCGTCCTTTTAATTGGACGCTGCCGATACATTGGGTGGGAAATTGTCCTTGGATATAGTGATAGGTTTCTTCTCCGATTAAAATCCGGCAAATCCCCCCATCTAAGGTTTTATCGTAACTTTCCAAGCGGGCGGCGATGTTGACTGTATCTCCTAATACGGTATAATTTAACCGTTGACGAGAGCCGAGACTCCCGGCGAAGACATTGCCGGTGGAGATGCCGACACGCATGGCGACGGTGGGACGACCTTGAGCTTGCCATTGCTGATTGAGCAGTCGCAATTTTTTTCCCATCGCGACGGCACAAGCTACAGCGGCGATCGCATCTCCAGCGATTTCATCCGGTCGAGTCCGGGGAATGGGAACCCCAAACACCGCCATAATCGCATCCCCGATAAATTTATCCACCACCCCATCATGATCTAACACAATCCCCGACATGGCTTTCATATACTCATTCAGCCACAGCATTAAGGTTTGGGCGTCGGTTTGTTCGGTAATTCGGGTAAACCCTTGCAGGTCGGTAAAGAGGACCGTAGCGGTCATTTGCTGCCCTAAAATCTGCCCTTCTTTGAGTAATTCATGGCGACTATTCCACACCGCTTGAGCAATTTTTTGGGAAACGTGCTGACCCAACAAATTCATCACCGTTTGGCGGTTTTCACTCTCAATATAAGCAGTATAGCCGACCATTGCCACCGCTGAACTGATTAATGCCAATAAGGGGGGAACAACGGGTATCCACCACCCCGCTAAAAAGACTAAAAATCCGCCGCCAATCGACCCTCCTGAGACTAGGGCTAAGATCATAATTTTGGAGCGAATTCGCAAGAATCTCCAGCCTAATATTGCACCCACCCCAGACCAGAGTAAAATCCAAAATCCCTCCACGGGGTCGGACCAAACGGCGATCGAGCGTCTTCCATCCAACGCCCCACTCAATAACTGGGTCACTGCATCGGCATGAACTTCTACCCCCGCTGGTGCGGTGAGATAGCTATTGCTATAGGAGGTAAAAAATCTATCTTTAAGACTCGCTGCGGTAGAGCCAATTAAGACAACGCGATCGCGAAAAAAATCCGGTGGAATACGGTTTTCTAAAACAGCGGTCATGGAGACGGTATCAAAGACATGACATTGGGCGAGGCGGTTGCGGCAAACATGATTACGGGGGTTAAACAAAATTTGAATACCTCCGGCATCCACGCCCACATACCCCCCATCATTTGTAGCCAAGCGGACCAACGAAGTTTTTCCCAACCCCAGTTTATAGCGTTCGCGGTCTAGTAATTCAAATCCGATTCCCTGGGGTTTTAAATACTCTAAGGCCAATTTTACAGGAAAACTATAAACTGTTTTATCATTTACATCTTTAAGGGACAGTAAAATCCTTCGGACTTTGCCATCACTGTCTAATAAGATATCGGCGGCCCCCACCTGTCCGAGTTCGCTTAATTGAGTGGGAGGGTCAACAGAATCCCCATAAGCATCTCCGATTATTTTTTGAATTCCGATTAAATTGGGGGTTGAAGCAAATACCTCCATGAGCTGCTCATGTCCCGGTTCTACCGGAAGGTCCCGATAAATATCGAGTCCTATGGCGGCAGGTTCATGACTTTTCAGGGTTTCCAGTAATTGGGCTAAAATTTGGTCAGAAATCGGCCAGGTTCGAGTCCGTTGAATGTCCAATTCATTGATGGCAATAATGGCAATCCGCGAATCGGTGGGTTCCAGAGGACGCCACCGAAAAAATAGGTCAAGGGTGGCCCATTCTAGTAGTTGCAAGACGCCTAAACTTCGCAAGGCGATGGTCAAAAGTGCCACGGTGGGGGCGGTGATGAATACCCCGCGCCATTCCCACAAAACCTGTTTAAATTTTTTGGCGGTTACCTCGGGAGACTGTCCGATCAAAAAGCGGGGTTTGGGGACATTTCGATTAAACATGAGCGCAGGGAGAGAGGTTCAATCAGGCGATCGCTCCTGGATCGCCCAGAAGTTTCTCGAACCGAGGTTCGTTGATTACGGGTTGAGCAGGAGTTGATTCTCCA
The DNA here is from genome assembly GCF_024220515.1 of Oscillatoria sp. HE19RPO. Classification (GTDB taxonomy): domain Bacteria; phylum Cyanobacteriota; class Cyanobacteriia; order Cyanobacteriales; family Laspinemataceae; genus Laspinema. The sequence goes on from NZ_JAMXOT010000310.1 coordinate 2,437, forward strand.
TTTCACAGCATTCTATAAAGGGTTGGTTAACCAGAGAGTCGAGATTAACCGCCTCAGAACTCAACAGTTCATCCCACCCGATTTTTGCTTCTGGGGAAAAATTAGTGGGGGACTGTTGGATATCCGCTAACAGTTCCAGGTTGGGATACCAAAAGCCATTTTTTCCGTAAATTTCAGCGCGTTCCAGGGGAGTGGCGGCATTTTCCAGGTCCGCCATTAAGCTTGGACTCACATCCATTGGTTGAATCCATCCCGAGACGAACAAATCGGCAGCGCGATCGCTCGGGTCGCACAAGATACTAAAGTACCATCGATAATACTCGCCACTTTTTAAATTTAGCTCCTGGAGAGGAACTGTGAACCGCATAATCCCGGGGGTATTCGTGAGTTCCACCATCATCTGATAAAGCTGTTCTATCCCCGTCTCATCTTGTAGGACAAATTCCCCGCTGAGGGCTGAAGTTGAGGGCAAATAAATAAAAAAGGTAGTGGACTCTCCTGCCGGGGTTAACCCCACTCCAGAGGAAGGCATCAAGGCAATCAGGGGTTCAGGGGGAATCTCGGCATCAACCGGACATTTGCCGCGAATTCCATTATTAATGGGAATCTCGCCCAATGGCGGTTCGAGCAGAGGGGGCTGATAAAAGCGGGTTCCTCCTGCCGAACCCTGTAAGGGAGAGGGCTGATCCGGTGGTGGGTCCAGAGGGTCCCCTTGGGTGAGGAGTTCCCCGAGTCGGGTGTGGCGGGGGAGTTCTCCGGTGGGGGTGCTTGCCTGTAGGGGTGTTGACAGGCGAGAGACGATGGCGATCGCTACTAATACGGCGAACCCAATGGGAATTAGAGATAGAGGGGACTTTTGCCCAGGCATAATACAACGCTCTCCTGTATGAATGAATTAAATTTTAATAGGGAAATTTGGTCTTTTATGTCTTAGTCTCTCATTCAAGTTGTTTTGTTCTCTAAAAAAAAAGGTTAACAGGGATTTGCGCTAATTTATCGCCGGTGTACTCCTGAAAATAGGATACAGTCATCCCGGGGAAAGCGCTTACTTCCGGGGGAACCGGATCTGAAGATATGTCATAAGGGGGAAGCAATGGAGGGACGATTGTGGATCACAATGTAAGGCAGTATCCTTGACCTTTGATCATCCAATCATGTTAAAACAAATCCCAATCCAAGTAAAACTGAGGAGGACGGCTTACCTAGGGGGGTTTCTCTTAGGTGCGATGATGGCGATCGCTTCGCCGATTTTCGCACAAGAAGAGATGCCGATGCCTCAATCCTCACCGGCAACGGAGGAGAGTACAGGGGGGTTGACTGACCCCTTTTTTGCCGATGTCATTGTACAAGGCAGGCCGATTTTCCAAGTTGGCAGTGTGGGAAATCTGACGGCAAGAGAGCGCGCACAGATTATCAACCGACGCCTCTCCAGTTTGATGGGTCAAGCTGGAACTGTAGACTCGATTACCGTTCAGTATAATCAGGCGCAAAATTATGCAACCTTGCAAGTCAACAACCGCGTGATTATGACCGTAATCGAGCAGGATGCCGAGGATTTTGGGGTTGAAAATGCTCAAGTTTTAGCCAATCAGTGGGCGGAGGAATTAAATCAAGCTCTCGATCGTCCTCCCTTGGCGATCGATGTCGCCCAACGCCTCAATGCCACGGTGCGAGGTTTACTTCAAGATGCCATTGGTAACTTACCCTCGTTGGTGGGAGCATTAATTGTCATCTTATTAACCTGGGGTGTGGCTATTTCTGTCCGGCGGATTGCCTATAGTTGGGCGCAAAAAACTGAAGGCGATCGCAGCACAGAATTATTGATTTCTCGATTGGGCTATGGGGCAATTTGGGTTGTTGGTTGGGTGATTGCTTTGGGAGTTTTAGGTCTGGATTTTGCTGCCTTACTCGGAGCATTAGGACTCACCAGCGTGGCTATTGGTTTTAGTTTAAAAGATGTTTTAAGTAATTACATTGCCGGAGTTATTTTACTCGCCGTTCGTCCCTTCCGCATTGGAGACCAGATTGAGATTAGTGACTATGAAGGCACTGTCACCGAAGTTAAACTCCGCACCACGACGATTAAAACCTATGATGGCCGATTGATTTATATCCCCAATCAAGAAGTTTTTTCATCCAGTATTACGAACAATACCGCTTCACCTCGGCGACGCACTTCGGTGATGGTTGGCATTGATTATGAAGCCGACATCAACCAGGCCAAAGCCGCGATTTTAAAAGCCCTATCCGAACTTGACTTAGTAGAACCCAGTCCGGCACCAGAAGTCCTTGTTCAGGAATTGGCTGCCAGTACAATTAATTTAGAAGTTCGCTTTTGGGTAGATTCGCGACGAGCAGAGTTTCTGGAAATGACCTCTCAGGGCGCTCAAAGAATTAAAGAGGCATTAGACGCGGCCAATGTTGAAATGCCGACGGAGATTTATACCCTAACTTTCCGCAATTTGCCTCCCTCGATTTCCGCACAGATTAATTCATCTCCACCGGAAGGCTAAAGCCTGGGACTACCGGATTAAGGCCCGCCTGCGCGGGCTAGAAGAGAACTCAAAAAATAGAATTATCTGATGGATTTTCGAGCGGATTCCCCCCAGGGAGATGGAACGCAATGATAGAGGGGATTGTTGCCGTGAGATTGAGCCAATACCTATCTAGGGACTGATTGGGAGTTAAAAGTTTTTTGTTATAACTAACTTATAATAATACCACAGTTTTTACTCTATTTGGAGATTAAATCATGAGAAAATTTACTCAATCACACTTACCCACCACCTTTGTGAGTTTATTGGCGATCGCCGGAGGATTACTAACGGGAACCGCCCAAACCGTTGCCGCCACAACTCCCTCCTGGCAACAGGCACAAGCAACCCAGAGTTTCTGCCGTCGCACCCTCGCCCCTTCGGGTTTGATTATTCGTCAAGGACCGAATCCCACCAGTCCCCAGGTCGGATTTGTTCCCTTTGACGAACAAGTGACTTTAGTCCAAGGATTTGAAGGCATCCAAGGACCTAACGGACGCCAATGGGTCGAAATTGCTGCCCCGGTGCGCGGATATGTATCCAATGGCTATGGCAATGCCAGCAATTTGGGCTACTGTGTGGAACAAGCGGGAACAACTCCCGTAGTGAGTACGGAAGCAAACCCGGTTAACTTGTGCCGAGAAGTCAACAGCGATCGCGCACCCCGAGGGTTAGCCATTCGCGAAAACCCCTCCCGCCTTTCCACCTACAAAGGCGGAGTTGATGCCGAAGGACGAGTCACCTTAGTCGAAAATTATCAACTCATCCGAGATCTCAATGGCGAACCCCGAGATTGGGTGCAAATTACGTTCCCCATTAATGGTTATATTTCTGCCGGAAGTTTAGCCGCCTGCCCTTAAGGTTAATGAGGGTTAATTGCCATAAAATCATCCCTCTTTTATCTGAAAAAAGGGGGATAATTTTAGAAACCAGACTGACGCAAAGTTTGAAAGTCAACCCTAAATGTAGAGGCGATTCGCGAATCGCCTCTACATTTAGCTTCTAACGTTAAAGATGGCGTCAGTCTTGAGAAAGTCAACCTGAATGAAATCCAGCCATAAGTCACCCAATCTCAGAATTATTCTAATACAGCAACGGCTTCGGGCAGCGGTTGATACATCGAACTAGAAAAGGGCTGGAATCCTTCCCAATCAACAGTCAAATGGCAGAATAACCGCATTTGCAAAAAGGCCGGTGGCGGATTAACGCGCTCTACGGTAATCGTTACCGCATGAGGATTCTGCTGGAAAACTTCAAAGATATCCTCTCGCAAATATCTGGGGCAGTAACCGACTAAATGAGCATCTTCAGTCCGTAACATCAAGGCAAGGCGATCGAATTCATTCTGGAAGTCGTGCATCAAGAATAAACGATCGCCCACTTGCAGAGTCAGAATGCGATCGGCACTGGCAGAAGGCAAATATCGTAAACCATGAGTAAAAAAGTAGAGATGATACCGTCCGCGATCGTCTAATTCCGGATAGGGAAACAGGGCAAAATGATCCGTAACCTTGGTCCCCCCACTGCGAGAAAGCATGGCCATTGGGTCGTATTCCGACTCGGGCAGATTTAACCAACTCATATAATCGGGATAATCAGGACGCGATCTTCTTAAAATTCGATTGGAGAAAAAGGGAAAGAGGTTAGGAGATTCATAGACTTTTTCTAAATCTGGAAAAGAGAACAATCCTGCAAAACCTGATTTTTCCCGCGCCTCTTTAACCCCTTGGAGATAACGAAATTGATAGGAATCTCCCGAGTGAGTTAATTGGGCGATCGCAAACCAAGCTCGACTCCTGGGATCTTGCCAAGCAATAAACAATTTTTTTAACATAACCCCTCTTTTACAGCATTTTCTGGACTCATAAAGTGCAAGCCTCGAAACAGCCATTCCCTTGTCAAGCACTGAAGACAGAAACAATTTGCACCTCAGCAGACTAAAAACCATCTAGCTGCATTAGTCTCATTTTATTACAATTTAAGATTTCTTGAGAAAAAGAAATCGCAATGGGAGTGATTCTATCTCCCGGGATTTGCTTAAACAGTGCATCAGTATCAGCTTCTGACACAGCGGATAACCGCTTCAGCCAAATATTAGCAGCATCAGGATACTGTTTTGCAGCTTCACAAAAGGCATCAAAAGTTTTCATCGGGGATTTGTCTTTCGGATCCGCATAAAGTGCTGACCTACATTTATTGGCATAAGCAGTAACAGCGCGATTATTGAGTTTCTGTTGCCGCTTAGGGTCCAGTAATTCGCGTCCGAGGCTCGATGCGTGGTCATAACTAGGAGCCAAATAGCTGAGGGTTTGAGCCGTTGAGGGTGAGGTAAGCTCGACACTTCCCCAGTTTTCGTGATGACGATCGCTATTTCCGATCCAAGCATCTAACAGTAGATAGCCTACAAATGTCTCTACGGCTGTCTCGATTCCTACTGGGGGATTCCAATTCATTGGAGGGTTTACCCCCGTATTGCAAATGGCATCTAATACAACATTTAGGGTATGTTCTGATACTTGAAAAGCAAATTTGGGATATTCCGGCATCATTCGAGCCAGAATTTCATTACCTAACGTGAGTTTTCCACTTTCCGGTAGAAATGAGGGTGAAACTGTGCCGCGAATAGCTTTCCAGCTTGCTAACTCAATCTGAGCATGAGGTAATCCCAGTAATTTACATAATTCAGCCGCTATTTTTTCTGACCAATCTTCTCCTGTATTGGGACGAGATTGTTTATAAAGGCAATTACCCAATTCAGGATGGTTAAACCAGAACTTGTATTTAGTCCCGAGGTGCTCTAGTTCTTGATTCGCATTTTCTGGAATTTTGATAATGGGGAATAGGTCTGACATTAATTTAATTTCATAAATTATATTTGTCAATTTAATTTAAATGCTTCCCACCTGATTTTGTATTGTAGAAAAGCAATTAAAACTCCATAGATAACAGTGAATTGTAGTAATTTAATTATCTTTTTAATGGGATTCGTGATTGCCTCCACCCTTACAAAAATTTTTTACCTTTAGTCCAGATTTATTGTCTCTACCCCCCAACCCTCCTACTCAGACGCCAAGTTGGTGAGCCATTGATCCGCCTCTTTATACTTGCGAAACTTCTGCTCGTCTTGGCGAAATTCTGGGGTATGGACATTCAAGCGCCCATTCACCCATTTTCCCTCATGCTGTTTGTGGAGCAACTCGTGATACAAGACGAACTCAACCACATATTGCGGAACTCGATCGCTGTCTAAGCTAATACTCAATACCACGCGATCGCGTCCGCGTTCGTAATGGCCGAATTTGCGGGTGGTAAAGGACCGATTCCAGCTTAGGCGCGGTTTGACCATTTTGCCCCCAAAATACTCTCGGTTAATGGTGTGAAACAGGCGATCTAAGTTGTAGCATTTCCCTTGGGGATTCTCAGCTTCTGTATCCGCCATAACATCCAGTTCTAACACCACTTCGCTGTATTCTTCTGAAAGAGCATACTTTTTAATCGCTTGACTATCTTCTTGATTTTTGCCCAGAAAGGCTAATCGAACCAGGGCGGCTAAAATCTCATCCGTGGCGTTGACAAAGGCTGCATTGATTTGGGCTTTCGCCTCTAAAGGCCCAATCTTTCCTTTGTACAAATGGGTGATATTTGTAAATTCAACTGCAATGGTTTTGCAGGGATGCTGCATCTGACTCCACAGCATTTCTTCGGCCAGTTTCTGGGTACGTCTGGTGGCACTGAGATGGCGTTCTAAATTGAAGGAGTCCGTTAAAAACTTCATCCAAGCATAAATCTGCCTGGAGGTTTTATTTAATAGGGCTGGGGTGGCATTCTGTTGAGTGCAGATTCCTTCGATTGTGGCAACGGTTTCTTGAAGACTCTTGAGCAGTTGCTGTTTTTGTGAATGACTGTTTTGGGGATTAGCAACAATGGAGGCGACTGCGCCTAAAACCTGTTGTTGTTGATTGCGAATATTTTTCAGGCGAATCGGTTGTACGGATACTGCCGGACTATTCTGGGATGTGACAGGGAGGTTAGCTAAGTCGATTTGTGCCAGGAACTCATACGCTTTGCGCGAGGGCGTCGGGAGTTGCGCGGGACTCATATTGGCATTGGCACAGATTTCTTCAATCTTGCCGAGAGTTTCTTGGATGAATGCCTGAAAACTCAGCAGGCGACTGGGGGGGATTCCTGCTTGTAACTGACTTCTGGCGATTTGTGCTGCTTTGACGATTCCCTGAATCCGAATCATGCCGTTTCCTCCTGGGGCGATCGCCCTGGCGATTCATGTTTGAGGGTAACAGCAAAGTGCTTGTCCCTGCAAATTCTTAACCGAGAGTGATCCCCAGATGACTGACCCTTGTCATCGAAAGAAAATTTTTAGGGCTGAATCTGCGATTGCCAATTCATAATTACGGATAAAATATTTATTTATTGCAGTATTTTTGATTTTAATTTGACTACTGTTTTGGCTGAAACCCTTGTGGGCTAAGGATTTTAGGTATAAAATTGCAAATATTAACATAATATTAAGATTGATCCCCAAAAATGTAACAAAAGGTTAATATCAAAGAGAGGGTTGCACTCAGCGCAGCCCAGTGCGGCGGTAATTTTATAAAAAAGAGGCTCTGAACAATGGCTCAACTCCAGGCTCCCGAAACAGCTATAGGTAATGCTACTGACATTCTTTGCTGCTACGTTAACATTACAAGCAAAATTCAGATTATCCGAATCTGTAATATTGCCAATTGGTATTTTGAACGGGTGATGTTTCCCGGACAACGGCTGCTGTTTAAGGCCCCTAAGCAGTCCCTGTTAGAAGTGCATACCGGAGGAACCGCAGGGGCGATTCTCTCGGATACGATTCCGTGCGATCGCCTGATTTGTGATGAATAGAAACAGGGTTAACTTGCTATTTTTTTTTGAAAAATGTAAGAAATGATGGGTAACCACAGATTACACAGATTTTCACTGATTAAATCTGTGTAAATCTGTGTAATCTGTGGTTAATTTTTTAAAAAGGATTGGTGATGAGTGAACTTCGTGCTTTGATTTTTGATGTGGATGGGACTCTGGCTGAAACTGAGCGAGATGCTCATCGTCCCGCCTTTAACCGGGCATTTAAAGAGGCGGGATTAGATTGGGAATGGTCGGTCGAGTTTTATGGAGAGTTACTGGAGATTGGTGGAGGAAAGGAACGCATCCGCCATTATGTTGAGCAGTATCAGTCAGATTTTCCGATTCCCAATCAAGATTTAGATCAGTTTGTTGTGGATGTGCATGAGATTAAAAATAAGTATTTTGGTCAGTTGGTGGTGGATAGAATCCCCTTACGTCCTGGGGTGATGCGGTTGATGCAGGAGGCGAAACGGGAGGGGGTTCGTTTGGCGATCGCCACGACTTCTGATCCCCATAATGTTGAGGCGTTGTTAAAAAGTGCAATTTCGCCGGATGGTCCGAGTTGGTTTGAAGTGATTGCTGCTGGGGATATGGTTCCAGTTAAAAAACCTGAACCGGATGTTTATCAATATGCACTTCAGGCTTTAAATTTACAACCGGAAGATTGCTTGGCGATCGAGGATTCTAATCAAGGATTATTAGCGGCTCAAGCTGCTGGGGTTAAAACGGTAATTACGGTTAATAATTATACCCGCAATCAAGATTTTTCTGGGGCAGAATTGGTGATAGATTCTCTTGGGGAACCGGATGAACCGTTTACGGTTTTATCTGGGGATGCCGGTGAGGCGACTTATTTTGATTTGGCATTGGCGCGAGAGTTGCATCAGCGGGGGTGAGGGTTGTCTCTCGCGCGAAACCCTTGCACCCGGAAACGACTGAAGTCGTTACTACGAACATTAGAGAACATTAGAGAAAAATGTAGGGGCGATTCGCAATTCGCCTCTACATTTGTTTTTATAGGGAATCAATTTTTCGGGCAGTTTCTGATAGGTTAGCTTCTCGTTGACCTTGCGATCGCGCTTGGACACAGATTAAACCGATGGGAGTCGAGAGGATATCGGCGAGGGTGGCTTTTTTGGTAATTGCTTTTAAAGTATTCAGGGGTAACTCTTTTAAAACCCATCGAGTTAATCGATACAGATATTCCCGTTGGTCCAACTCTCTCATCAAATCAATCCCGTGCAATTCATGTAAATAGCGATTGGACTTGCCATATCTGCGCCATTGACTTTGTAATTCTTTCAAGGTTGTTCGATGGCGATGTTTGACGATCGCAGTTGGGGCAAATTCTAACTTCCATTCGGTTTCTCTGAGAATCCGCCAGCAGATATCCGCATCTCCTCCCGTTGTCAGATAACTGCGAAATAACCCAACTTCGGCAAAAATTGAGCGGCGAATCCCCAAGTTAGCCGTTTGTCCGTAGGGACAAAAGGGATGAGCTAAAGTATGTTTTTGGGAGAGAGTTTCTTCCCGTTCGGAATGTTGTTCTAGGAGGGTATTTCCCGGTAAGGCGGCAATTTCTCCGACGACAATGCCAATTTGAGGGTTAACAAAGGGCTGAATTAAGGAGAGTAACCAGTTGGGTTCGGGGCGACAATCGGCATCGGTAAAGGCGATGAATTCCCCCGTAGCGGCGCGGATGCCGGTGTTACGGGCGGCATAGGAACTCTGGATTTGCGGTTCGCTTAAGGGACGAAGGGTGATTTCCGGGGTATTTTGAACCGCATCTTGGAGGAGGGTTGGGGTGCGATCGCTGCTATTATTATCCACCAGAATATATTCTACTTTCTGTGGGGGATAAGTTTGCGATCGCAGGCAGTCTATCAAGTCCGGTAAATCTTTTTCGCCATTATAAACCGGCACCACGACGGATACCGGGGGCAAAAACGAGGGAGGCATCGGTTGGGGTGTTGTTCCAGCGTTCATAGGACGGTATCATACCAAATCCGGTTGTTAAAAGTTGATTTCCTGGATTAGCCCGCGCAGGCGGGCTTCGTCCGTATAGCCCCACCCTTGAGGGTGTGGGTTTTAACAGACTTTTTTAACCCATTTTAAATGACAATGGCGCACAATCGTGCGCCATTGGAGGGGAGTCATTGCGCCAAAGCTGAACGCGAATTAACCTAAAGTTAGACCGAGGATAGCCAGAACCCCACAAATCACATAAAATGCAGCGACGATTTGCAATTCTGACCAGCCACTCAGTTCTAAATGATGATGAATTGGAGCCATTTTAAATAACCGTTTGCCAATCCCATCCGGTCCTTTGGTTGCTTTATAATAAAGCACTTGGGCAATCACCGAGAGGGATTCCACAAAGAACAATCCACTAATGATAAATAACGCCCAAAGACTATCACTGGTTAGGGCAACGGCAGCTAAGGCCCCGCCCAAGGCCAGGGAACCCGTATCCCCCATAAAGACCCGCGCTGGGTTGCGATTATAGGCGACAAAACCGATACAGCTACCACTGATGCAGGCACAGAAAATTGCTAAACCCGGATGGGTGGAGGCGACTAATGCACCTAATCCCAAAAAGGCAACTGCCCCAGTTCCGCCCATCAATCCATCCACGCCATCGGTTAAATTTGTGGCATTACTTTCCGCAACCAGGACGAATTCGGCTAGGACCCAGAAGAAGAAACCTAAAGGCAAAACGATGCCAAAGGGGAGAGTAATATTGGTAATCGTTGGGGGTTGAGTTAACGCTAATCCCAAACAAAAGAGTGCGCCGAAACCGAATTGTAAGGCTAATTTCATTTTGGGAGAAATGCCTTTATTCGACTTGCGCCTCAGAATTTGCCAGTCATCCAACCAGCCAATAAAACCATAACTGAGGGTGAGGGCGACTGCGGCAGTCGCCTCCGGTGCAAACCCCGACCAAATCAGCGCCACCAGAGTTGCCACCGGAATAAAAAACACCCCGCCCATTGTCGGAGTGCCTGCTTTTTTCAAATGACTTTGAGGACCATCCTCTCGAATCACTTGTCCAGTTTTGAGCCGTTGCAGGGCGGGAACCACCCAGTACCCAACCGCAACCGTTGCCAAAGTACAGGCAAACAGGGGGAGGGTCAAGGTTTCACCAAAATTGGCGACTCTCCCACTCAACCCATCCAGGATGAGCGATGCCCCAGTTACGGCAACGGTTAAGAGCCAAAATAAACGAGTTCCTGACAGGTTCAACGACTGAACCGATCCCATTTTTGCGTCCACTGATTTAATATCCTCACTCCACACAGACTGTTACTCCAAGCTCGGCGATCGCTTCTCCGGTGAATCTCCATTAAAAAATGCTCCAAAACCGCACAACAGGTTCAAGCGGGTGCGAATTGCTCTAAGAGACCTCCAAAAAATAAAATCTCCAAAACATTCGTTCGTAGTAGCCCCGTCAATGGGGCGCATCCAGCAGTTAGGGGAGGGGCCTTTACAGGTCGGGGTGAGGGAGACAAAGGGCCTGGACAGGCTGGACTCAGGGAAAGGTCCAGGAAGGAGTAGAATAAAAAAAGGGAATGTGGGTAAACACATTCCCAGCTC
>NZ_JAMXOT010000490.1 GCF_024220515.1 Oscillatoria sp. HE19RPO
GTGAAAACTATAAAAGCCTGTTTTCAGATGTTAGGACTTATGAGGCATTTAAGAATATCCATGTAGGAATATTATCCGAAATAAAACGGAAAACTTGTGCGGGAAATCGCGAAAGTTTTGGGACTAGAAAACGCCCAGGGGTTACACCATTTTCTGACTCGCTCTCCTTGGGATATTCACCAGCACAAAAATTCGAGAATCCATCTCATTTTAAATCATTTAAAAGGTCGAGAAATTCGGGTAATTATTGATGAGACAGGAGACCCTAAAAAAGGCAAGAAAACTGATTATGTAGCTCGGCAATATATCGGTCGATTAGGAAAGGTAGAAAACGGAATTGTATCTGTAGTTGCTTACGGATTAATTGAGGGAATAACGTTTCCCATTCTCTTTGAAGTCTTCAAGCCTCAAAAGTGCTTAAAACCGGGAGATGTTTATAAAACCAAACCTCAAATTGCCGCCGGATTAATTGAAGAGATGGTCCACCTTGGTTTCCAAATAGAATTGGTATTAGCCGATAGTCTTTATGGAGAAAGTGAAACCTATTTTTTGAATAAACTGGAGGAATTAGAACTTTTGTATATGGTATCAATCAGGAGTAATCATGGAGTCTGGCTACCTGAAGGACAAAGCGTTTCAGCCAATGAATGGACAACATTTACCCGGAATATGAGTCAGGGTAAAACAGAAACTCGCTATATAAGAGAGGTTGTTTTTGGTAAAAAAGGACGGACAACTTATTGAAACCTCACAACAGATAAATAGACTTTGCCGGAAAATTCAACCAGTTTTGTGATGAGTAACATTCCGAACCTTAGCTATAAAAATGTAGGGGATATATACGGAGATAGAACTTGGGTTGAATATGGATTTAGGCAATGTAAATCTGAGTTGGGATGGGCCGATTGGAGGCTGACTCATTACTCGGATATCGAAAAATGGTGGTCACTTGTCTGTAGTGTTTATTTGCTTGTTACTTTGACCACTGCTACTTTTAAGTCTTCAGCAACAAGTTCGCCGACTCCAACCTCAGAAATTTTTAGGTCTTCGGTCACTCAACATCCTCATTGGAATCATCAAGCGAATTGGAAGAGCGCGTTAAATAATCTTCAATTACTCCTCCTGCCGATGCTCGGTTTTAATTCTATTCTCTATTGGT
>NZ_JAMXOT010000020.1 GCF_024220515.1 Oscillatoria sp. HE19RPO
ATTTCATGTGCGCAGTGGTCTACGGAAAATATTAATCAGATGCTTAATTTGAGGTGTGCCTACTTGAATAACTTATTATAAAGTTTAGGCATCCGACAGAATTACTGAATAATTGTTCTAATTTTAAATACTTTGATAAGCGGGTTTGGTTAGGGAGTCGCTAACTTTTGCAATTCTATAATATGGGGAGAGACTAAAAATTTTTTGATTATATCATACTTTTGCCTATTTACAAAATCGGGATGCTCCCGGGTGGGCTTGGCTTGTTTTGGTGCAATCATGGTCCTGCTGTGGCTTTCAGCCGTTTTTTTTATTATACTCTAGCCAGGGTGACAGAAGAGGGATATAGCTAGTCTAAATCAGTTTGACAATGGATCCAAGGCTGAAAGTCTTGGAGTGCGGTAAGCACCAGCTATGCCGTAGGCTTTGCATCTTGCTCGCTATCTTTATGTCAAATTCATTTAGGGTCGCTATATTAGTGTATAGTTTAGGTCAAAGAGCCTTAAGAGAGGCTCTGGCACAGGCAAAAAAGTCGATTAAGAATCAATTAGGTAAACCCACCACTACTCCAACTCTACGATGGGTTTTTCAATGTTTTCAATCCATTCATTTGCTTATTGTTGATGGAGCGCGCGAAAATAACCTATTTAACTGATGAGCGGCGATGGATCCTTCAGTTCTTAGGGGCCTCCTGCCAGAAATATTATTTACTGACTTGATTCAAAAGCAGGAATGTGGGATGAAAAAGTTTGGCAAGTTAACCCCAAAACAAGCGATGTTTTCATCCGGGTAATTGGGTATAAACTGAGGTGCTTTTGAGCGGTGTATTCTGACCGGGACGGGTTTGCAACTGATGCATATAGTTGAATAAATGCCAACAGTAGGATTCCGGGAGTCCGCAGGTGACTGCCCCACGTAAGACAACCTGAAAATACCAGTCGTTGGGGGGGAGTTCTTCCGAGAGTTTATGGGCTACGGTATAAGTGCGAACATTCGGGTAAACTTGACCACCCACAGAGATTTCGATCTCCTCGCGATGATAGCCTTTTTCCCGTTCATCCAGGCGATCGGACAGTCGCCAAGGGAGTTGATAGAGAACCCCTTCTACGGAGGCAGTGGGGTCTTTGACGACATCGAGAACGCCGCAATTTCGCAAGGTTGAATATCCAGAAAATTGCAGTCGATAGCCTTTGAGAGTGGCAGGACCGATCGCATACGGATGGGTGGGTTCTCCCAGCGATCGTTTTAAATCTACCGGACACATACAAGAACCATAAGCGAAATAGTAAAAGGTTTCGCTAGGAGATTCTAATTGGGCTGACCTTTTGTTCAGGGAAGGTCGGGTCTGCAAACCCTGTAAATGTCGAGGCTGAACGCTCATTTTTTAGCTAACCAGTTGCTAGGTATGAATGGAATTCTATCAAACCCTTGCAGAAAAAACAAGCTTATTCCGACCGGAAAACCGGGGATTCAAGAAATCTTTAAAATTGTCCCCGGACTCAGAGGCTGGGCCCTACAAGTCAACCGTCATCAGGAGGGTGCTGAACGTCTGGGTTTGGACATCTTCCAGGGGAACAACCAGGCGGTCTCCAGCCCACTCTAACTTGCGTTCCGTGGCAAAGAGGCGTTTACCCGGAGGGAGGGAAACGCGCTGACTGATTTTTCGCGGCAAGTCATAAACCCAGAGGGTGTGACCGCCTTGAACATCACTGAGGACCGCTACCACGCGATCGCTTTGTTCTGAGAAATCCGGACGGATACTCGATAACCGTTCAATGGGCGTTTCTTCAAATAGGAGTTGGCTTTCTCCGGTATCTACTGAAAAGGCATAGAGTTTAGCAAAGCTACTGGTGGAGTTTTCCCCCGAGGGACGGCTGGCATAGAGTACCCTCTGATAATCATCACTTAGGGCCAGGAATTCAAGATGTTCACCCTGTAATAACACTTCCTTATCTCCCTTAGTGGGGGAAATCGCGACCAATGAATTTGGCAATTGGCTATACTCCCAAGCCAAAATTTCACCCTGGGCCGTCCATCCGAAAATCCGATATTTATCTCCTGTGCTGCCTAGGGCTTTAGTGGCCTTACCCGTTGCCATGTCTAAAACCCAAACACTCATATCAGAAGATGCGCCCAGGGTTTCCCGATTCGAGGTAAAAGCAATTTTCTGACCATCGGGGGACCAATAGGGATCCGAAGCCCAGTAGAGAATTTTCACCCCCGCCTCGCACTCGGATTCCTGGCAATTGGGGGGCGGGGGCGTTGGGGGCAATGACCTAGTTTGGGCGATCGTCTCCCGGAGTGCCTGATGATTGCCGATCGCCTTCACTTCCAGGGTGTTCTTATTCAGCAGGTATAAACCCCCCAGGTTGAATTGAGGTTGAAACAACAGCACTGAGGGGTCTAGGGGATTCTGCCAGAATTCTGGAGAGGGATGTTGGGGATCGGGAATCCAGCGTTGGGTTCCGGCCCAATTGAAGCCCAACAGATGTAACAGGTTGGATTCCCCCGTCACGGAATCTGGATATTCAATTTGCTTACGGGTGGCCTCAATCTGGCGCTTTTTACCGTTGAGGTCTATTTCCAGAACTTCGGCAGAAAAGTCCGGATTCGGGTTGCGTCGAGGGGAGGGCAGACTCACGAAAACAGCTTCGCGATCAGCTTCTGCGATCAATCGCACTGGCTGATCAACCCTGAGATCCCCGGATGAACCCAACCCGAAGTTTTGACATCCGGCAAGACTCAAACCCGTGAGGCCCAAGAGCACATAGCAGGTGGCGATCGACAGGTTTTTAGGCAATAGCATGGCACAATCCTCCTGGAGTTCGATTCCCTTGACAAGGAAAGCGCTTCCTAGCGAATTTAGCCACCGAGACTCGATGCGAAGGAAAGCGCTTCTTTCTATTTAGTCAGGATACCACCTCAAAAAGAAACCCTCTTAATGGTGTAAGAGGGTCTCTTTAATCTTTACCGGGTCAGGGTAAGAGCATCTCAATCAGGCTTGACACAAGGATTTGAGAATAAGCATCATGTACTCCTCGCTCATGGCTGCCCGGTTCCTTTTTTGTCTCAAGCTACGCGATCGGGTGGTTTCACAGGTTGAGGGCATTAAGGGCCATCCGTCTGAGTACCGCCAAATTTCGAGGGCTATTAAACGCTCGGATCCTATATTTATATTCTTCAAAAGTCACATCTAAAACCCAATGTTCTTTATTTTCAATGCTCCAATGTTCCCGAATAATAGAACCATGTTTTTGGGCATCTACGCTTAAAGAACTTAGATAAATCTGGACTTCATGAGAGGTTCCATTCCACTGTTGCCGAAACCGCTCGACTATAACAACCGTTTGAAGTCCCGCCCATTTATCTTGATTATAAAGACCTCCAAATTCTGAAACGGGAATCGCCCAAACTCTTCTCTTCTCAATCCGGTTATGCCCTTTTTCTACTTGACGGTAATCCGTCATCTTAACCCCAGTAAATTGGCGACTTGATTGAATCTCAAACCAAGATTTAACTTGATTGTACAGAGTCGGATGATTACTTTTTAAGCAAACTACATAATTAGCTTTTTTATGAACAATCTGTTTAATAATCTCCGTTTGAGTCCCCATTGCATCCATTGTAATAATTGCGCCGGTTACGTCGATTAATTCTAACCGGGCTGGAATTGCTGTAATTTCATTGGAATGGCTGTCCACCTTAACTTGGCCTAGGACTAAACGATTTGCACCAAGCCCAGGCTGTCACTAAATGTAAATTTTTTTTGCCCTGATTTCGGTCATAAGACCCTCGAAGACTTTTGCCGTCAATCGGGACAACTTATTCAACAACTGAACCGAGTATTTTTTGTACCCATTGAGTTAACTTCTGTTCTAAAATTTTGGGGTCTAGTTTTTCAAAATCTCTACGAAACGTATCATGATGAGGAATGCCATTGGGTAACTCTAAAAATTGTTTGAGCCAGGTCTGTTTACTTATTCCATAATTTTCTATGTCTTCCCATCCGTTACCTCCAGCTATTATTGCTAACAAAGCAATCACTAGAATATCTTTAAGTAAGTGGTGTTTAGTGCGGTCAACTCTTGGATCCGGTATATCATCAAAATAATTCAACAAACCCCCTTCTAGTTCTTCCATAAAAATAGGTTGAGGCTGGGGTTTTAGGGGTTTTAATTTAGCGCTCCCGACAACGGGTGAAAATCCTTTAGTCATAGAGTATTCATTCCTATTTTCTACTGAGCTTGAGAGTTATTATAGAATCTCTGGGACAAACCGGGCCGCTATAATACTGCACTATTTTTTTGCCGTCTGTTACATTTGATACCAAATTAGATGCGCTTACCCTGGTAAACTCTCTGTTTCAGGATGAAAAGGGACTTGACTTTTTTTGAATAAGTTGAAATCATGGCAATGCCCCGGTCCAAAATTTAGGCAAATAATCTCTTTAGTTTCTTGATTTATGACCACTTGCATTTTTAGTGGGTGGCATTTTTTCTTTCCTGAGTAGTATTTTTTTTGCTTTTTTTTGGGACGTTCGTTCTTCTGTTTCGGTGACATCCATTACCACAACTTCTGGATGCCCAAAACCTTTGAGCAAGGCTTTCTTTCCAGGAATACCAAATTTTCCAGTTTTCATTAAGGTTGATTCAACATAATGAACAATTTGCCAAGTTGTTGATTCAGATATTCCCCAATTTGTGCCGACATGGAAATAGGTTCGATATTCTCGCCAATATTCTAATGCTACTAAAATTTGTTGTTCAAGAGTTAACTTGCTTTTATATTCTCGTTTGTCTTGATTGATTTGCTAACCGATATTCTTCTAAACTCTTTAACATTTCTTTAAAGGTTTGAATCTGGGCACCAAATCTCCGTTTAAATTGCTGGGGTTTCAAATTTAGATAAGGGAACTCCAAAAAATAAAATCCCCAAAAAACCCGCAGGCTGTTCGCGAAGCGTTCCGCTAGGAAAGCCTGGGGCTACACGGACAAAGCCCGCCTGCGCGGCGTCATACAGTCTTGTTAGGTGCTTAACCATCGGGATTTGGATGATTTATTTGTTGGAACACCCTAAAATAGATTTTCCATGATTAATTTATTGTGGAACTGCAAAATACTGTTTTAGCATTTTATGTGGTTTTTAGCAAAAGATTCGGAAAATTAGCTATAACTGGCCATCGGCTAAGGTTAAGCAAAAGTTTTTATTATAGCATAAAATTATTTTGCAAGAGGTCTAAAGTTATCCAGGGAAGAGGATTGCTTGATAGATGAAACCCCTGGGATAATTAGAAAGAGACAGTCCTATCCCCCCCCCTGGGCAAGGGATCGATAGAATGAGGGTAAAACTCTATTAAAATAGGGATGCGAGTCCAGTTCAAAAAATGAGTCCTCTTATTTTTCGTTTCTCTACAAGTTCAATGGAAAATAGGATAAAATAGCAATCAGCACCCGCCGAAGAGGTGAGTTGATTCGAGAGGGTCACCTCGCAAAATGGGGAGAGGTCAACTGGATAGACTGGCGCGATCGCGAAGGTTCAGAAGGCGGAGGGTGCTTAAAGGCGATCGCCTTTAAAAGCAGACTAGCAGAAGATTGGGGGCTGGTCGGAAGGATGATTCTGATGAGACTAAAGGAAAGTCGATGCTGGAAGCAAATCGTTTGTTATGTTCGTTCGATATAAAATCTGCAATTGACCGAAATGTTCAGATTATTGCCGCAGATACCCCCTTGGTTGAGGCGATCGCCTTCATGAGGAGTCAGGGGCAGTCGGCAGATGGTCCTGTCTTGTCCCTTAAACCTCCTGCTGAATCATTCACCGGGCAAGAGGGCGTAGAACCCTGCCTCTTTATCATTGATCAAAATCAGGATATCAGTTTATTAACTCCCCGAGATATCCTCAATTTTTTGGCAACCAAAAAATCTTTTAAAAAAACTACGGTTGCAGCGGTCATGCAGAAGTGTTCAATCGCACTGAAGGAGTCCGACTGTTTGGACAGTGTGAGGATTTTTAATTGTTTTCAGCAAGGGATTCATTACCTCCCCATTCTCAGCGATTCGAGTCATAAACTCATCGGTTTTCTCACCCCTTCCCGACTGATGCAGAGATTTTATCTATCTCCCTTAAGCAAAATTGTGGATAACTCAAGTCAGGTCAAACCCTCTCATAATTTGATAGAATTAAGTCCTAAAAATTGTCATAAAAAATCTGTGATTTCCCGAGTTAAAACCTGTTCAAGATTTGGTTTGGTGAGTTACAGAAAACGCCCGGAAAGTCGCGTAGGGAGTCGAATTAAAATCATGCCTTATATTAAAAGTAGTTCGCCAAAATTCGCCCCTATAAAAGAAACAGCCGAATTAAAAGAACTCAATTCAAACAAGGCGTTTAATCAAGATCTACAAGATGCCTTTGTCTTGCTTGACTTAGTGAGCCTTGAGCAAAATATCACAGTAAATGAGAAATTCTTATTTAAAGTATTGGCGGAAATAACTGATATTGTTTTCGTGATTAATGTCAGTGAAAACAATATAAAAGTCGCGCCAACCCATCCCACCCTCATCCGATCTGAAGAAAATTTTCAATTAATCAGCCAGACCCTGGAACTTTTTTTTAACGGGTCCCAATCGGAAACCTTTTTAGACCCTATTCGCCAGTCCCTGCAAACCCAGACCTCGATTCAATTTGATTACCTTTTAAATCTAGGAAAAGAGCAGAAGCGATTTACCGCCAGTATTTCCCCCCTTTCCAGCCACTCAGTCATCTGGGTGGCGCGCGATATTACCGATCGCCATCAGACGGTTGAAGCCTTACAACATTCAGAATCCTTACTGACTGGGGTTTTAAATAGTTCTTTAGATGGCATCATGGCCTTCAAAGCAATCCGAAATTCTGAACAAACCATCATTGATTTTCAGTGGCTAACTATCAATTCCGCCGCCGAAAAAATCGTCGGACACCGCCGGGAAGATGTCCTGGGAAAATATCTGCTGGAAGAAATGCCCGGAAATCTCGAAACTAGATTATTTGAACGATATGTCGAGGTCGTGAATACCCACCAACCCCTAGAATTAGAGTTTTATTACGACTATGAAGGAATCCAGGCTTGGTTTAAAATGATGGCGGTTAAACTCAATGACGGATTTATCGTCACCTTTCGCAATATTACCGAGGATAAGCAAGCCGAAGCCACCCTGCAACAAGCCAACGACAAATTGATTCGCTGGGTGGAAGAACTCAAACAACGCAATCGAGAAATGGCCTTATTGGGGGAAATGAATGAGTTGTTGCAAGCTTGTGAAACCCTAGAAGAAGCCTACAAAGCGATCGGCCTCAAACTGCCTCAGTTATTCCCCTCCTGTTCCGGGGGACTCGCGGCGATCGACGCCTTTAAAAATCGCGTAGAAACCGTTGCCACTTGGGGGAAACTTCCTGGGAGTAAACCTTGGTTTGCCCCCCATGAATGTTGGGCTTTACGACGCGGGCGATCGCATCGAGTAGACAATAGTCCATTCAGTTTATTTTGTGACCATTTCCACCTCCACCGTTCCCCTGTAGAATCTCTCTGCATCCCGATGATGGCCCAGGGAGAAATCTCCGGATTGCTGTATTTAATTTCCAGCCATCCCGGACGATTAAGCGAGGCCAAACAACAATTAGCCCGCACCGTTTCCGAACAAATTGCCTTAGCATTAGCCAACATTAAACTCCGGGAAACACTCCATACTCAAAGTATTCGGGATTCCCTCACCGGACTGTTTAATCGCCGTTACCTCGAAGAAACCCTAGAGAGAGAACTCCAACGCGCTCACCGTCAGAATCAATCTGTCGGCATTGTCATGATTGACATTGACTATTTCAAAAATTTTAACGATACTTTCGGCCATGATGCCGGGGATGCCGTCTTGCGACAAGTGGGCGAATTATTAATGAAAAATATTCGCGGGTCCGATATTGCCTGCCGTTACGGAGGGGAAGAATTAACCCTAATTTTACCCGATGCCACCTTATCAGAAACCTATCGTCGCGCCGAACAAATCCGGGAAGCGATTAAAAACCTGGTTTTAGAACATCGCGGGGAATTATTGGGAATCATCACCGCTTCCCTAGGAATTGCTTGCTTTCCCACCGCAGGCATCACCGGAGATGACCTAATTCGCGCCGCTGATATGGCCCTCTACCGCGCCAAAGCCCTCGGACGCGATCGGGTCATCACCGCAGGCAGCTATCCCATCTAAACTCCTTCCCCATCTGGATGGGTTATGACTAAAAGCGCAACAACCGGCGGGGGTTCAAACCCTAATAGCAACAACCGGCGGGGGTTCAATCGTTTGAACCCCCGCCGGATGCCGGATGTTGCCGGTTCCCCCAGGAATAACATCCCAAAAAATACCTAACTCCTGTTTATAATAAACTGAAAACTGTTCTATAATAATTAGGATTTGGCTGTGACCGAAGCAAAAACTTATAAAGATAGCGTCAATCTGCCTAAAACAGGCTTTGACATGAGGGCCAACGCCGTCAAGCGGGAACCCGAACTCCAGAAATTTTGGGCCGACCATCAAATCTATGAACGCCTATCCCAGAACAATCCCGGTGAATTGTTCATCCTTCATGATGGGCCACCCTACGCCAACGGGTCCCTCCACATGGGACACGCCCTCAACAAAGTCCTCAAAGACATCATCAACAAGTATAAGTTGCTGCGCGGCCACCAAGTCCGCTATGTCCCCGGTTGGGATTGTCACGGATTACCCATCGAACTGAAAGTGCTCCAGGCGATGAAATCCAAGGAACGTCAAAACCTGACCCCCTTAAAATTGCGCCAAAAAGCTCAAGAATTTGCCCTGAAAACCGTTGAGGAACAAAAAGAGAATTTCAAACGGTATGGAGTATGGGGAGATTGGGAAAATCCCTATCTCACCTTAAAACCGGAATACGAAGCCGCCCAAATTGCTGTCTTTGGTAAAATGGTCCTGAAAGGCTATATCTACCGAGGACGGAAACCTGTGCATTGGAGTCCGAGTTCTCAAACCGCCCTCGCCGAAGCGGAATTAGAATATCCCGAAGGTCACACTTCGCGCAGTATCTATGCCGCATTCCAAATCACAAAGTTAGCTGATACAGCATCCGCCCTCAAAGCCTACATGAAACAATTGTGGGTGGGAATCTGGACTACCACCCCTTGGACCATTCCCGGGAACTTAGCGGTAAGTGTGAATCCTCAACTGGAATATGCCGTGGTGGAAACCGCTGCCGATTACGAACCGGCATCGGGCAAATTCCTAATTGTCGCTGCCGAATTAGTCGATCGCCTCTCGGAAACCCTAGGAACACCTCTCACTGTCCAAGCCAAAATCAAAGGCAAAGACTTAGAAGGATGTGAGTACAAACATCCCCTGTGCGATCGCACCAGTCCCGTCGTCATCGGCGGCGATTACGTCACCACCGAATCCGGGACCGGCCTCGTACATACCGCCCCCGGACATGGTTTAGAAGATTACCAAGTCGGACAACGCTATGGTTTACCTATCTTAGCCCCCGTGGATGGTAACGGCAACTTTACCGAAGAAGCGGGAGAATTTGCCGGATTAAATGTCCTTGATGAAGGCAATACCGCCGTCATTGAAGCCTTAAAAACCGCTAAATCTCTCCTCAAAGAAGAACCCTACGTTCACAAATATCCCTACGATTGGCGCACCAAAAAACCCACCATTTTCCGGGCAACGGAACAATGGTTTGCCTCCGTGGATGGATTCCGGGATGAAGCCATGAAAGCCATTTCTGAGGTGAAATGGGTTCCCGCCCAAGGGGAAAATCGGATTGCGGCAATGGTATCAGAACGGTCCGATTGGTGTATCTCCCGCCAACGCAGTTGGGGCGTTCCCATTCCGGTGTTTTATGAAGAAGAAACCGGCGAACCCTTAATGACCGAAGAAACCATCGCTCATGTGCAGGCCATTGTAGCCGAAAAAGGGTCTGATGCTTGGTGGGAATTACCCATTGAAGACCTCTTACCTGAACCCTATCGCAGCAACGGGAAAACCTACCGCAAAGGCACCGACACAATGGATGTCTGGTTTGATTCCGGTTCCTCCTGGGCCGCAGTCGTCGGGGGTCGCGAAGAATTGCGCTATCCCGCAGACCTCTATTTAGAAGGGTCTGACCAACATCGCGGCTGGTTCCAATCCAGTTTACTCACCAGCGTTGCCAACAATAGCATCGCCCCTTATAAAAGTGTGTTAACTCATGGATTTGTTCTGGATGAGAACAACCGCAAAATGAGTAAATCCCTGGGGAATGTCGTCGATCCAGCCACCATCATCAATGGCGGTTCTAACCAAAAACAAGAACCCCCTTATGGGGCGGATGTTCTCCGGTTGTGGGTGTCTTCGGTGGATTATTCCTCCGATGTTCCGATTGGAAAAAATATCCTGAAGCAGCTATCGGATGTCTATCGGAAAATCCGCAATACTGCCCGGTTCTTGTTGGGAAATTTAGATGATTTTGACCCTGCAAAAGATGCAGTTTCCTACGAAGAATTGCCGGAATTAGACCGATATATGCTGCATCGCATGACCGAGGTTTTTGCCGAAGTTACCGATGCCTTTGAGAGTTATCAATTTTTCCGCTTCTTCCAAACCGTGCAGAATTTCTGCGTGGTCGATTTGTCCAATTTCTACCTAGATATTGCCAAAGACCGCCTATATATCAGTGCAGTGGATGCCAAACGGCGCAGAAGCTGCCAAACCGTCCTGGCAGTCGCCCTGGAAAACCTCGCCAAAGCAGTCGCACCCGTATTGTGCCACATGGCAGAAGATATCTGGCAAAATCTCCCCTATTCCACCCCCTATCAATCGGTATTTGAAGCAGGTTGGGTGCAGGTAGAAGACCATTGGAAACAACCGGAACTGGCTAAAACCTGGCAAACCCTCCGCCAACTGCGCGGGGAAGTCAACCAAGTGCTAGAAAAGGCGCGTCAAGATAAAGCAGTCGGGTCTTCCTTAGAGGCGAAAGT
Organism: Oscillatoria sp. HE19RPO; assembly: GCF_024220515.1. Lineage (GTDB taxonomy): Bacteria > Cyanobacteriota > Cyanobacteriia > Cyanobacteriales > Laspinemataceae > Laspinema. The sequence goes on from NZ_JAMXOT010000020.1 coordinate 11,012, forward strand.
CTTGTTATATGTTGAGGATATCTCCCTGCGACAAGCATTAGGGACTATGAACCCAGGGCGATCGGTGGGAACCATCCCCACCACCACTACTGTCGCCAATCCCCCGGAAGACACACCGGCAAAGACAATCACCCTCCCAGAAACAACGGTAACCCCTCCCTCACCGGAAGATATCCCCCAATGGCAGCAATTGCTCAACGCCGCCTTAGCAGTCATGGCAGAATTACCCCGATATCTGGGAGTATTTTTCTCTGACTATCGCCGACCCCTGCTGTCTGTGGGATTAATTGTGAGTGGGACTGTCTCCGTGATTGTCTTAGGCGCAATTGTAGATGCGATCGCCGATTTCCCGTTGCTTCCGGGTTTACTGGAACTAATTGGCATCGGATACAGTGGATGGTTTGTCAACCGCTATGTCTTACGCGCCAATAACCGCAAAGAACTCACGGATACCGTCGCCTCGGTGAGTAACTATATCCTCGGCAAAACCCAAACCGATGCGGCGATCGATGCACTAGAGGCATTTGAAGAGGCAATGGAAGAGGCGATCGGCCACCACCCGGCAACCGTAACCTCTCCCACCCCAGTCGTCCCCGTCCCCCAAACCATTGGCAACGGCGTAGACGAACTGCGGTATCTGTTCATCACCTCCCAAGTCGAAGTGCTAGACAACTCCCAACCACTAGAAGGGTTAAAATATAGCACCCAGGTCAACGGATGGGGAATTGGTGTGGTGGATGCTGAAGGACAGAAATGCGATCGCTGTTGGAACTACTCGACTCACGTGGGTGAATCTGAGGAAGACCCGACTATTTGCGATCGGTGTGTCGCCGCCTTAGCGGGTGAGTTCTAAATCCTAATGTAGGGGCGTATTGCATACGCCCAAGGGGCGCAAGCATTGCGCCCCTACAACCAACAGGCGATCGAGTCCAATCATTGCAACAATTCCCAGTCACTCTCGGGAACACTATCCATAATGTTATCTGACAAGATTTTAATTTTTCCGGCCAAATCCGGGTGAGGGATTCTCCGTTTGATAGCAGAGTCTTTTGCATCATCAAGAACCCGAAAAGTCACCTCAATTTGCTTGTTAGGTGGTAATTTGGGAAGTTGTTTAAGATTTCCTAACCTATCGGTTTCTAAGATGAAATGTTCTGCCTGCATCATGAACTCCTTTGTCATGGGGAAGTCGCTTGTTACCCAAAATTGTGGCAACGGGTAAAGTTCGGAAAAAATCCCCGGGACAGATTAGTCTCCCTTGGGACCGCTGGGATGCAATGGATCCAGAAATTGAGGCGATCGCATCCAGGTTTGTCTTGGCGAACTGTTACGATCCCCGGGTGGCCTCTCTTCAATTCTTTCATTCGTTCGATGAAGGGCCTCCCTCTCTTTTCCCTACCACAGTGCCAGGTAACGGAACCGTGAAATAGTGATTCTTTCGTTGAAAAAGGGCCGGTAATAATTTGTAATAATTTTTGGAAACGCTTACAGGTTACAATTTACAAGTCTGGACGCAAGAGAAGAAGAGAAATCCCCTCCTGCCACAAAAACAATGCACCAAAACCCCTGGGCGCAAACTCGGCGGCGCAAAAACTCGTCGGAAGGTGTCCCGGGGGTGCTTTTGCGTTGAAAGTGCATTCATCATATTCTAACCATTCTCCTTCTTTTCTCCACCCCACCCGATCGCCCAGGCATTTCACGGTCTCATAGTCACACGCACCACCGCATTCTTGCCAGATGCGCTTCTGAACTGAAAACCCAAAGCGGCCATTGCTGTATTGTACCCAAAGGCCGTCAATTTGGCGCAAATCTTCACAAGGGAATTGGTTGATAGAATCCTCATCCAACCATCCCTCTTCTTCTCTCCCCGCCACATGAAGCATCACTCGTGCAGTTTCTTCATCCGCCTCCCGCCATTTGCCTGCTGCCAGGAATTGCTGTAGTTTTTGATAGCGGGAGGAAATTTCATCGTTTAACGAGTCCATAACCATTGTGGATAGAAAACAGGTTCTATTATGCCATAAAACAGTCCCCCACAATCCATGTAGGGGCGATTCGCGAATCGCCTCTACAGGCGGAGGTTTAAACTCCTGTCTGTTATTGTTTACCATTGATTGCAACTGTTGGATAAATTGGAGAATCAGAAAATGACCCTAAAACAGTTGCAAGAATGGGCGAAGTCCCAGATTGATAATACAGCCCCACCCGAAATTAGACCCGATATTGGAATCAGCGTTTTGCAATTAATTGAAGAATTGGAGGAATTACAAAGTCGGGTCAAAGAATTGGAAGTTCAGCCTGATTGTACCCCCCCAATTCATAGCTGAATCCCTAGTCGTGATCAGGAGGGTCAAGTTGAGGTTGTTTCCCGGGGGAGGTGTTTTTGCGAACTGGGTGGACCCCACCCTAACCCGGACCTTGCCAAGGGGAGGGAACCGGAAGTCCCCTTCCTCTTGGGTAAATCTCCCTGAACATAAAAAACCTACTCTTGTAAGGGGGTCAGAGTGGGGTGCTTTTCAGGAGATACTCCCGTTTCCCGGTCCCCTACGTCAGGGGTTGGTTGAGGGTGAATTATTCCTAAAACTTTCCTGAATTACCGCATTTTCTATTTGAGTCCGAAACCTATCAAGCATCCCGATGACTTCGGGATGTAACTCGACATATTCATCCTGGTCAAACGCTTCTAAATAACCCCCATGAGCGATTTCATTTCTGGTTTTTAAAAGTTTTTCATCAATTAATTTTTTCTTGGTGCTGTAGAGCGAAAAATCTAGTCCCAATAACAAGGTGATTTCTTCCAACACTTCTGATGAAAGATTCGAGGCGGTAGAGATGGCATCTTTTGGCAAACTACATCGTTGATTTAATTCAGCGCGAAAGAAGTCACAAACTGGAATATACAAAGACGGTTTATTAGTTTCTTTGGCCTCTTTGAGTTTTTCCTTCATGGCTAGGGCTAAAAAATTACTCGAAAGCTCTTGATAGGTTAGTTTTTTATTACTAACATAGTCCAAGTAAACATTGGCAGCTAATTTTATGAATCCTTCCCAATGGGCATAGAGAATACACACACCACTCCGCAATAAGACCTGATGTTGTTGCCGAGAAAATGTTTTCGATTCTACCAAGGATTTGATAGCCGCTAGTTCTTTCTTTCGCCAAGCTAAATCCTCAGCCAATTTATCACTTAATTGTTCAGCAGTCCGGATTTTCATGGAGAAAAAACCTTTCTCCCCAGGGGAATCAGATGAGGTAAACGTCGGGCTGCATTCACTCCAGCCCCGGACCATTTTTGATAAGTTGAATCGGACCAAATTGTTTTGATTCGTTCCGATATTTGGTTGATGGGAAGGGGATTTTTATAATGGTATCCTATTCCTAATGCTACGACTTCGTAGGCGGACAAAAGAAAGCCCCCTAAAAATTTGTCATCTAGCTCTCGATATCGCTTAAAGCTATTATCTCCCATTGTTTTATTAAGAAGATTGAAGGTGAGGTCGAATGCTTGTTCGATATGGCTGTAATCTATATCAGGTTGAAGCGCCATTTCTCGCATTCTAGTGGTGAGGAATTCGCTGACATCACCGCCGAGTTGTTGCAGGTTGTCCTCGGTTCTATCAAAGAGTAAAATAAACCGGAGGACTAACTCCATATCATACTGTTCTTCATACAGGCGATCGCTTAAAGCAATACAGTTCTTAAAAGATTCGCGATCGGCTAAAGAACGCATCAACTGATAAAGGTCTTTATTTAACATTAAAAGAATGCAATTCCTGACTTCTTGAGGAGTAGCGATCGACCCTCCGGTATTGAGTCGCTGAAACAACTCATACTTAATCATCTGATCGCTTTCTTTTTGGATAATATTCACGGTAATTTTAGCCCGCTTTATCAATAACCGCTGAGTTGGAGTCAAAGAATTATCCGGGTCGTTTGGGTCATTCCATTTTTTATTTTTCAATGAAGGTAAATAGTGGGTTTCTTGTAACGCAATAAAAGAGGTGTCTTCATCTGGAGACGCCGGTTTCAACAACCCGACAAATTCATAAATCGTTGAGAGTCTCTGCACCCCATCGATAACATCCCAAATCCCATCCTCTCTTTGATTAACAAAAATAGCGGGAATTGGGATTCCTAATAAAATTGATTCTATAAACGTTGATTTTTGATAACTTGACCACCGAAAAAAACGTTGAAAATCGGGGTGAATATCAATTTCTTCATTTTCATACAAGCTGATTAACTCTCCAATTGACATGGAGTAGTTATCTGTCTTAATTTCTTGCCTAGTTTTATCAATTTCTTCTTGTAAAGCCATGATTGAAAAACCTATTATATTTGGGTTAAACTCAACCGTTAATTTAAGTCAAACGATTTGGCCAATTATAGAGCACATCAGATGAATTTGTCAACTATTGCATGGCAAAGTCCTCAACACCGGCAGGGTTTAAAATTGTAGGGGCGATTCGCGAATCGCCCCTACAGGGGTTGGTTTAAACCAACCCCTGTTCATGACTCAGGAGATCGCCTCTAGTGGTGCCGGAGATATGATAACCTATGATTATCTCATCTTATCTCTAAAATCCTCATGCACCCACAACGAATTGAACCCGGTCCTGGACAAGAATCCGTTTGGGATTATCCTCGTCCTCCTCGGTTGGAAGATGTCTCCAAACATCTCCAAATCATCTTTAATGGAGAAATTATTGCTGATACTCGCAACGCCAAGCGAGTCCTGGAAACCAGTCATCCCCCAGGTTATTATATCCCACCAGAAGATATCAAAATGGAATATCTGAGCCGAACTCCTAAAAGTAGTTTTTGCGAGTGGAAAGGGGCGGCGGGATATTACACGGTGACGGTTAAGGAAAAACAAGCGCCGAATTGTGCTTGGTTTTATCCGAATCCCACTCCCCAATTTGAAGACATTAAAGATTATGTGGCATTCTATCCAGAGTTGATGGATATTTGCTATGTGGATGGAGAAGAAGTTCAACCTCAACCCGGTGGGTTTTATGGAGGTTGGATTACTTCGGATATTGTTGGACCTTTTAAGGGAATTCCCGGCAGTTGGGGATGGTAGGCAACTGACTGTAGGGGCGATTCGCGAATCGCCCCTACATCGGATAAATACGACTAAAAATTTGGGGTTAGTTTTTTAAGTTTCATGGGGTTATTTTTAAGTAATTTAACGCTAAAAACAGGGCAGCGACGCTTCCGGATACGCAGATTTCTCCCTGGGTGATTTTCTCCAAAACGGCAGAAATTGGGACTAAAACCACTTCTATCTGTTCGGTAATATCTAAAAGTTGCTGTCCCGAATATTCCGCATTTTTGCCTAAAAAAACATGAATGGTATTGGTGTCTTTAACGGGATTATCATAGAGGGTGGCGAGTTTAATTAAGTTTGGGCAATGGTAACCTGTCTCTTCGGTCATTTCCCGCGCTGCTGCTGCTTCTGCTTGCTCGTTTTCCGGATTGAATGCACCGGCAGGTAATTCTAACAAGATTTCCCCGACTCCATGTCGATATTGTCGCACCAATACGATTTCTTGCTGGGGGGTAACGGGAACGACTAAGGCAATATCTGGACGGACATTCACAAAAAAATCATCAATGATTTCGCCGGTTGGCAGTTCGATTTCATCTTGGCGAACTTTGCACCATTGGTTGTCGAAGACTAGGCGCGATCGCAACTGTTTCCATTTCTGCAATTCTTTCATACAATAAAAGGAGTTTCTCTATTTGACAACAACTTTACTACTATGACCGATAAAATCACAGTGATTCAAGGGGATATTACCAAACAACAGGTGGATGCGATCGTCAATGCCGCCAATACCCGTCTATTAGGAGGAGGCGGGGTTGATGGTGCTATCCACCGCGCAGCAGGTTCCGGTTTGTTGGCGGAATGTCGCACTCTTAACGGCTGTAACACCGGCGAAGCTAAGATAACCCTGGGCTACAATCTCCCGGCAAACTATGTGATTCATACCGTTGGCCCTGTATGGCAAGGGGGCAAGCATCATGAAGATGAATTGCTGGCAAGTTGTTATCATCAGAGTTTAAAGTTAGCGGAAAAACATCAGCTAAAAACTATTGCTTTTCCGGCAATTAGTACGGGAGTTTATGGTTTCCCAATGGAACGGGCTGCTAGAATCGCGGTGAAGACTGTGCAGCAATTTTTAACGCAAACGACTTGGATTTCTCAAGTTCGGTTTGTCTGCTTTAGCAAAGAATCCTATCAGTGCCATTTAGCAGCGATCGGCAGGCAGGACAAATAATAGACCTCTTGCAAAATAACGGATTGATCCCCCCAACCCCCCTTAAGAAGGGGGGCTTTTTAGAATAGAATGATGTCTATTTTCTGTAATCACGTTCCGCAGTCCAATGGCGGTCCGAAGACGCATAAACTTTAACCCCTTCTAATCCCGCCATTTCTATAATGTTTTGTACCTCTTCTAGGGTAAATGCAGCTATCAATGAATCTTGAAATAGCTGGATTTGATAGTCGTTATATTCGGGTCCAATTCGGGCGACAATTTTATATACAATTTCTATATCTGAGGGTCGCATTAAATCTCGCAAAAATATCCCGCCATTGGGTTTTAAAACTCGTTTCAGTTCTTGGAAAAAGGGCATCGGGTCGGGGAGATGGTGGATGATGCTATTGGAAATGACCATATCAAAGGTACTATCATGATATGGCATCTGTTTAGCATCGATATACTCTAAGTGAATTTGCTCTTGTAATCCAGCAGCTTGGACATTTTCCCTCCCCACTTGTAACATATTGTGCGAAAGGTCGATCGCCTTGATGTGCCACTGGGGACGACGCTGCACGATTAAAATGGGAATTCTGGCGGTCCCGGTTCCCGCATCCAGGACCAACGCCGACTCCGGACCGACTGCGATCGCACTCTCAGCAAAGGCCGTATTCACCTCCAGAAAATCCATCCTGTCATACGCTGTCGCATCCTCCCAACTATCCATCACTTCCGGTTCTAGCACTCGTTCCATTCTCTCACCTGCTGCTAAGAATTGATCTTCAGGACTTACACATTTTGGGAGGGCGAACCCTAAATGTAGAGGCGATTCGCGAATCGCCCCTACAAATTTAGGACTCATGGGTCAGTCCTGTATTGCTATTTTAGGGTGAATTGGTCCTCAATCTCTAAGTTGCTAACCTCCTACCTGTCAATTGGTAATTGTTAACTACAATCAGCAGAGGAATAAATAATCAAGGGCCGTAAAGTGACTTAGATCACTGATAATAATGAACAGGTCACTATAATAGATTTAAAGCGAAGTCGTTACGAGTTTGAATAACCCCATGACAAATCCAGCAGTAGAAAACGTTGTGATTATCGGATCTGGCCCTGCCGGATTCACTGCCGCCATTTATGCGGGACGGGCGAATCTGAAACCCGTGGTATTTGAAGGGTTCCAGATGGGAGGCATTCCCGGAGGACAATTAATGACCACCACAGAAGTGGAGAACTTCCCCGGATTTCCCGAAGGGATTACGGGACCGAAACTGATGGAACGGATGAAACTCCAGGCGCAACGCTGGGGGGCCGAATTGTACACGGAAGACGTGCAATCGGTGGATTTGAGTCAGCGTCCCTTCGTGATCCGTTCGGACGAACGAGAAGTGAAGGCCCATACGGTGATTATTGCCACAGGGGCCACGGCCAAGCGGTTGGGACTCCCGAGTGAAGACCAGTTCTGGAGTCGAGGGGTCTCTGCCTGTGCGATTTGCGATGGGGCCAGTCCCATTTTTAAAGGCGTGTCATTGGCGGTGGTTGGTGGTGGAGACACTGCGGCGGAAGAAGCGGTGTATTTGACCAAATATGGCACCCATGTTCACCTGTTAGTCCGTCGGGACGAAATGCGGGCCTCGAAAGCGATGCAAGACCGGGTTTTGAAGAACCCAAAAATCACGGTTCATTGGAATACGGAGGCGGTGGATATATTCGGAACCGATGACCGGATGGAGGGGATTAAGGTTAAAAATATCAAGACTGGGGAAGAAACGGATTTGCAGGTTCGCGGATTGTTTTATGCGATCGGTCATACTCCGAATACCCAACTATTCAAAGGTCAACTGGAACTGGATGAAGTTGGATATATTGTCACGAAACATGGCACCGTTGAGACCAGTGTTGAGGGTGTTTATGCCACTGGAGATGTCCAGGACCATGAGTTTCGCCAAGCGGTTACCGCAGCGGGAACGGGTTGTATGGGGGCGATGTTAGCGGAACGATGGTTATCGGCGAATGGGTTAGTTCAAGAGTTCCATCAAACGGAAGCATCGGAGAAAGCGCCGGAACCGGAAAAGGAACAAAAATCCGATACGGAAGAGGATTTTGACCCGGCGGCAACGCGCCATGTGGGAGGGTTTGCCTTGCGGAAGTTGTACCATGACAGCGATCGCCTGATTGTGGTTAAATATTCTGCACCCACCTGCGGTCCTTGCCATACCTTGAAACCGATTCTGAGTAAGGTGATTGATGAGTTTGATGGCAAGGTTCACTATGTGGAAATTGACATTGAAGCAGACCCAGAAATTGCGGACAATGCGGGAGTCACCGGAACACCAACGGTCCAGTTCTTTAAGGATAAGGGATTAGTGGATCAAGTCCGGGGTGTCAAACAAAAAAGTCTGTACCGAGAAATGATTCAAAACAATTTGTAAGTATTCCCTCGGAGATTTATTTGGAGTGGGGTGGTTGATTGACTGCCCCATTTTAACGACTGAAGTCGTTACTACGAACTAAGAAAGGACTGAAATACGAACATAAGAAACGACTGAAGTCGTTACTACGAACATAAGAAACAACCAACGACAAATGACAAATGACAAATGACAAATGACAAATCTATCGCATCAATAACCGTCGTTGCCATGCTTTTAAAAAGAGCAATACGGGAAACTGATAATATTCAACCATTAGCCAGAGGACGATGGTGAGGTGAGCGATAAAGGTGGCTACAGTCCAAAAGGCGGGAACCCAGCTTAAGCTACTGCCGGGGACTGGGGGGAAAATATAGGCCCCGAGTCCGACTAGGAGGGTGGGGAGGGTAATGATGGCGATCGCAGCAATGCCAATTTCCCATCCAAATTCTACCCCCTCCCGAGGTAATCCTTGCCATTGGCGACCATTCCAATGCCAGGTAATCGGTGGTACAGCATCGGCTAAACTGAGGGAATTTTGGTCTAAATTTGCGGTAAAAATGCGGCTGCAAAAGTTACAGCCAAAGGCATCCATCATCGCCAGGTTAGAGAGTTCGCCATAGCGACAAACTGGGCAGCGATAAGCGCCGAAATAGCTTAACGGAATCGGTCCGGGGAGTGCATTACGCCCCTTTCTATCCTCTGGGTTGGTTCCGAAATTTTGCTGGGTCATGGCATCCCTGTGAACAGTTTATGTGAAGGCAGCTTTATTAATTTTAAACATATTGAAGGGCTATCTTTTATAGAGTAGCCCGCGCAGGCGGGCTTTGTCCGTGTAGCCCCAGGCTGGACGCTGCGGGTTTGGAACTTTGAGTGCGTGACGAAAGCGATCGCCAGCCGGAGGACCCCACCCTAACCCTCCCCAAGACACAGGGGAGGGGACCGGAGGTGCAGTTTTGAACGCCAAAGCTAGAAAGAGTTTTCAAAAACAAAAAAGACGCGCATTGGGCACGTCTTTAAGGAATAATTCATGGAGAGAGCAGAGGATGCTCTCTATTACCGACCGGCGTGATAATCTTTGAAAGATTTGTAACCGTTTTGGTCATCGTAGAGGTGACACTTATCGGTAATTTCCTTCATCAAGGACCAGGAAAACTGGCTTTTTTGAAGGTATTTGCCCCAATTTTGCTCTAAACTTTGATGCGCTTTCCGTAAGTTGTAAGACGGAATGGCAGTGGAGAGGTGATGGGGAATATGCACATTGATGTCGTGACAGAGGAATTCCACCCAGCGGGGGTAATCACAATGAACGGTACCGTTTAATTGGGCTTTTGCTTCATGCCAATCTTCTGGGAAAGCAAAGGAAATATTCGGGGTGGTATGGTGAACGATGGTGAAGGTGCTCATCCAGAAATGGTAGACCATCCAAGGCATCAGCCAAAATTTGATGAATCCCCAAATTCCGGTGGTGGCAATCAGGGTGGGGAAGGCGATCGCAGCAAAAGCCACAACCACTAAGACAGAAAATTTCATTTGTTCCCGTTTCTTGCCTTCCAAACGCCACCAATCAAAGTGCAATCCAGCCCAGTGAACGATGGAACCCATCCACCAGAAGCGTCCCCGGAGGAAGCGATAAAAGGTTTTCATAAAAGTGCTGAGATTTTCATATACCTCCGGTAACCAGGGTTCCCAGGCATTATCTTCCAGCAGTTTATTCGTGTGTTTGTGGTGGTGATTGTGGCCAATTCGCCAGCTATGAAAGGGATAAATTAAGGGCAGCATCATGATATGACCTACCAGATCGTTAACCCATTTGCGATTGGCAAAGGAACGATGACCGCAATCATGGGCAATCACAAAAAAACCCGTTAGGGCTGTTCCGGTATAGATCCATAAAATGGGTAGCAAAAATGCTGGAGAAACGGCTAATGCCCAGTAGCCGACGGCGACTAATAATACATTGATAATGACTCTCGTCCATGCTTTCCGCCGATTTTTGAGAAATACATCTTTCGGCAAGGTCCCCAAAATATCTCTCAGACGTAGAGAAGACGGGAAGGAATCAGTTCCCAATGTTTGAGGGGTTACTTGAGGCTTTAATGTTGATGCTGTCATCTATTAAATCTAACTTTTTCGGTTGCTAGTCGGATGAATCCCCCGATCGCCGCAGGATAAATTCCTGCTGACTCAAAGGGTGAGTAGCAGGGCCGTCTTGCGTGCAATCTGATGATTGATGAATGCCTGTTCAGGGCAAAATACGGACCACACACTCCGCATCCCTGGGGTTTAGAAACCTGGCACGTCATAAAACTTTACCTTTTATAGCACATCTTGCGATCGCACAGCCGGAATTTTTCCAGTCGGGATTTTTTTCCTCACATTTTTCCCGGAGGGATTGACAAAAGACTTTTATTATGCAGCAGCATTTCGGAATAGCTAAAAAAAACCGGCAGGGGGTGGACTCGCCGGGAACAGGGTGCTTAATAAATAGTGGGGGTCCCACTGCCCCGGGCGGAATTGGACTGCCTTAATTTTTTGAGGAAGAAGCAGGAACGGAACCCTCTGGGTTGTTGGAGTGGTGCTGTTTCAGGGTTTGCAACTGTTGCAGCAGATAGTCGGCTTCGGCGTGCAAGTGCAAGAACTTGACCTGTTGATCGGCCTGGTAGAGGGATTTGAGCATTTTAATCAGGCGATCGCCGTTATTCTGGGAAGCTTGAGAAGCGATCGCTACGCTAGAGGCACTCTGAACGGTTTCGGAGGTGGGTCGGCTCGAAATAACAGTGGGCATCAGTCGTTTTAAGTTTAGTAATTTTTACTTAGGCAAATCACCTGGTTATTGTATCCTAACCCCAGAAAAAAAAAGCATCGAATTTATCAAAATCCCAAATTTTGTCATTGGTCATTGGTCACTTGTCCTGGGTCCTGGGTCCTGGGTTCTTTGGAGGGTTGAATACTCAGAACAAAACAACAACCAATGACCAATGACCAATGACCAATGACCAATGACCAATGACCAGCCACGCACTTCCCCAAATAGAAAAAGGTTGGGGTTAAGGAGCGAAGATTATGGTATGATGTCACCATCTCAATCGGCACGGTAATGGGCGGGCATAGAACCCGAACACCCCAGAGACACGATCGCTTGAGAAAGGTAAAACACCCTGTAAGTCCTAGTAAGTCGGTTAATAAACGTCAGGCTCTAGGCCAAAGTATTTTCAAGCCCTAAGCGGAAACGACTTAAGGGTGTCTGCGGGCAAAAGTTCCCGCAGCACGGTGAGAATGCCGCCTGTCGCAAGGGATAAATCCTTGTAGACACCCACACCTGGCTGTCTTCAGGTGGGGGAGCATTCATGTCCAAAGAATTAACATACGGTGACTCTGAGTTATTCTCCCGTTCCCTCCCCAACTCCCGGTGCAACTCCAGCAGATGCCCCACTGAGGTCCTCATACTGGCCCGGTCTCATCGAGGCTTACCGGCAGTATCTGCCCGTCAGCGACCAGACTCCAGTGGTTACCCTCCAAGAAGGTAACACCCCCCTGATTCCCGCCCCAGCGATCGCCGAAATCATCGGCAGACAGGTGCAAGTTTACGTCAAATATGACGGACTCAACCCCACCGGCAGCTTTAAAGACCGGGGCATGACAATGGCCATTTCCAAAGCCAAAGAAGAAGGGGCCAAAGCCGTCATCTGTGCCAGTACCGGCAATACCTCCGCCTCCGCTGCGGCCTATGCCAGACGCGCCGGAATGCGGGCATTTGTCCTCATTCCCGATGGCTATGTCGCCCTAGGCAAACTCGCCCAAGCCTTACTCTATGGTGCAGAAGTCTTAGCCATTAAAGGAAATTTCGATAAAGCCTTAGAAATTGTCCGGGATATGGCCGAACATTATCCCGTGACCTTGGTCAACTCGGTCAATCCCTATCGCCTAGAAGGGCAGAAAACCGGAGCATTTGAGGTCGTGGATGCCTTGGGTAACGCTCCCCATTGGCTGTGCATTCCTGTGGGCAATGCTGGCAATATTTCCGCGTACTGGATGGGATTTTGTCAGTACCATCAAGCGGGGAAATGCGATCGCCTCCCGCAAATGATGGGCTTCCAAGCCGCTGGTGCAGCCCCCCTCGTCAATGGTCAACCTGTGGCGAATCCCGAAACCCTCGCCACCGCCATCCGCATCGGCAATCCCGCCAGTTGGGATAAGGCGATCGCCGCCCAAGAGTCCTCCGGAGGCAGTTTTAATGCCGTCACCGATGACGAAATTCTCGATGCCTATCGTCTCCTCGCCTCTCGGGAAGGGGTATTCTGCGAACCCGCCTCCGCTGCCTCCGTTGCGGGATTACTCAAGGTCAAAGACCAAGTACCCACTGGGGCCACTGTCGTTTGCGTCCTCACAGGCAATGGACTCAAAGACCCGGATACTGCGATTAAACATAGCAACAATCCCTTTAAACAAGGCATCGAACCGGAAATTGAAGCCGTAGCAAAAGTCATGGGATTTTAGGTCCTCATCACCGCAGTCCGGGGAAAACTCCCTTATGACTTACGCATTACCTCTAAATAATAATGTAGAGGCGATTCGCGAATCGCCTCTACATTTAGAGGTAGTTTTTCAAAATATGCGTAAGTCCGGTTGATATTTTAGTCTTCCGTCTTGGGATTTAATGGGGTGCCACTCACCAGACGGGCTAAATCCAGATTGAGTCCAGATTTCGTTCCCGGTTGGGCTTTTTTCAGGAGTTCCACCGTATCTCCTAGGGCGCTGGTTAAACTCTGGCGGGTTTGTTCATGAGTGGCTTTTTCCGCTTCCAGGCATTCCCTCATTCGGGACAATTCTTGGGCGAGGCGATCGCGTTCCATGAAGGCTTCAATCAATTTTCCCTTCACTTCATCCGGTCCCATTCCCGCCAACTCTTGCAACAGTTCCGAGGGGGCAATTGCCCGAGGCAAAGATGAGGGACCCGCTTGCAACTGTTCCAGTTCAGCCTTCAGGGAGGCGATCGCCTCCGTCAACTGTTCAACCTGAGTTCGCCGTTGCTGCGCTTCCGTGGTGTAAAGTCCCCGCCAGCGATCGGCACCCGCTTCTGCCGCATCCCGTTCTTGTTCCACACGGATGATTTCCTGTTTCAGGGATCTAATTTCTTCCAACCACTGCGAGACATTCTCCGACATTGGCAACCACTCCCAATCAATTTTCCATCGACTACCCCAGGAGAAACCCAGTTTCTAAAGTTCGGCTGAGCTCTCTAATCTTGACAAACTGAGCCGGTTTTACAGAAACCCGGTTGATCTACATCAGTCCTATTAAACTCTAGTTAAGCTTAAGAGTGTAAATTAAGATGGGTGTAGGTTTAGTATTTTTTTTCCACTCCAACCCCCGGGGATTTGCGATCGCCCACCTATAGCAATCCGCCAAACTCAGCCCAATCAGGGGTCCGGAATGGCATTTTAGACGGCTAATCTAACACAGAGGGAGCCAAAGCGTCGTGAAGTTACCCAAACTATCTCTCCAAAGTGTCCTCGCCCGGTTGAGAAGGATCGGGACGAGGATGGGTCCCGCCTTGCAACCCCTCGTTCGGTTTTTGCAGTTTTTTTCCTATCTAAAATTTTCGACTCTGCGCGAAGTCGCCGATCGCGCCAGTCAGCAGCGATTAACGGGTTTATCCGCAGAAATGGCCTACCATGCCATGTTATCTCTGTTTCCCGCTATTCTAGCCGTCGTTGCTTCCATTGGTCTATTTGAAGTTTTACAATCCACCTTGTTTAATCTGGCTAATCAACTCGCTGATGTGATTCCCGTGGAAGTTTGGAACACGATTCGCGGGTTGATTCGAGAAATTCTCCAAAGTCGCAATCAGGAAGTGTTTTCCCTGGGGTTTGTGGCGGCGCTTTGGGTGTTTTCCGGGGTCATGGGTGCAGCAATGGCGGCTTTGGATCAAATTCACCAAATTCCCCACAAACAAAGGCGACCTTTTTGGAAGGCGAAATTGGTGGCGATCGGTCTGGCGATGGGGAGCATTATTCTGTTTATTGTGGCTTCGTTTCTGATTTTTATTAGTGACTGGGTGATTCAGTTACTCGCCCGTCGCAGTTGTTTAATTGATTCGGGTCAAAATTGTTTATTTGAATCCGGCTTTCTCTGTCTGTTGCAACCGCTCCCGAGTTGTCCTCTGGAAGGACGATTGTTGGATGTGTGGCATTTTTGGAGTCGTCCCCTGACTTTAATGATTGTTTCGGTTGCCTTTGCCTTTATTTATCGGTTTGGTCCCTCCCACCGGCGTCGGGATACGCCGCTGGTTCCCGGAGCTTTTATTGCAGCTATTTTATGGGCGATTATTTCCAGTTTGTTTCGGTTATATGTGGCGCATTTTGGAAATTATAACCGGACTTATGGAGCGGTTGGGACTATTATTATTTTGCTGTTATGGCTTTATTTAAGTTCGTTGGTGACCCTTTTGGGTGCGCAACTGAATGTGACGGTTGGGGCGGCTATGCGTCGCGATCGGGCCATTTACTATCGGTTGAAGAAGTCTGATTCGGGTCAATAATTGTTGGGTTTTTAGGGGAATGGACGGGGGTATTGGTGAATTTGAAGATGGGGAAACGACTGAAGTCGTTACTACGAACAAAAAAAGAGAACGACTGAAGTCGTTACTACGAACAAAAAAAGAGAACGACTGAAGTCGTTACTACGAACAAAAAAAGAGAACGACTGAAGTCGTTACTACGAACAAAAAAAGAG
>NZ_JAMXOT010000311.1 GCF_024220515.1 Oscillatoria sp. HE19RPO
CGTAGGGGGATATCAACCCATTCCACCCGTCGCACCCTGATTACTGCCTTGTCCCGTTCTGGGGTGTCTATCCCGGTGCTGAAAAAAATCACGGGGCACAAGAATGATCGCGTGTTGCTTCGATATGTAGAGGTTGACCCCGAACAGCTCAGCAATGCGATCGCGCTACTCTGATTCCCTTATCCCCAACTCAAAACCTTTAAAATTTATGAGACACTTAAATTTCAGACTTGCGGAAACCGGGGAACTCCTATCCCTGGACGGATTCAACCGCGATACAGTCTTAACCCGGGCATTGATTGGCGACAGCCGCGGTACCCTAAAATTTCCCGATGTCCAACACCTTTTTTCCGGTTACGCCAATTACACGGTTCCCGGGTTACCAATCAATGACAGCGAGTTAATCCGGGGGTTGGATCTGGTATCCCCCCGGTGCGAGCGCGTCTTTCTGTTCCCGGCGAGCGAGATGCACGGGGCGATCAAGTTTAAAGAGATTGCCGAACGCAAGGATCAGCCGTTCGAGGATCGGTTCCTAGAGTTTCAGGCAGAGGACCGCTACTGTGTGGGGAATCTTCACTATCTGAGTGTTAAAACTGCCGACATGGATATCTTGCTTGAGAATTATCTGGAGCTCGCTGCATGGCTTCTAGCGAAATATCCGAATGTCTATCTAGTCCCTGTTGTTAACAGGTTTTTTGGGGTTAAAATCCCGTTCGCTTTCCGAGCCTATCCAGAACTGAAGAAATTAGATCGCTGCCTTGACTTAGATTGGCTTGACCCTAACATCTCTGAGCTTTGGGCTGATGTGCAAGGCCATTTGTCATCGGTTGCATGGACAAAATTAAAGGATCAGATCGAGGGAGTGTAACCCGGTGCCCAGGTGCGATCGCTCCCGGGGAATCTTGGCGGCGATCGCAACTCAACCTTACCCCCTCCCCCTGGCCCCTGTTCTATAGCATTGAAGGGGAGGGGAAAAAGAGGGCAATGCTATAGAACATCGAGGAGAAGAATTCAGGGCGATCGCATCTAACCCAGCATCATCAGAATTGCATTGACTGATTCGCGACGGGCGATCGCATTCTCAACCGCCTCTAGTTTTTTGCGGGGTAGGTAAATCGTGGTGATGCGATCGCCCTCTCTCCACTGGTAATGGTA
>NZ_JAMXOT010000491.1 GCF_024220515.1 Oscillatoria sp. HE19RPO
CTGTTTGCTATCCAGGTAGAAATTGCCCGGATTTTCTACCGCTTTGACTATCTCCTCAACGTTGAAACCCAATAAAGCACCTTGTTCCGTCGAGTCTAATTTCAACCCCGGATAAGAAGCCCATAAATAGCGATCGCCTCTTGAGAGTTCCAAATCCGTCGTCAAACCGCCGGGAATGGGACGAGTTGCCGCCACCAACGTCGGTTCGGGGCCAAAGGGATCTTTAATAATGCCAATATTACTGCCCGCTCGCCGTCCGTCTATACTTTCTACATTGGTTTGGCTGCTGTTATTAATCGCCGCCACAAAAGCATAGTCCCCATCTGCCATCACCTCCACATCCACCGCTCGATTAATATCAAAATAATCGGCAAACGAACCGAGACTTAAAGAGGCATATTTTGGCTCCCTGGTAGCAAATAAGAGCGGATCGTCGTTGGTAATTTCCACCGCCCCAAAACCATAGCGATCGCTCACAGTGGTAAAGGCGATTTGTTGCGAATTCTCGGCAACCGTTATCCCTTGTACCCAAGCGGGAACAGAAATCTCGCCAATTGGTTCGTGCCACAGACGGGTGTTTGCGCTCTCGTCACTGGGGCGATCTGCCAGATCGGTGTTGATAACGATAATCTGGCTATTGGGGAAACCTGGAGCCGCCACAAAAAGTTTGCGTCCGTCGGGACTCAGCTCAATGCCTGCCACTCCAGAGGTGGCCGAAGCGAGGGAAATCGTTTCAGTCACTTGGTTGTAAGCGTCGGAAAGGGGATCGATATCCAACACATACACCGCCCCAGAGTTCGAGTCGGCAATATAAGCGTATTTGTCCGTGGGGTGGATCGCGATCGCCCCGGGAGCGGCATTCGCCGGGAGGTCGATCGGATCTATCTCTCCAGTCGTCAAGGGGTTGGTATCTACCTGTCGCAGGGTCATCAAATCTACCAGGGCCACCCGACCCGACTGAGCTAGGGGCACATAAGCTCGCGTCCCGTTGTGAGTTGCCGCCACTTCAACCGGCTTGTCAACCGCATCTGGCGTCCCTACAGGAATTTTCGCCGTCAGCAAATCGGAACTATTTGACCCCTGGATAACCGATTCGGTAGAACTCACATTCAAAACCGACAGGCTATCTCCCGACTCTTGGGCTGCCAAAATATGTTCCAGGCAGACTGGTGCCAGTTGAATCGGTCGCTCCGTTTCCAGTTCGATAATTTCATATTGGTCTACATTCGTTCCCAAACGCTGTTTCTGGGGTCGGATTAACACGATTTCTGCTTCTCCCAGGGCAATGGTTTCTGGTATTTCTACCGCCACGGTAAATCGATTTTCTCC
>NZ_JAMXOT010000021.1 GCF_024220515.1 Oscillatoria sp. HE19RPO
GGGGTCCTCGTTAATAGGCGATCGCCTATTAACGAAGAATGGTTGGTTGGACTGTCGGAGTGACCCTATCTCGTCTATTAATGAGGAAATTGGACCCGTCTCCATACAGGCGCGGTAAGCGAAGCTATCCCGTAGGGAATCGCGGCTCATCCTGCGTGACGTGGCCTCCGCCACGTCACGCAGACCCCACCCTAACCCTCTTACAACGGTAGGTTTTTTACAATTAACAAGTATTGAGGGGTAGAGTGACCGGATGTAGAGGTAAGGGGTCAGGAATCAGAGGAAACAAACGAATCGGGACCCCTTTAATTAAATCGGCGATAATAGTGAGTAAACCCCTAGCAAAACAAGACATGGAACGGGGGCGTTTGACCACAGTCGAGTCTACTGGCTCGACGGGGTTAGAGCAATCAGACTGGGATGAACTATGCGGGGGTTGGACATCCAGTTGACTCCCGAATGAACTGTGCGGGGGTTGGACATCGGGTTGACTCCCTAGGGACACCATCCATAAAGTGGCAACAGCCATAGCTCACCAATGTCTATCAGCCCTGAGAGGGTCCCTCATGCGGGTATTTTGCCATAACCATCCATCACTTTTATTTTCTCGGTAACCGCACTCAATCCAACAGCGGGTTCCATACCATTCACAATGACCTTCAACTGGGGAAAAATCCGTTAAAATCAGCCAAGGGTCCTTATACCCGTCATCCCAACGAGCGAGCAATGTGGCTTGAATTGGATTAGTTTTAAAACATACAACTTCACCCGCCCAACAAGTTCCTACTTTGGGGACGACTGTAGTCAGAGGTTTCCAATTAGATTCTCCGCTCAGACGAAAACTTCCTTGATGATTAATCCGTAAAAAAGGATGCCAGCCGACCTCCCTAATTAAATCATAAAGCCAATCAGCATATAGACCTCGGTCGGAGGAAACTATCACCTGAATTGTCGGAGAAATAATGGATTGCAAACTCCCCAAAAGCGACTCCCAGATAGGTTTCCAGGAGCCTTTCTCCCCTCGGTTGCCGATTTTCCAGGCCACCGGAATAGCACAGCCTTTGTAGAAAACATTAATTGTTAAAGCGGTAAATTTATCCTTAATATTAGTGGCATCCAAGGCAAATGGTAGATGGGTAGTCTCCTTGGGAAATAAGCTAATTACCCACTTGAGTAAAGGGCCAAAACAGGAAGTTACGTCTAATTCTCTTCGGTTTTTCCTTTTTTTAGCACTTTTTTCTTTGTACCATTCTTTCAAACGACACTCTACTGTATTAGCTTTTTCATCATTGATATCAGCAATGAACCTCGCGATCTCAGTGATACTCGAAGAGCGCGTCATGACCATCCCAAAGCTCCAAGTGGCTAATCCTCGTACTTGAGGAATGGTTAATGAGGGCATATGGGAGCTGACTATTCTCATCCACTGTTTAAGGGATTCATTTTTTAGCAAGGTTAGTTTCTCCTTCTATCATGGTTCCATTAAGCGCAAGGATAGAGGCACGCTCCTCTCATCTGTTGGGGTGGGGCCTGTTTCATCAGTATTATATCCTTGAACATTCGGTAAAAAACCTACCGTTGTAAGACCCTAACCCTCCCCTTGCCAAGGGGAGGGGACCGGAAGGTTAATCACCATGAGGGTAAGAAACCTATTCTTGTAATTCCCCACCAACCCCCTTGAAAACGCCAATCGGCTTTTGAGAATGCAGGCTTAATTAGAGTTGCGCCACCCTTGATGATGAAAGTATATTTTTAACTCCCAGACTGGATTTTTTCCACAATCCATTCAAAGGTTTCCAGAACCTGGTGCAAGGCACTTTCATCTTGTAAAGTAGACAAGGGAAAAGTCGGTAATCGAGTTTCACTTGAATCAGCGGGAAGGGACAAGCCAATCGAACTGAAACGAGAGCGCAATTCTTGCCAGTTTTCTGGGGAATCAAACGGGGGCTGAGTGGCATAACTGCTACTAGAAATCACAAAATCCCCAGAAATATCCACGGTAAATAACGCAATAGATTTCCGACCTTTTTGCTTTAATTTGGCCAGAAAACCCCCATAGAGTTCTCCCGTTCCCCAGACCACTTCCACGGCAGGTTCGTGGCGTCGGACCCATTGTTGAATTTGGCGGGCCATTTGCGCTTCTTCATAACCTTGGCGGGTTTCAAATTCATGAAAGAAAGACGCTTCATCCCAGCGACGTCTCTCGCGAGTTGCACTGGCTTTTTTCTGTTGCGCTTCAGCGGTTTGACCAATGATTCGGGGAACCAATGTTTTAAGTCCATCTTGGCTGACATATTGTTTAATTTCCAGGGCCAAGACTTCGGTCGGGTCTAATTGTTCATTGAGAAATTCGACCACTCGTCTAAGTTCAGGAGAAATTTCATCGGAGACAAATACTAATCGAAGTTTGCCCGCTTGGAGGTTGGTTTTGACTTTATCCCAGAAGCGGTCTTCATGAGCATCGACTCCGAGAAATTCTTCAAAGACTTGTTCAGGGTCGCGACCGACATCGCGGCAATTGGATTCAAATTGAGTAATGATGGACTCAATGGGCCAATAAATTAAAACATTGGCGGCATAGTCTAACATTTGACCCACAATTTCCCGGCGAATTCGGGTATCTTGAGTATGTTTGACAGCCACTAAAGTGGGAATGGCATTTTGGTCGATAAATAAATGTTCAAAGGACCATTGACCATTAACTTCATCTTCTGCCGGAAGCGGCATTTCCCGGGAAATTAATAACCATTGGCGAGGGGTCGCGCGGTCAATTTGGTCTCCGGCGATCAGGTTAGGATATTTTTCGAGTAATTCTTGCAGTCGATCTTCGTTGTCGTAGGCTTGTTCTATCATTTCTACAAGCCGGTCTTCATCTTGTATGAGGTAAATGCCTCCACCCATCTCTGTTCTCCGTATTGTGATTAGTGTTGCGATCTGGATGTAGGCGCGGATCTAGATCCGGCCTGAAAATACCCGTTCGGCAGGACCTGTCATGTAAAGTCGGCCATCGGATTCAGACCATTCGATGATGAGAGGGCCACCGGGGAGTTCGATGGTCGCTTGGCGATCGCATCGACCCGTCAGGACCCCAGCCACTAAGGTAGCACAGGCCCCAGTCCCACAGGCCAGGGTCGCACCGGCACCCCGTTCCCAAACTCGCATTTTGAGATGCGATCGCCCCATGACTTGAATAAATTCCGTATTAGTCCGCTTGGGAAAGGCCGGGTGATTCTCAAATTGAGGACCAACTACCGCTAGATCCACCGCATCCACATCCTCTACAAAGGTAATGCAGTGGGGATTTCCCATGCTGACGCAGGTCACATCCCAGGTCCTACCGGCCACGGATAAGGGGACATTAACCGCCTTTTCCTCCGGAGCACAAAGGGTTGTGGGAATTTCTGAACTCAGCAACCGTGGCAGGCCCATATCTACCCTAACTTGACCATCGGATTTCAGGGTTAGGGTCATCACCCCGGATTGGGTCTGAATCCGATATTCTCCCGTTCCCGTCGCTGAACTCCGGGTGGGAACGCCGAGGTCCACGAGAAACCGGGCTAAACAGCGGATGCCATTCCCGCACATTTCCGGTTCCGAGGCATCGGAGTTATAAATCCGCATGGTGTAGTCGGTGTCCGGTTCCGTAGGCGGAAGGGCAAAAATCACCCCATCGGCACCGATGCCAAAGTTGCGATCGCATAACTGTTCGGCCTGGGAAGGCGTTATCATAGGTTCCTGGTTCTGACGGTTGTCAATCAGAATGAAATCATTTCCCAAACCTTGATATTTGGTAAACTCTAACGTCATGGCTTGTACTCGCGAAAAGTTCGGGTTCTTGTCCTGGTTTTATTTGATAATACCCGATGTTACAGTTCCCACTTTTGGGACCGGAATCTTTATCCTTCGGTAAAAGCGCGATCGCAGTCCCCATCCCTCACATCCTGAAGGCTATTCCGGGTGTGAATCCTGACTGGGCCTGAGTTGATTCTCGGACAGGTTAACATGACTCATAGAGCAGGTTGACCGCTTAACATCGGACAAAATAACCGGCCTGCCTGAATTTTGTCCGATGGACTTCGATTTTGATGCCAAATTTTCTCTCGTTGAGACCCAATCATGTCTGACTTCGATACTAACTTACCTAGCATTCGCCAAGTTCAAAATTTCATTAAAGACAAACACGAGATAGAACTCAAACTCGTCACCGGAGATTTGTTAGCCGGTAAAATTTTCTGGCAGGATAAACACTGCATTTCTATCCTGGATCACTACGACAAACAAACCATCGTCTGGCGTCATTCCATTGTTTATCTAAAGCCAAAATCTTGACCCTTGTCCGGTCTGGCTTGATTTTACCCCGACCGGACCCCCTTAGCCCCGATCGCTGGGTAACCCCTCCTTCAGCGGTTCACTTTGGTGAGCTCTGCTCAGGGTAACCGTAATGGGACCCGATTGGCCCGGATTCGTTGCCAACCCCAGTTGGAGGCGTTTCAGGGAGAGGAGACTGCCGCACAGCAGCAGGCGATCGCCCCCTTGCACCTGAGTCCCTCCATGAGGAAAGCGAATAAACTGTCCTTCCCGGCGAATCGCTTGCACCTGCACCTCATACTCCGCCCGCAAATCCAGTTGCCCCAAGGTTTTATCGGTGATGGGACTCTGTTCGGGGACCATCAGCCATTGACAAGAGCGATTTTCTTTGGGAATCGCCACCTCTCCTCGGGCTAACTGCTCAAATGTAGTCAGTTCTTCCCCTTGTCCCACCACCAGGAGTTTATCCCCCGTCACCAAGGTGGTATCCGCTGTGGGATAGTCGATTTCTTCTCCATTGGCGCGGCGAATTGCCATTAAACTCACCCCACTGAGTCGGCGCAGATCCGTTTGTTCTAAAGTCATCCCCGCCAACGGAGACCCCTCCGGTAGGGGATACCATTTGCTGTTCATATCTAATGCCGCCACCTGTAACTCCCGGGAGACTTCCGAAGGCGATCGCGCCGGACGCAATTCTAAATAGTGATGACTGCGAATTTGTTCGATTTCTCGCCGAATCCCCGGCAACGGCAATCCCACCCCGAGTAACAAATGAGTCGCCAGTTCTAAACTCACCTCAAATTCCGATTGCACCACCTCTGAGGCCCCCAATTGATAGAGAAGCTCAATCTCCTTTTCTTGGTTCGCCTGGACCACCACATCTAATTCCGGGGATAACTCCAGCGATCGCTTCAGGCACAACCGCGTACTCATCGGGTCCGGCAGGGCCACCGCCACCGCCTTCGCCTGATCCACTCCCGCTGCTTCCAAAACGTGCAACGATGCCGCATTCCCATAAATATACGGAATTCCCGCCGCCCGCAGTTGCCCGATCGCCCGTTCGGAACTATCAATCACCACCAACGGATAGTTATGCGCTTGCAGCAGTTGGACCACTTTTTTACCCACCCGTCCATATCCACAAACCACCACGCGATCGGGCAAAGGAATCTCCTCGGAAACAGCCTGGGGACCACTGGTATCCTCAAAAAATCCCTTCAACCAGACCTGATTCTCCGCCCAATCCAGCAATTTCGGCACCAGTCGCAACACAAATGGCGTCACCACCAGAGTTACCGCAGTCGTCCCTAAAATCAACAAATACACCGGACGGGAAACCAACCCCGTCGCCAGTCCCTGGGCCGTCAACACAAAGGAAAATTCCCCAATTTGCGCCAGTCCCAACCCCACAATCAACGCCGTTCTAAGGGGATAGCCAAAGCTGGTCACAATCGGGGTGATAATTAAAAATTTGCCCACAAACACTAAACAGACTAACCCCAGAATCAGTTCCAGATTCTGCCAGAGAAACAATGGGTCAATCAGCATTCCCACCGACACAAAAAACAGGGCCGCCAAAATATCTCGCAGGGGTTCTACATAAGTCAAGGTTTGGTCCGCATATTCCACCTCAGAAATCATCAACCCCGCAACGAAGGCCCCCATTTCAATGGAAAAACCCAGGTAGTAGGTGACTAAAGCAATGCCCAAACATAAGGCAATCACCCCGAGTAAAAACAGTTCTTGACTCTCGGTTTTAGCCAGAAATCTCAACAACTGCGGTACGATAAATAATCCCACCGCTACTGCTGCTACGGCAAACAGACCAATTCGCACCACCGCAGAAATCACCGCCATCCCGATCTCCTCTGGAGGTTCGTTCAGGGCCGGTAACACCGCTAACATGAACCCCAAGGCTAAATCTTGCACCACCAAAATCCCCAGCATCACCTGACCATGCAGGGTGGGGAGTTCGTTGCGTTCCATCAAACATTTCAGGACCACAGCGGTGGAGGACAGGGAAAGAATCGCCCCCAAAAACACGCCCTGGGACCAAGAGGTACACCAACCCATCACCAGAGAAACAAAGGTGGTGACGGCAATGGTTAAGACAATCTGGAGAGTGCCACCCCCGAGACTAATCCCTTTGACTTTTTTAAGTTCTGCAAAGGAAAACTCAACTCCCAGGGCAAATAATAGTAGGGCCACGCCAAATTGAGCCAGGGTTTCCACTTGAATCAGTTCTTTGATCCATCCCAAACCGGCAGGACCCACGACGATTCCCCCCAGTAAGTAGCCCAAAATAGCCGGTTGGCCCAGGAGGGACGCGAATAAACCACCACTAGCAGCAGCGGCCAGCATCGTTACTAAGTCAAGGATGAGTCTAAAGTCTTCTTGCACGGGTGTTTGTCAAAAATGAGAGAAATGTTACGGGTTATAACAATTCAGGATAACGATTTTTTTGAGGAAGCATGAGGGGGATGGGGAGGATGGGGGGATAGGGGAGATGGGGAGGATGGGGAGATGGGGAGGATGGGGAGGATGGGGAGGATGGGGGAAACGACTGAAGTCGTTACTACAAACGAAGAGAACGACTGAAGGCGGGATGTTGAACTTCTCCCCAATCTCCTCCATCCTCCAAGGACAAATGACAAAGGACAAATGACAAATGGCCAATGACAAATCCTCCCAAAAACCGCGTGATAAAATGTGGAACTTAACGCGATCGCCCGTAAGTCTATCTAGCACGCTTAAAACAGACAAACAGAAGAATCATGACTCACCTGCATAGCTCAAATCCGATCGCCCCTGGGATGCTGGGTTGGCTCTTCAGAGGGGCCAATCCCTGGCTAAAACAACAAGTCAAAACCAAAACGGCCCCGGTGATTGGATTGACGGTTTCGGTACTCTTAGCCCTTGCCAACTCGGTGCAAGCGTTAGAAGTCCAGGTGGAACCCGAGAATCCGCAACTGGGGGATACCCTCTCCGTGGTGATTTCCACTGACGCCTCAGATTCAGCGACGCCCACGGTGATGTCTCCCAATGGTCCGGTCCCCGCCTTTCCCATTGGGGGGAATCGCTATCGGGCGATGATCCCCACGACGCCGTTAAGTGAAGCGGGACGATGGGAGATTCGGGTGGCAGGGGATGCTCAAACCCGCAATATTGCCGTGTGGGTGCGCGATCGCCAGTTTCAGACCCAATCCATTTGGCTACCCCCGGGTAAAGACGACCTCGAAGGGACCGATATGGAATTCGACCGGGTAGATGAATTTAAAAAACTCGTCACCCCTGAGAAATTCTGGAATGGGGCATTTTTACGCCCCAATAACGGACCGATTACCACGATCTATGGGGTCCGTCGGTATTACAATGGGGTGTTTGCCGATGACTATTACCATCGCGGTGTAGACTATGCCGGATCCCAGGGTTCTCCTGTAGTGGCTCCCGCTGCTGGTCGAATCGCCTTGGTGGGACGGGAAGCGGAAGGATTTGAAATTCATGGAGACACGGTGGGGATCGATCATGGTCAAGGTGTGACCTCCATTTATTTGCATCTGAGTCGAATTGATGTCCAGGAAGGCGATATGGTGCAGGCGGGTCAAGTCATCGGGGCAGTCGGGTCAACCGGCGCTTCCACAGGACCTCACCTACACTGGGGATTATACGTTCATGGACAATCCATCGATCCGGTGCCCTGGCGATATGAGGGAGTAGAATAACTCTCATTAGGCATTGAGTACAGTCAAGCCGCCTGACTAGGGATATCCTGGAGTTGTCTGGAGGTAGAGCTAGGTTGGGGCGGATTGTAGGGCAAGATCTATGCAGGGTTGTCCTGGCGATCGCAGAGTTGTCAATGAGGCGATCGCCCCTTGAAACTCTTGGATCAACTGAAAAAAGTGCCGTGGAGCAGAACGAGGCAGTATGAGTATAGAAAAAATCGTAGAACAGGCACTACAAGATGGTTATCTAACGCCAGCAATGGAAGCTGAGGTGGGCAGAATTTGTAACACCGCCTCGGAACTGTCTATTGAAGAGTACATGGCTTTGGATCGCCTGATGGGGTCGCTCTTAACTGGAGAAGTGGTGGTTTTACCACGGAAACAGTTTATTAATGTCATGGAAGAGTTAGTGCTCTCTGAGGCGATCGCCCGGGTTGCCGAAATTGAGGCAACGAGCGATCGGACCCTGGATGTCGGCGATATTGCCGCTTATGCACTCAACCGACTTCCTCCCCTTTATGCAACCACGGAGGAAGGCGCAAACTATCAGCGGGTTCGAGCCAAGGATGAACTGCAAGAGCTCATCTCCAAACAAGTCGAGGAGGCGATCGCCCGGTATCTGGACCGCCCAGAATTCCCCGGTAGAGTCGCCCTGGGTAAAAGTTCGGGCAAAGAAATGCTTACTCAAGTTAACAGCATCCTTCAGTCCTACGCGACTATCTTTGAATCCCAACCCAATACCCCTACTTAACAGGAACCGAATCCTACACCACTCGGTGCTCTGTATTCGGATTCCGATTGGCTTTTTTAACGGTTTGGGTTGCCAAGATTTGCCCCGAGAGGGGAACTGTTTTAGTCCTGACAATTAAGGCGCTCCTTTTAGGGGCGTCTTTCTTTTTAATGCCAAATTCCTCCCCATTCCTAGGGGATGAAAATTGCTCCCGGTTCTGAGCAGTTGCTCCCCTAACGCGGTTCAAACCGCACGGGTTAATCTCTATCCTTCTCAACAAATTTGGGCGCAATTTCAACGCCATTCATCCGGACTCGCAGAGGAGAGTCGATAGGCGATCGCAGTTATTTCCGAGTTATTTCCGACAATGGCATCATTGTCAGCAATTCCAGATAGAAGTTATCTCGACGCTCCCGATAGAGGGTCCGCCCAGTGGGGTCCAGTCTTTGAGCATGAGTGCTCGGCGAGCAATCCTCGAAATCCCCATCAAAATCCTTAAGCGCTCCCCACCCCATCTCTCATCCGGCATCATTTTACAGTAAATATAACTCAGGTTGTTTTGCTACCCCTAATTTTTACCGATCGCCGACTTTCTCCAGAAGCGGCGATCGCCTCTTGTAAATCGTAAAAGAATATTCTCTACCCATCTTTAATGATCAAGGACAACCATGAACTCAATCAGTGGTCAGCTATACCGACCGATCGCCCAATGGACTGGACAATTAATCCTACCCTCCCTGGCACAACGTCATAGTGATGGCGGCGTTTATCTCACCCTCGAAAATACCCCAGAACCTTACCGCCATCTCAAAGGTCAAACAGTCTGGCTCAACTGGCATTCCAACTCAATTCATCAAACCTGGATCAACCGGGCGGTTACGGATATTCACTTTGATGAAACCACTCGTCAAAGTATGGAGAATTTTAGTATCCACCCCACCCGGTTAGAGGGATGGTCCAATGTTAGCCCCTTAGAATCCCTGGCGGGTGCTAGACCCGATGATGATATCCAGGTCGAACTGGATGTGCAAACCGTGGAACAAGTGGGAAATACCTGGATTGTGAGCATTGGGGATGAACCCCTCCAAATTGTCGGGGTTCAAAAAGCCTTGGTGCAGTTTGTGGCATCCGCAGGAGACAAGCGCTACCGCGTTAGACACTATAATCCTCAAACCCGTAATTTTGACGGGAAAGAAGAAACGATCGCCCTGCCGGATGCCGGATTTCAACAGCCGGGACATCAGGTGGAACAAAGTTCGATTATCGACCTTGAAACCTCTCCCCTCAATGCTGAGGGCTGGTATATTTATGGCACTCACAATCCCGAGGGATTATTTATCGTCGGGGCCATTGAACCCGCAGCAGCCCTCTCCCTTGCGCCGACGCGGATGTTAAGTGGACGGGAAGAAACTCGCCAGCACTTTGTAGAGACCAAGTGGGAACAGATTCCCTTACATCGCATGGAACGCACCCTGGTGGATAACAATGGGGGTATCCTCTATGGCAATCAGCGATCGCCGGATTTGATGCAAAAACGCCAGCGAGAATTGTGGTATAAAGGAGATATGGGCTTGGTGGTGCATACCTTCGGTTGGCGCGGAGGAGAACGAGGCGATCGGGCTATCCTAGGGCTGGTTCCGGGACATTTTGCCTTTGGATTTGCCCAAGTAATTGCCGATGAATTTACGGGGAATTTACGCTTTGATTTGGTATATCGGCAAGTATATGGACATAACCGGGAAGGGGTGGTTGCCGGTGCTCATCGTTGGCATTCGTATATGGGGAGTTTTAAGCGGGGGTGGATGTACACCTTGCCGGTTTCTGATGTAGTGATTCGTATTCCTGAACTGACGATCCCCTACCAATTGGGCGATCGCCGGTTTGACCCCCTGCAAACGATCCTCCAGGAACTCGCCTTCATGGAAACCCGCTATCGCACCGGACCGGGAAACGGGGCCTCGGTGGTGACTCCTGCTACATCTTGTGTCAAAGATTCCAGTCAATCCCTGTTTGCCGCGATCCAACGCCTCAAAACCGAAGTAATCAGCGATCGCACGGTCAAACAGTGGGTGGAAAATCACCCCACCGACTTCGAGGTTCAACGGTTTAAACGCCTGGAATTATTACTCGAACAAGTCGAAAAATCAATGTTAATTCCTCTGGGTTATGTCCCTCAAAATTGGCGAGGAGAGAATCAGGAAGTTGCCGCCCATCGCCGGGGGGCATCGTTTAATGCCTCTACGATTTTGGAAGGATTGAAAGCCTGGAAAACCATGTTGCCCCGCCGAGCTGAAATGGAACTGATGCGGGTGTTAATGCAATATGGCGGGACGATGTTTGATTACCAATCAGCAATGATTGGTGGAAAAATTTCGGGATTAGTTCCGAATCCGCCTACGGTAATTTTGTAATTTATCATAAGGAGGGGTAGGGCTTTGATAGGCGAATTGCTTCTATCATTGCTTCTATCTTTATCTTTTTTCCCTACCCTCTCCCGGTAGACAGCCTATTTAAAATCTAGAACAGACGGTTCGGTATTTTAAGGTCTACCCATCTTAAAGCGTCGGTTCAGTAGTCAAAGCCTGGAAGTAAAAACTCAAGGGATGGACTCTACTGTACCGGCGCTATTCATGCTTTCCAAGTTAGGCACACTCGCCTCATTTCTGGCCTTAACCGCTGGGATCGAATCTTAATTAAGGACTTAAAAAGGGAGTATAAATATTTTATACTCCAGCAATTTGCTGTTAAAATGGAAGCCTAGCTTAGTGCCAAATATTGGGTAACGCTTCAAACCAATATAATAGGCCAGGAAAAATTATCAGATTGAATCAGAGCAGAGTAGGCATGGAATCAGTTAAAATGGATTTGGGCAATATCAGAAAAGTTGCATTTAGAGACATCCTGGGTTAAAATCGCTCATTGTTTAGGATACGAGCGCGCATTGCTGTGATCCCAACTGCCAGATTTGAGGCAAATTGCGACAAGAACATTCTAAAATTAAGGATGACCTGTAGCAAACACTTTATGACCCGAGTGATCAGTTCGAGGGTATCTCTAAGGGAACTCCAAAAAATAAAACCTTCAAAAAACCCGCAGGCTGTTCGCGAAGCGTTCCGCTAGGAAAGCCTGGGGCTATACGGACAAAGCCCGCCTGCGCGGGCTAAAAGAGTCTTGTTAGGTGCTTAACCATCGGGATTTGGATGATTTATTTGTTGGAACACCCTAAATCAGTAGGAGGGAAGGGAACTGAGTCTCTCTTGAGTCCCAAGGCAAACGATCGGGTCTGTAGGGTTAAGGGTAATTACCGCTTTGGGCGGGGGGTCCGGCTGTGGCAACTTCAGGGCTTGGAAGATCTGCACACAGGAGTCCCTAAGATGAGCGCGATTAGAATGATGAGAGCAAAACCTGTCAACCTATCTGAGATACCCAGCAGCAACTTAGGTGTAGCGGCTCACACAGATGAAACGAATTTTAGTGGTTGATGATGATAAAACCCTGCGAATGATGCTGAAACGTCATTTGGAAAAACAGGGATTTGTAGTTGAGGAAGCAGATTCAGGAGTGGAAGCGTTAAACCTGTTCAAGCGGGATCCACCGGATTTGGTGGTATCAGACGTGATGATGCCGTTGATGGACGGATTTGAATTTTGTCGGCGTCTTCGCACGAATCCTGCGGGGAAGTTGGTTCCGTTTATCTTCTTGTCGAGTAAGGGAGAACTGGACGATCGCATAGAAGGTCACGCGATCGGGGCGGATGATTATTTGATTAAACCCTTTGAACCGTTAGAGTTAGTGGCGAAAATCGAGGCACAATTAGAGCGATCGCGACGGATTCACGCCGAGATGATCCGGTTGATGCAGCAGTTTACCCCGCAAACTGCGCCCCCTAGGACCGAAGAAGAGTCAGTGCAACCGATTCACGATCCGGCAGATGGGTGGCATCGCCATCGGGTTGAATCCGAGGACCTGAACCCGATGCAACCGGAACCGCTGCCCCTGACCCCTGCGGAAGCGCGAGTCTTTTGGGAAGTGATTCAAGGTCATCCAAATAAACAAATTGCAGCGCGGTTGGTGATTAGTCCCCGGACAGTTCAGACTCATCTGAGTCGAATTTTGAGTAAATTAGGGTTAGAAAATCGCTCCCAACTGGTGCGCTTTGCTTTTGAACATGGATATCGCCCGGGGAGTGAACATGAACCGAACTAGGTTTGATCGGAACCCGAGGGTATCAAATTTTTGCTGTTTGCTGTTTTAGAAAAACCCATGATTCCTGGTCTTTACACGATTTCTACCTTGGTTGAGGCGATCGCCGCTCACCCGGAACAATGGCGGCCCTTGGTCTTTACCAATGGCTGTTTCGATCTGCTTCATGTGGGTCACGTTCGTTACCTCCAAACCGCCAAATCCCTGGGACAGACTCTAGTGGTCGGTCTGAATAGCGATCGCTCGGTCCAAACCATCAAACCCGTCCAACCCGGTATGCCCGCGCGACCCATTATCCCAGAAATCCAACGAGCCGAAGTGCTTTGTGCCTTACAACCCGTAGATGGGGTGATTATTTTTAACGAACCCACTGCCATTACCCTACTAGAGGCCCTCAAGCCGGATATTTACGTTAAAGGTGGGGACTGGACTGTAGAGAGTCTCCCGGAAGCCCCAACGGTGCAAGGCTATGGGGGCCGCATTGAACTTTGTCAAATTGAAGTTCCGACCTCCACTACTGGTATAATTCTTTCTATTCTCAAGCCCTAACCTGAACAGCACCCTAATGTTCAAGTCCATCAACCCGATCGGAATTCGCTTGTCCTTAAAGGGGGCAGGAATATCCTGCACTGTTCGAGTTAACCGGAGCAGTTTCTCTTGACTTCTATGTTTTTTTATTCGGATTAAAGAATTAATGGCCCAGGAAGTTACTGGTTAAATCCATTGAAGCCTCCTACTTTTAGATCCAGTAAAATACCTGTTTGTTAATTCGGTATCCAACAATTTTGTATGAGTGAACCAACAACGTCATCCCTCTCGGAAACTTCCGCCAATCTAGCCGACCTTGAATCTCAATTAAAAACCGCCTCCGAGAAAAATCAGCTTCAACTGATAGAACAGATTGCCGCAACTGGGGAAGCGGGCTTAATTATATTAAAGCAATTTTTGCAAGAGCGTCCGAAGGGTCCGGTCAATTTCATTGATGGAAAAATCTATCAAGTATTGCTGAAAAGTGATTCTTTAGAAATGGCGGATTTTTTGGGAACTGCCTATCCCAATGGGGTGGTTTCCCTGCAATCATTGCGCGGCATTGATTATTCCCTCGTGCAAGAACTGCTGGCCAAACAGGATTATCAAGCAGCAGACCGGGTGAGTATGCAAAAACTCTGCGAACTGGCCGGACCTCAAGCAATGGAAAGAAAATGGCTGTATTTCACGGAGATTGATAAATTTCCGGTGGAGGACCTCCAAACTCTAGATCGGCTTTGGCAGGTTTATTCTGAGGGGAAATTTGGCCTGTCTGTCCAGCGGGAAATTTGGCTGGGAGTCGGGAAAAATTGGGACAAACTCTGGCCTAAAATTGGCTGGAAAAGTGGCAATACCTGGACGAGATATCCAGGGGAATTTACCTGGGATTTAACGGCTCCCCGAGGTCATTTACCTTTGTCTAATCAATTGCGTGGGGTTCGGGTCATCGAAAAGTTGCTGACTCATCCAGCCTGGGGTTAGTGGGTTCTGAGGGCCAAGCTCTAGGCGGATCAAGGGGCTATATTCGTCAAAATTGTCCTGACTGTCCTGACTCTATAACTCCGCGACGATCGCCGGGTTCGACGGCAGAATTAAACAGGAGTCCGGGGAATTTTCCAGTGGAGAAACCGGGAAAACGAGGGGAGCGATTGGATAACCATAAAGTCGGTTGCTCCTGGGTCCGGTTGGGGATCAATCATACGGAGGGAGCCGTTTGGGGGTCCCTCCAGGCGATCGCCTGCCATTCCCGTTCAGGGTTAAACTCAAGCCGTGGCGAAGAAAAACCCGGGGTTCCTGGGCGATAGTAGGGGCAGCTTAAATCAGAGGAAAACTTTCATTGTTGGGTTCCATTGGGTGTTGAATTTTATGAGAAATCTGTTTCCCCCAATCTTCAGTTGGGGTGCCAATTTATCCTTGTATCAGTGGAGTAGCGCCAGTTACTTGCACCAGGCGATCGGCATTTTGGCCCCTCTGCGTCGCTCTAGCTTCTTGATCCAGTGGGCTGACCCGATCGCCGCCTTGTTAGTAGGATTACTCTTTCTCTTGGGGCCTTTTGTTTCCACGGCCCTGATCGGCGTCTTATTGCTCGCTTGTGGGGCCTACTGGGTCTTAGTCACCTTAGCCGATGATGACAACACAGGGTTTACCCCCGTTCACTTGCTAATTTTGCTGTATTGGGGGATCAACACTGTCGCTACCGCCATGTCTCCGGTGAAAAAGGCCGCCTTTGTCGGCTGGACCAAACTCACCCTATATTTACTCCTGTTTGCCTTACTGACGCGGGTCTTGCGATCGCCCAAATTACGCTCCTTTGTAATTGCCCTCTACCTACACGTTGCCACTTTTGTCAGTATCTACGGCATCCGCCAATGGCGATTTGGGGCCGATGCCTTGGCAACTTGGACCGATCCCAACTCCCCATTGGCGAAAGTAACCCGGGTTTATAGTTACCTGGGAAATCCGAACCTCCTAGCTGCCTATCTCTTGCCTGCGGTATTCCTGGGGGTGGCAGCCATTTTTGCTTGGCGCGGATGGGTCCCCAAGGCCCTCGCCGTGACCATGACCCTAGTCAACACTTTATGTCTGGTCCTTACCTATAGTCGAGGCGGATGGATTGGCTTAGTCGTGGGGGGATTTACTCTGATTCTGCTGTTGGTCTATTGGGGGAGTGTCAAGCTACCGGAAGCCTCGCGAAAATGGGCCATGCCCGTTGTCTTAGGAACAACCGTCGGGGTCATCATCCTGGCCCTGCTGTTTGTGGAGCCAGTGCGAGAGCGGGCTGCCAGTATGTTAGTGGGACGCCAAGATAGTAGCAATAACTTCCGCATGAATGTTTGGGATGCGGTGTTTGAAATGATTCGCGATCGCCCCGTGATTGGGATCGGTCCGGGCAACACTGCATTTAACCAAATCTACCCCCTCTATATGCGGCCCAAATACACCGCATTGAGCGCCTATTCCGTGCCGTTAGAAATCGCCGTAGAAACTGGATTCATTGGGTTGAGTGCCTTTTTAGGACTGATTTTCGTCCTCTTGCGCCAAGGGATCGGTAACATCCTGCGCCTGCGAGACCAAGCCAGCTCTCAAGGGTATTGGCTAATTGCAGCGATCGCGATTATCCTAGGGATGATGGCCCACGGAGCCTTTGATACGGTCTGGTATAGACCCCAAGTCAATATGCTCTGGTGGTTAGCGGTGGCTTTGGTTGCCAGCTACTACACCGTACCCTACCCCCAGTCAAGCTCGATTGAGGATCATCAATAAACCGATCAAGAGGAGCCGGGTTAGGTCCAGTAGATTCTGGAGACCGCTCAAACTCGATTCCTCATCCAAGGCGCTCGATTGTTGTAAAGTTGACCAAAAATCTGGACGATTCAATAATGAGCGCCAATATTTTCTGGACATTTTGGGGAAAACTAAGACACAGAACCGGCGATCGCATCTTCAAAACATGAGGTTGAACCTAGGGATCTAGAGCCAACAGGTTCGCGATTCTGGATTTGTTCTGTCCTCCATGCCATTGCCAATCCCGAAAAATAATGAGGAATGAGGTATGAGACATCCGTTGTCGGATTCAATCCGCAGGGTGACAATAACTTTCATAGAATTGAGTTAGGGAATTGCAAAATATAAATCCTCCAACCGTTTAACTGAAAGGAAGGTATCTGTAGGGGCGCAATGCTTGCGCCCTCCGGAGGGCGCAAGCATTGC
>NZ_JAMXOT010000312.1 GCF_024220515.1 Oscillatoria sp. HE19RPO
ATTGACACAATCCCGCATCAATTCCATATTCCTCCAAATCCTCTGGAGTTAAACAGTAAAGGTCCATTTCCTGTAACCCCGAATAAATTTGGTCTAGTAACGGCCAAACCCTCACCGATTTATCCCGTGAGGCAGTAATGACGCTTTGTCCATCGGGGGAAAAATAGGCGGAATTGACCCCTTCCGTATGTCCCGTTAAGGTGTAAATTAGTTTACCCTTTTTATCCCAGATTTTAGCCGTTTTATCCTGGCAAGCGGTGACTAAATAATCTCCGTTTTCAGAAAAATCACAGCTAGAAACATTGTCCGCATGACCTTTAATATTGACCAAAATTTTCCCCTCTAAATCCCAAAGTTTGGCGGTTTGGTCTGCCGATGCAGTGAGGATAGTTTGGCTATCTGGGGCAAATTTGACACAGTTGACCGCTTGATGATGTCCGGATAAGACTTTCATTAACTGCCCGGTTTCAAAATTCCAAAGCCTGACGGTTTTATCATGAGACCCAGTGGCAATATATTGGTTATCCCGAGACATATCAATGCCATTGACGGGTTGCTGGTGGGATTTAGTTGGGTCAGATTCGTTTAAATTTTTGACGAAATTTCCATCTCGGTCCCAGACTTTGGCTTGACCGCCAAAATCGCAGGTGATAATATAGTTTCCATCATGGGAATAGCGGGCATTGGTCGCGCCACACCAGCCATCATAGGTACAACTTCGCTGATGTTCTCCGGTCCAGGCTTTGATAATTTGACCTGTTTCAATCTCCCAAATCCGAATGGTATAGTCGGTTCCGGTGGTGACGAATCGTTTGCCATCGGGAGAAATATCCAGGGAATAAATTCGTTTGTTGCCATAGCGATCGGGACCGAATCCGGTATAAGTTTTCAGGAGTTGATGAGTTTGGACATCCCAAAGTTTCACCGTCATATCATAACTGGCGGTTAAAATTTGACGGCCATCGGGGGTGAATTTGGCTGAAATTACATTCTGTTCATGGCAGAATGAGGGACTGTTTATGGGGGATTGGATGTTCCAAATTTTAGCAGTGCGATCGACTGAAGCAGTCAGCAAGGATTGACCATCGGGAGAAAATTGTACGGAATTAATCCCGGATTCATGACCTTCAAAATTTAACAGCAAATTCCCCTGTAAATCCCACAATTTTGCCCGACTATCGGCGGACCCGGTGACAATAAATTGACCATCGGGGGAAAAGGCGACGGACTGAATCGAGTCTTGGTGAGTGAGCACTTGCCGTTTGTTTCCTTGGCGGTCCCAAATAATCGCGGTTTTGTCCTGGGAGGCGGTGACAAATAAATTGCCATCGGGGGAAAACACGACTTGATTGACATCCCCTCGATGGTCTTCTAAAACTTTGAGTAGATTGCCTTGAATATCCCAGATTTTGGCCGTAAAATCCTTGGAAGTGGTGACTAACCCTTGACTATCGGGAGAAAAGGCGGCACAGGTAATCCCGCATTCCCACCCATGCTGTTTTTTGGAGGTGGCTGTATCCTGGCCGAGGGTGGCGATCGCCTGACCCTGTTTGTCATACAGTCGGGCACTACTATCACTCCATAACCCACAGGTCACAAAGTATTCCCCATTGGGCGAAAAGCTCACCGACCCGATAATATCCCGATGGTCCGTGAGTTTTTTGCACAGATTGCCATTCCCATCCCAAATAATCGCGCTGTAGTCGGAAGAGACGGTCACAATGGTTTGGTCATCCGGGGAAAATGCGACATGATTGACATTGGTCCAAGGCTGATTGGGCGCTTTTGTGTGACCAATCAGGTCTTTAATATAATTTCCCTCACTATCCCACAGTTTCACCCGGCGCTCATCCCCAACGGTAATAATTTTAGACCCATCATGGGAAAAAGCAGCACTGCGGATCGGACTTCCTTGGTCCAGTTCCTTGAGCAATTGGCCCCGACTATCCCAGAGTTTGGCGGTGTTATCTTGTTCGGGAACGGTCAAAATTTTACTCCCATCCGGGGCATAAATTGCCCGACTCACAGGCGCATTTTGTTGCAGATTGGCCCGATACAAACCGGCGCGCTTGGCAATCATAGTATAATATGCCTCACTCAGGGCTTGAGAAACCTGGGGGAGATTATGGGCGCAGTCGAGACCATAAGCAGTCTGGGCCATTCGCAAGGCTTTTGTGAGGTCTGTGTTGAGTAAATCCTGGACCACGAAGACGAGGTTACGCGCCTCTTTTTCCTGGATCTGGCGATCGCGCCAGTAAATGCAAGCATCTAAATAGTCTTGCTCAATTTGGTTCAACGGCAACAACGAGCGATCGCGCAGTTGTTCCGCATCCTCCAACCGTCCCCCGCGATGCAACAGATAACTATCATCGGTGATGGATTGACCATGCCGTTCCCAATCTAAGGCCGCTTGACGGATACTCTCCCGCAGTTGCAGATATACTCGGTCTTCATCTAACCAATTATTCAACCTCGGCCAGTAGCGGATTAACGCTTCGTGAGCAACTTCGACCTGTTCTTTCTGAGTCGCAGGATTCACCGTCGTCACCACCAATCGCGCCTCTTCCCCGGCCAACCGTTGTACCAGTTTTTTCGTATCCCGGAAGGTTGCGCCTGCGGTTACTAATTCCTCCAAAGTCACGCGCCGTCGAGTATCCAGGCGTTTCTCTCCCGCTACTGCACTGTCATCTAAGCGGGTTAAGCGCACAAAGATATTCCGAACCTGAGTTTGTTCCATTGGGGATAAACTGTAATATACTCGGTCCGCAGTTTGGGCGATCGCCTGACTCACTCCCCCAAGTTCTCGATATTCCTCACAGCGTAACCACCGCCCCTGTCGCCGTTTCCAGAGTTCCAGTAACAGATGTTGCAACAGTGGCATCGCCCCCGGTTCTCCCCGGACTTCATCCAGAATGGAATTGCTCAAGTCTGCTTCAAAGCGCAATCCCACTTTTTCTGCCTGCATCTCCATCGATCGCCGCAACTCTGTGAGATCCATCGGTCCGATCAGTTCTTGGCGTTGCTGCATCCGTTCTTTGAGTTGAGGATACGGCGCAACCTCCCCCCAAAAGTCCGCCCGCATGGTGACTACCACCGGCTGTTTTTGCGTCAGGGACAGGAGACGGTCGATAAATTCCAGGCGATCGCTGTTGTTACTGCACAGGGTGAACAGTTCCTCAAATTGGTCTATCACCAACACAAACGGCTGATTCTGCACTTTAGATAAAGTCGTCTCCAGTTGTACCAGAGGCTCGGTACTGGGGGTCATATAGGCCATTTGTAGTCCATTCTGCTGTCTCTGAAGTGAGGGAATTAGTCCCGCCAGAACTACTGAAGATTTGCCACTCCCGGAAGGGCCTAGAACTGCCAGGAAGTTGTCTTCTGCTAATTTATGTTGCAACTTTTGGATCAGCAATTCTCGACCAAAGAAGAATTCGCAGTCTTCTGGGCGAAAGGCATTCAATCCGCGAAATGGACAGCGTGAGTCATAGAGAGGGGGAGTTTTGCCCAATGCTAAGGCATTAAAACTCAGTTCCACCGCGCGATCGCATAGGGTGTTAATCTCACTTAACCCTTGATTTCGTTCCTGACGCCCTTGGAGGTTCAACACCGCCGCCTCGGCCCCCAAGGTTCGCTCTAGGAGGGCTTTTTGGGCCTGGAACTGGGAAATCAGGACCGGCGATCGCTCCTGTAATAGGGTCTGTAAACGGTTCAACCCATACTCAATTTCTGCACAGGTGAGGTCTCGGTCCAGGTTATCACTAAACAGAGGGCGTCCCCCCAATCGGCTAAATAGGGCCGGAACTGTGATATCATCCCGTTCTGCCAGTCCGGCAGTGGCCTCACATAAGGCTAAATCCACCTGTCCCGACTGTCGCAATTGTTGGTAAAAACTGCCGGTGAGGGCCAAGGCGGTTTTTACCGTAACCGGGTCACTCATGGCGATCGCCGCAGGCATCCCCAACTCCCGGACCAATCGCTGTCCTAATCCCCCTAATCCCGCTTCCGCATCAGGACTGGCGGTTTCGCAGCTACAAAGGAAGGTAAAGTGAGGCAATCCCTTGGGTCCATTTAAGTCCGCTAACCGTTGCAGCAAGCGGGTTGCCGTCACGGGTTCCACTTGATTCTGAGCATTGGCCCAAAACAGCACGGTTTCACCCTCGGCGATCGCCTTGCCATGACAGACAAAATGGAGGAGACTATAGCGCGTTTCTCGCTTAGTGAGTTGCTCACACAAGGCATCTAAAGTTGGCAATCCCACCGCCCCCGGGAGATGGGCCAAAACATCGCAGGGTATCTCTCCCAACGCTTGTCTCACCCCATCCACCGCATTCTGCACATCAAAAGGCGCTAATCGAAATCGGTCTAAGGAGTCGGGACTGGCAACGAGGACTAATGCCCGCAAATCCCGATTTCCGATAGGGGGAAAGCGGCGTTCGGTAATCGCGGGAATGTATAAAGATAACAAAACGCGCTGATTCGTCGCCAACAGTCGCCAAGTATCGTCAATGGGGGCGCAGAGTCTCTCCCAGCGCAGGGTTCGCACTTCTAACTCCGTTGCTTCGATAAACAGTAAGACCCGCAAGGGTTCTTCACTTTCGTATAAGGCCCCGACAAAGGCATCTCGGATTTCATCTTGAAAGAGGGCGGCCCCTAATGTGCGACCATAGTCTCGGGGCCGTTTTTGCAAGCGGGTGAGTTCCTGGAGGGTCTCGGGAGTCAGTTGCAGCAACCCTTCCGATCTCTGGGGTAACAGTTCATGCGATCGACTATATTTGACCACAATCGGCCAGCGATCGGCATTTTTGCGTTGGATCGTAATCTCAAAAACATTCATATATTCAACTCAGGTACAGGACTAGAAACGTTTCTTCACCCCAAGTCAAGGAAGAGAAACCGGGTTTCTTGCCCAAATTTGTGACAAGAAAGCAGTAACTTGTTGGAGAAACCCGGTTTCTTCACCTCCCCAAAATATCTATCCCTTCTGCTTGAGCACCAGCAAGGTGATATCATCATAAACTTTTTGTTGCCCAATATACTCCTTAACATCTGCTATTACCGCCTGTTGGATTTCCGAAGCGGATTTGTGGCAGTTTTGCTGGACGACCTCAATTAACCGTTCTAATCCATATTCTTGCTTATTCATATCAAACGCTTCGGTAATCCCATCGGTGTAGAGCACCACCACATCCCCTGGATTTAACTCAATGCGGGCGGTGGTGACAAACTCAGCCATATCTTCCACCATTGCGATAGGAAATCCTAAATCGATGGTATCAATTCGTTCCACTTTTCCTCCGGAACGCACCACTATAACTTCTTCATGTTGTCCGCTAATTTGCAAAACCCCATCAGCATAATCCAACAGGGCCAAGGTCATGGTTTTATCACAATTCATCCGTTGGGCGTTATGATAAACCGTGCGATTCAGAACATCTAAAAATTCCTGGGGATTGGTAAAATTCCCTTCCAATAAACTCCGGACCACGGTTTGAGCCATAATCATCAACACCCCACTTTCTAACCCATGTCCCGTCACATCTCCGATGCCAATTTTCACCCGGTCCTGATATTGCAGCACATCATAATAATCCCCCCCAACTTCTTCTGCGGGTTCCATAAATCCGGCAATATCTAACCCGGAAATAGCATTGAGTTCTGCCTGTTTCGGTAAAATCATTTGTTGCAGGCGACGGGTGATATCTAACTCGGCTGCCATGCGAAAATTATCCGCTTTGAGACGCTCATTCAGAATGGTAATTTCCGCATTCGCTTGCGCCAATTCAGCGGTGCGTTCCTCTACTTTTTGTTCCAAGGTGCGGTACAGCAGGGCATTTTCTA
This sequence comes from Oscillatoria sp. HE19RPO, assembly GCF_024220515.1. Classification (GTDB taxonomy): domain Bacteria; phylum Cyanobacteriota; class Cyanobacteriia; order Cyanobacteriales; family Laspinemataceae; genus Laspinema. The sequence goes on from NZ_JAMXOT010000312.1 coordinate 5,842, forward strand.
GGGAAATAGCTGCTTGGGAGGCTAAGACTTGCAAAACTTCGAGGCGATCGCCGGTAAAGGCATCGGTGGTTAAGTTATTTTCAAAATAGAGAATCCCCATCAGTTTCCCTTGATGGCGAATTGTGGTACAGAGGACCGATTTCGGTTGATGTTTGAGAATATAAGGGTCTTGGGTAAACAGTCCCTCCCTTGTGGCATTATTTAACACCACATCGGACTGAGTTTTGGCTACATAATTGACAATCGCGGACGAAATGTCCTGACATTCTTCTACGGGAATCGATTGCAGGACCATCCTCTCTTCCCCAGAAACCACCGCTGCTTCAACGGTTAATCGGTCTTGGGTTTGTAAGATGAGAAATGCTTTAGATGCTCCTGCATTTTCTTGGAGAATTAAAATTAACTTCTCCAGCATTTTGCTGAGGACAATTTCGCTGGAAAAGGCTTCCGAGGCTTTGATTACCGTAAACAAATCCAGGGAACTGCCGCGACTGCTTCCCGTGGAGGAGTTAACGGTTTGAAAGGAATCAATTGTTGAACCGGATGAGCCACCCCGGCGTAAAAATTGAGGATATTTAGTTTCTAACTGTTGAACCTTGGCATCTGCACCCCATTTCTGGTAATTATAAGTGGCTTCTCGGATATACACTTTGCCGACTTCATCCCACCCTTTGCGGAAATAAAACTGGGCCGCTAGTTCATTGGCGAGGGCTTCATTTTGAGTAAACCCTGATGCTTTTGCCTGGGCGATCGCCTGCCGGTAAAGCTCCATCGCTTCCAGTTCTTTCCCCGAAATACGCGCTATTTCAGCAGAGAGTAACAACCATTTATCCTGGTAATTCTCCGGGCAGTTTTCGGCCCAGTTTTGGAGGGTTTGCTGCTGTTTTTCCAGAATCGGCCAATACTCTTGCTGCTCCGTTTCCGAGGCCTTAGAATAAACTGCGGCTAATACCAAACCATAATAAAACGGATGTTTCGTTTGAGGGAAAAACCCAAAGTTTGCCGGAAACAGTGGGTCTGCTTCCCGACAGATAGCGAGGGCTTCTTCATACTGTTCAAAGGTATATAAAAATTGGGTCTTTAAATAATAGTACCAGTTCACCCCACTGATTAAATTGCCCTCGCGCCACCATCGCAATCCCTCCACTTCATTAAACTCGTTTTCAATCCCCTGAAACTGCTTGATCGCGTGCTGCAAATTCAGGCCAGCATACACCATACTCTGATAATTGGTCTGGCGAATGGTAATCAGAGATTTCTCCACTTCTTTGGAAATTTCTGCCAGATTGTCTCCAATTTCCAACCGGGTCCAGAGTCTCAAGAATAAAGCCCATACTCCATAAATCACATCCCCGACGGACCGGCAAATGAAGTAAGAGCGATCGTACAGGGTTAGATTGCTACTAAAGGGTTTCCGGTACGGATTGACCGCATTACAAAACAAATTAATTACCTTGCCGCCAAAAATAGGAGTTTTGGATTTGTCCAACAGTTTTAAGGCAACTTCTCCAAATTCATACCCGGTTTTATAGTCGTTTTGCAGCGCCAGCATCAATCCGTAAGCTGAGTAAGCAAAGGCGGAGGTTTCGGTATGACCAAAGGTTAAGGAAAGTCGGGTCATGCTTAACACACACCAGACATTATAATTGATGTAGCCCCCGCCGAATGAAGCCCCCCAAAAGTTGGCTAAAAGGGTCATGCAAACCTGTTTTTCCGGGTCTTCCATTGGGGGTCTATGGAGGAGTTCAGCAATATTAACTTCGCTCAGATTGGCTTGCACTGCCTGCATTTGAATGCCGATCGCCTCTTGCAATTCCTCCTCGGTTTCCGGGATCTCTAACCCCATCAGCTTCATCCCCGCTAATCCCGCTTCCACCGATTCCTGAAATCGCTCCTGGGTAATGGTGAGCAGCACTATCAGGTTATAAATTTCAGCCCGGTCAAATTTATCAAGGACGCGCTCTAATAGAATGGTAAATAGCTGATCTGCACCCTGAAAATTCCCCGCTAAATACTCACATTCCGCCAGTTCTCGATAGAGGGTAAACGTCAGGTCATAATCCGTATTCCAAGCCGTTTCCGGCAACAAAGACCGGGCGATCGCCAAATGTTTGACGGCTGCTTGGTAGGCCGTAGAGGCTTTCGCTTTTTTGCCAGCAATCTTATTTAAGCGAGCGACTTCCAATTTAAAATCAAGGTCAAAAATCGACTCTCGACCCGCATTCAAATGGGTCACAATGTCAAAGATTTTAGACTCTAGCTCATCAGAACCCGTATGACTGAGAATTAACTGGCCAATCTGTAAGTGAGTAAGGGACCGTTCTGATTCCGGAATTAATGAGTAGGCCGCCTGTTGAACGCGATCGTGCAGAAACTTGTATTCTATCCTAAAATCGCTATCTTGTAAGGAGGCGGCAGTTTCTTCACTACTTTCCGGCAAAAAACTATCATTCTTGCTAGAAAAGATGAATCCTTCGCGCACTGCTGGCCACAAATTTCGGGCTACTGTAATCTGGGATTGTTCCCGGGCTACCGCCAAAGTTTTCAAATCAAAACTATTCCCAATACAAGCGGCTATCTTCAAACTTTCCTGGACCGTTGGGTCCAGTTTTTGAATATTTTGGGTCATTAATTCGACCACATTATCCGTCATCCCCACCGCTTGAATTTGGTCCATTTCCCAGGACCACTCCCCCTTGCTTTCCCCATCTGGAAACTGAAAGGTTAACAGATTACTGTCATAAAGCGATTTGAGCAACTGGTTTATAAAAAATGGATTACCTTGAGTCTTCTGGGCAATTAACTCGGCCAGGGGTAGACTTTTGCTTACCGAACAGTACAGAGTATCGGCAATCAATTGATTGATATCTTCTAACTTGAGCGGTTGCAGTTCAATCCGATTAATAATGGCTCCCTGGTTCTCCATCTGTTCGATCGCCGAGATTAACGGATGAGCCGCATCCACTTCATTATCCCGATAGGCCCCAATCACCAGTAAAGCTTGACTTTCTGACGCCGTTGCTAATCGTTGAATCAGTTTCAACGAAGCCAAATCCACCCACTGCAAATCATCCAAAAAGAGTACCAGGGTATGTTCTTTTTGGGCAAAAACTGCAATAAACTTTTGAAACAGTAAATTAAATCGGTTTTGGGTTTCCGTTGGCGGCAAGTCCGGAACCGGAGGTTGCACCCCAATCAGTAACTCTAATTCCGGAATTACATCAGTAATTACCTGTCCTTCTGTTCCTAACGCTTCGACAATCCGCTCTTGCCACCGCGCCAATCGTTCCGGGGTCTCCGTTAAAATTTGGCGAATCAGATTTTGGAAGGCTTGAATCAGGGATTGATAGGGAATATCCCGGTTGAATTGGTCAAATTTTCCCGAGATAAAATAGCCCCGTTGTTGGGCGATCGGTTTGTGAATTTCTTGAACAATCACCGACTTACCAATCCCCGAAAACCCTGAGACTAACATCAGTTCGATTCCCGTTCCAGGGGTTTCTGGAGTGGGTGCACCTTGGACTGTTCCGCTGACCCGTCCAAACGCTGCCATTAATGCCGCAATTTCCGTTTCTCTGCCATACAGTTTCTGGGAGATTTGGAATTTATCCGAGGTATCCTGTTCCCCAGGAGTAAACCCCTCAATCTGGCCCGTTTCTTGCCATTGCCTCCAGCATTTTTCTAAATCATAGCTTAACCCATAGGCACTTTGATACCTTTCTTCGGCGGTTTTAGAGAGCAATTTCAGCACAATTGCACTGACAACTGGAGGAATTTCGGGATTAACTTGGTGGGGGGAAATCGGTTGTTTGGCAATATGAGCATGAACCATTTCCACCGGGTCAGTCGTGGGAAACGGAAGCTCTCCGGTGAGCATTTGATAAAATGTAACACCCAGAGAATAGAAGTCCGTGCGGTAGTCAATAGAGCGATTCATCCGCCCGGTTTGTTCCGGGGACATATAAGCTAGAGTCCCTTCAAGTAAATTCGGATTACTCAAGGTTTGGTGGGAGCGTTCCAGACGAGTAGAAATGCCAAAATCGATTAGGGTTACTCGGAAGGGGTCAGGATTCACCACAATATTTTGCGGCTTAATATCTAAATGAATAATGGATTGTTGATGGATTTCTCCCAAGCTTTTCGTCACGGAAATCGCGATTTTAAAAAAGGTTTCTAAGCCCATGCTTTGCGTAGATAGGAGTTGTTGGACCGATGAAGGACCCGCATCTTCCATTGTTAAAACCAACCCTCGACCCCAGCTTTCCAGGCTTAAAGGTTTAACAATCCCTGGGATACTTAACGAATTGACAATTTCATATTGATGTCGGAATTTGGCAATTTCTGTAGGAGAGGGATATTCGGTTTTTAAGAACTTGAGAATTTCCGTTTGGATTTGGCCCTCTTTGCGGCCTCTACAAACAATCGTATGATTACTTTCGTGAAGTTCTTCTAATATTTCATAACCCGCAAAAGAGAGCATAATTTTTCCTGTTAAGTTAGTTTGAGTATTTTTGCAATGGAAGTCAGGTGTCTGAGCTAAAATCAGGGTAACAGTTTTTCATCAAGACGAGGAGTAATTCCTTCCTAACCGTGGTGGCTAGGCAACTCCAACCCGTCAAGTTTTTCTGTCGGGTTAACCCTTGGGCTGGATCCTATCCCGAGATGAACCCCGAGACATGAGCAAGTCCTTCTTAAAACTTAACAATAAAATTAGCGCGATCGCCCAGCTAACTCGCATAGAATAATAGCCACCACTGAACTCAGAGTTCAAGAGAGTTCTTTACAACTCGGATCCAAGTTACAATTGAGCTAAACCCATGTCAAGTCAGGGACAGAAACTAGAACTTTACCAAGAGTACCCACCTCCAGGGGAAGCCGCAGCTATTGAGGCGATCGAGCAAATTACCCGCGCGATGATCGCTCAAACCTACCCCGAAGGAAACCGACCCGCCAAACGAGACCAACACACCAAAGATCATGGGTGCGTCCGAGGCGAGTTTACCGTGGAGCCAAACCTGCCCGAAGAAGCCCGATTTGGGGTCTTCAAGGAACCCCGGACCTATCCGGTGTGGATTCGGTTTTCCAATGGCTTTGAACGCAGCCGGCCCGATTACAAGCCGGATGTCCGAGGGATCGCCATCAAATTGATGGGAGTAGAAGGCTTCAAGGTCTTGCCTGAAGAAAAGTTTGAAAAAACCCAAGACTTTTTGTTAATTAACTACCCGGTCTTTTTTATTCGCAATGCCATCGATTACCTTGACTTTTTTCAAAAACGGGCAGAGAATAAAATGATCCGGTTCTTCTTTCCTGGCTTAAATCCGGCCCAATGGCGCTTACATGAATTTATTGTCGCCCTATTGAGTGTTAAAGATCCGGTTCCGAATTTACTGTCGGTTCAATATTGGAGCAACTTACCCTACAAGTTGGGACCGAGAGCCATTCGCTTTACCCTGATCCCCACTTCCCCTCCGTTGAAAAACTTACCCAATTTTAATGGGGAGAAGTATCTGCGGGACGGGCTAATTGAGTATTTGCAAGAAACAGAAGCGCGGTTTGATTTTTTAATTCAGTTTCAAACCGACCCCTATACAATGCCCATTGAAGATGGCACGATTGATTGGGATGAGCGGCGATCGCCTTTTCAAAAAGTCGCCACCCTCACCATTAAGCGTCAAACCTTCAACTCTCCCGCACAACAAGAGTTTTGCGAAAATTTGTCCTTCAGTCCTTGGCACTGCCTCCCGGAACACCAACCCCTCGGGGGAATCAACCGCGTCCGGCGACAAGTCTACCAAGCCATCTCTAAACTCAGGCACGAAATGAACCAAGCTCCCCGCCGTGAACCCACCGGGGATGAGGTGTTTTAGGCCAAAATCTGGCCGCAACGGTAACAACAAATAGGGTGTGTAAAGCCAGCTTTACACACCGAATTGTTGATTTTTATGTGGTCAGATAAAATCAATGGAGTTTTTTTATATCAATCAATTTCATAAAAATTCAGGGATTTTGCCTCAATAAAATTCCTCGTTTACTTGGATGATAAAAATCAGCAATATCTCCACGAATATCGCTTATTTTTATCAAAATCTGAAAACGTTTTTGGCTCTAAAAGCTGTGGATATAATTAACAGGTGAACACCTGTTATCTGCCCAGCTTGACCCCTCCATCCGACTTCAATTATTGCCTTGAATTTAGTCAACCCCATCAAAACTAATGGCAAACAGCATGAATGCGTTTGAATTCGAGATTACTATCCAAAGCCAATCTGGGGAAAATAGCTGGCCGATAGTCGTCCGGTGCAAACAACCCGATGGACTCACCAACCACGCCCAAGAAACCCTGAAATTGACCCAGGAAGATTTCACCCTTCTCACCCAATACCAGGAAAACCAGAAAGAATACGGCACCCTCCTCGGCAAAGCCCTCTTTCAAGGCAGCGTCGGCCAAACCTTTAGTCGTGCCTTTTCCAAAAACGGTCCCGATTGCCTGTTAAGAGTCCTACTGGCCATAGAAGCGGGCGAAAACGATAAAATTAAAACCCTCCATTGGGAACGACTGTGCGCCCCGATAGAGGCCGATGGAAGTTGGCAAATTCTAGTGCGAGACCAGCGCGTCCCCTTTTCCCTCTACATCCCCACCATCGTCGATCGCCGTTTCCCCCCCATCGGCAGAAGAGACCTACGCTGCCTCGTCCTTGTCGCCAGTCCTTCTAATTTAGGCAAATATCAACTCACCCCATTTGATGTAGAAGGCGTCCTATCCGGCGTCAAAACCGCCCTCGGAGACATCCCTTACGACATCCTGGCCAACAAGATTGAAGGCGCACTCGGTCCACCGACCCTGCAAGAGTTGTCCAAACAACTCACCCATGCCGAGAAGCCTTACACCTTACTGCACTTCGTCTGTCACGGCAAGTTGCTTGCCAGTGGGGAAACCGTGCTGTATTGGGCCACCGCACAGGACGAAGTGCTACCCGTTCCCGCAGAAGAACTACTCACGGAACTGAAAAACATCGGCAATCATCAGCGGAGTTTACCTCACTTTACCTTCCTATGCAGTTGTGAAACCGCAGACCCCAGGGCGGAAGGCGCATTAGGCGGATTAGCACAACGACTGGTGCGACAATTGGGGATGCCTGCGGTGGTGGCAATGACTCGGAAAGTTAGTGTAGAAACTGCCTTAGTTTTAGGACAGAACTTTTACCAACGCCTGCGCGAGTCGGGAGAAGTAGACTTGGCGCTACAGGAGGCAACCGCAGGATTGGGCAAACGCCATGATATCACGGTTCCGGCTTTGTTTAGCCGGTTGGGAGGGCGTCCGTTATTTAGCGATCGCCTGGATAACCGGGACCTCACCGACGAAGAAATCGACTATGGGATTGAGAAACTCAAACGGCTGTTGGAAGAGCGATCGCCTAATGCTACGGTACTCAAGCGCCGGTTTTCCAAGCAAGTTAAGATTCTGAAGAATACCCGGGGTGCCGAATCGCGTAACGCCAAAGAAGAGAGAACCCAGGCGTTAAGTGAAATTGATGGGCTCTGTGAACAAGTGCTGGAAATCGGGTTTGAGGCGATCGCTGCCTTGGGGAAAGCGCCACCGGACTATAAGGCAGAATGTCCCTTTCCCGGTCTATCTTCTTTCGGGGAAAAAAGATATCACAAATTCTTTTTTGGTCGGGATGAGTTGATTAAAAACTTACAAAAGGAATTGGCAAAAGACAATTTCTTAGCGGTGATTGGCACATCCGGGAGTGGCAAATCATCGGTGGTGTTAGCGGGATTGATTCCTCTGTTAAAAGAGGAGGAACCCGACCTGCGATGGGCCTATTTGACGCCGACGCGAGACCCGATCGCCCAACTGGATAAACGCTTGGAAATCCTCTCGAAGTCTAGCGATCGGCCAACCCTGCTAGTGGTAGACCAATTTGAGGAACTGTTTACCCTCTGTGACGACGCAGACATCCGGCAAGAATTCATCCAAAAATTGTTCAAATTTGCCCAACGGCAGAAAGTGGTCATTACCATGCGGGCGGACTTTTTGGGAGAATGTACCTTTTACCCGGACTTGAGGTCCCGCATAGAAACCCGCCAGAAATTAGTGGGGCCAATGGAAGCCAGTGAACTGGTGATTGCCATGAAAATGCAGGCGGATAGTGCGGGGTTGCGATTTGAAGCGGGGTTGAGTAATGCCATCCTCAATGAAGTCAAGGGAGAACCCGGGGCGATGCCTTTGTTGCAATATGCTTTGCAGGAGTTGTGGAAGCGACGACATGGGCGGTGGTTGTGCGATGAAGAGTATCAGGCGATCGGAGGAGTGCAACAGGCGATCGCCAAAACCGCCAATGATTTTTATCACAACTTACCCGAGAGTGAGCAACCGCAACTCCAGAATATCTTTTTGCGCTTAACTCGCTTAGATGAGACTGCCGGATCTGGCGAAAAACGACGAGATACCCGTCGCCGAGTGGACTTAGAGGATTTGGTAACGAGTGAGAGTGACCTAGATGTGACCAAGAAACTGGTGCAGCAGTTGGCTGGGGAAGGGGCGCGCTTAGTGGTGACCAGTCGCAATGACACCACAGGTCGTTTAGAAGTGGAGGTCGCTCACGAGGCGTTAATTCGCCATTGGCCCTTGTTGCAGGAGTGGTTAGACCAAAACCGCAATGATTTGCAATTGCGTGAGAGTATTGCCCGGGCGGCCTCGGATTGGCAGCAGCATCAAGGGCAATTGGATCGGGATGTTTATTTGATTCATCAGGGGGGACGGTTAGAGGATGCGGAGAGCTTGTGGAAGCAACCGAAATCCGTGCGGTTGAATCCCTTGGAGGCGGAATATGTGGGGGCTTGTGTCGAATTGCGCGATCGGCTTCGTAAACAGGAACAACAACGCCGACAACGCCAACTCTTCGCCGCCACCGGCGCCGCCTTCGTCTGTGGAGCCTTTGCCATCTTTGCGGGTTATCAATGGCGAAACGCCGAAATTCAGAAAATTGAGTCTTTTGTCCAATCGGCAGAATCCCACCTCGCCACTTATCAGGGACTCGATGCCAGGATTGCCAGCATACAGGCGCAGAAACTACTCAAGAATTCATTCTGGCAAAGGGTATGGCCACAGACTGATTTAGAGCAGAGTGTCAAAGACACGCTTTATCAAAGCGTTGGTGTAGGCAAGGAAATAAACCGTTTAGAAAGTGATCAAGGTAAAATTTTGGATTTGGCAGTCCACCCCACAAGAGATTTAGTGGCGACGGTTGATGATGGTGGCAAGAACGGCACGCTTAGGCTTTGGGATAAGGCCGGTAATCTGTTCTACACAATTGAGGCAAGTGAGGCAAGCGCAGAAGAATGCGAGTTTCAGATGGTCCGGTTCAGTCCGGATGGGAATTTACTGGCAACAAGCGGATACTACAAGTCTAAACCCTGCATCTGGGAGACGGACGGCAAGCTGAAAAAGAAACTTGAGGAGTATGAAGGATGGGTGAATACAATGGCGTTCAGCCCTGATGGGACGTTATTGGCGATAGGTAGCGATGATGGCAAGGCCAGCCTCTGGGAGACGACCTCCGGCAAGCTGAAAAAGAAACTTGAGGGGCATGAAGGCTGGGTGAATAGTGTGGTGTTTAGCCCCGATGGGAAGTTATTGGCGACCGGTGGATGGGAGAAAACTATCTATCTCTGGGATACTGTAACGGGCAATCGGGTCACTTCACTTGATGGGCATGAAGGCTTGGCTGAGATAGCCTTCAGCCCCGATGGACGTTTAGCCAGTGGCGGAGATGACGGCATCATCACCCTGTGGGATAGCTCTCGGAAACCGTTACCTGAACTCAAGCTTGATAAAGAAAGGGTGACAAGCCTGGGTTTCAGCCGTGATGGGCTATTGGCAGTGGGTGGGTCCGAGGGCAGCCTCGTCCTCTGGGATACTGCGGGCAATGAGTTAGCTAACGTCAACCGGGGACATCAAGGCCAGGTCTATCGCTTGACATTCAGCCCCGATGGCCAACGACTGGCGACGGGTGGATCCGACGGCATCGCCCGGATCTGGGATACTTCCGGCAATGAGTGGGCTAAACTCCAGGGTCATCGAGGTGGTATCCAGAACATGGCGTTCAGCGCTGATGGCGGTTTCCTCGTTACCAGGGGATATGAGAGCACCGCCCGCATCTGGAGCCTCTCTAGTCAGCAACAAACCACATTCAAGAGGAATAGCACAGGGGACGGAAGTATAGTCATCAGTCCCAATGGAAGTGTACTGGCTGCAAATGTGAGAGGGGACAACAGCATCGTCATATTGGATATCTCTTCGGGCAAGAAGTTACAGGAACTCAAAGGGCCTGAAGGTGGCGTGAGCTGGGTGAAGTTCAGCCCCGATGGACGTTTACTGGCTACAACGGCTGACTCTGACGGGACCGTTCGGATATGGGAAACTTCCTCGGGCAATCGGTTACCGGAACTTAAGGTCCATGAAGGTGGTGTGAGGAGGGTGGAGTTCAGCCCCGATGGACGTTTACTGGCTACAACGGCTGACTCTGACGGGACCGTTCGGATATGGGAAACTTCCTCGGGCAATCCGTTACCGGGACTTCAGGGCCATGAAGGTGGCGTGAGGAGGGTGGAGTTCAGCCCCGATGGACGTTTACTGGCTACAACGGCTGACTCTGACGGGACCGTTCGGATATGGGAAACTTCCTCGGGCAATCCGTTACCGGAACTTCAGGGCCATGAAGGTGGCGTGGACTTGGTGGAGTTCAGCCACGATGGACGTTTACTGGCTACAACGGCTGACTCTGACGGGACCGTTCAGATATGGGAAACTTCCTCCGGCAATCCGTTACCGGAACTTCAGGGCCATGAAGGTGGCGTGAGCTCGGTGGAGTTCAGCCCCGATGGACATTTACTGGTAACGCTTGGAAATGACTGGACCGCCCGCATTTGGGAACCCTCTTCTGGCAACGAGGTAGATATACTCAAGGGGTATAAAGGCCCGATCTATAGTGTGGCGTTTAGCCAAGATGGGAAGTTAGCGACGGGTGGAGAAGACGGTATTATCAAACTCTGGGACAGATCCGGGGCGGAAGTTACTACACTCAAGGGGCATGAAAATGGGGTATGGGAATTAGCATTCAGCCCGGATGGGACTTTACTGGTGAGCCAGGGATTATTAGACGACACCGTCCGTGTGGGGCCGATTGGAGACATGAATCAAATCCGGTCACTCAATTGCAGTTGGCTCCAGACCTATCTGAACAACCCGACTGCTCAGACCGATCGCCAAGTATGCAATGACATCAACCCCCCTGACAATCCACCCACCAATCCATAAAAGAGTGGGGGCTGTCTCGCAAGAAAGCCCCCACTCTTTATCTGTAATACAGCCCAGACTCACATTATATCTGGCTCAACTACGCATCCATTAGCCCAATGCTTTGAGTACACTTAACAAACCTTGAGCGATGGGCACGGCGGTTTGGGCGATCGCCCCCTGCTCGCTCGGAGCCTGTTGTGCACTCGTGATAAACTGCTCTATGGCTGCCACTAACTGGGTTTTAGCCTGCTTCAAGTCCACGGTCCCCGGTACTTGGGTCGCGGTTGCCTCAGTGTCCGGAGTCGGTTGCGGTGTGGGTGTGGGCAGATTTATCTTCTCGATGGTCGGGCGATCGCCATTGGCATCCGGAGCCTCACTCACCACCAATCGCACCGCTGGATCCCCGATAATCGCATAGTTCCGCGCATCGTTATTCGCCGTCCACATCCCCGCCAACAGAGAATTATTCGGCGTTTCACCAAACTTGATATCCTCTAGTACCTGATTGAGATCCGAGGAGAGTTCCGCATAACGTCCATTAAAATACTCCAGGGCTGACCCGACGGGATGCCCTTCCAGCATCCGCTTCAGGGTACTTTGAAATACCGCTAACTGGCGGCGTTCGACATTTGAACCGCGAATACCAGACCAAGAAAAAGAACAACCCCAAGCGCGATCAACGTGAGCGATCGCCGCTAAAGCACCCCCCTTGGGATGACTCAGCATCTTCTTCGGCAACTGGGCGATAAAGGGGTAGGGTGCAATATCTGGCCGTTTGGACATGGATTTATTGTGCCCTTCAAACTCATCCTGTTGAGGCGTACCTCCCCCATAACAGGCAAACAGAAAAGCAATTAATCCCAGTAACCGCGCATCCTCGCCCAAATCATCCCCAGAAAAGTAAAAATCTTCCGCAATTTCCTTTCGCCATTGCTTGGGACCGGGCCAATCCTGGCATATCAAGGCCCCTTGGTGCCGCAGTTGTAGCGGATGATCCTTGAGAAACCCCATCCCATGACTCGCGGTAAACAGCAAATTCGGGGTCTCACTCCCCCCTAACACCGTCCCTAACCGGGCCTTCGTCGCTTCTTCCTTGAGAATCGTTTTCACATCCCAGTCGGAATGTTCTTGAACCATCCATTCCGCCAAAGGGGCAATTAGGTCTTGACTGCTCAACTGCGTCGCCCCATCTGCTGGGTTGCAGACGCCAAAAAAGCTGGCACTGCGTGAGAGAGACAGATTGGTTGTTTCCGCTTGGACCACACTGCGGGCGTACTGCGCGTACTCCTCGATCGTATCAAAATGAATCCGGCCCACGGCATACTGAACATCAAGCTGGCACTGAAAGCGATAGGGAATCGTGGCGGGGTCTCCCACAATCAGGAGATAGTAGGGCATTTTGTCAGGGTCTGCTGGTCCGGGTCCCACACCATGACGGGACAGAAATTGACTTTTGGACTCCCCAGGACGATAACCCCTGGGGCCAGTATATTCCTGATAGTAACGCTCGTCATTCTTGGTAGCTTGCTTTTTGCGGTGTTCTAACAGTTCGCCGAGGGCATCTTTAATCGCTGGATCGGCATTGTAGGCAAAAATAACTCCCCAACCTGTTTCTTCTAATTTCGTGGGGTCTACGCCCTCAATCACGACAAAGCCCGCTTCTGGGTCGTTGAAATCCTTATCTTTACGCTGGAGTTCGTCGAGTTCTTCTGGATCAAACTCTTCCCCCTGGGCAATTTTAGAAATCTGTTCCGCTGTTAAGGGCGGCAGTAAATACTCTCCCGTTGCCCCATTAATTCCATTAATAAAATATAGCTCATCCGTCATTGCTTTGCTTCCTCTATGGATAACGACTCATTCAGCGGGGATTCACCCTGAATCACCGGACTAAGAATCAATGCAAACGCGATCATCGCATCATGGGATGCGGTTGAGTCGCCCTCGGGTTTCCCCGTACTCAACCGCACTTCACCGAGTCTTTTCCTAGCCCTTATATCGGATAAGCTGCGCACCAGAAGGCATGAGCCACTTCTGGTTTATCAATATCATTATGAGCCCCGGTGCCAAATCCAGAGGATACATCACAAATGAATTGGCTACTTTCTAGGTTGTAGATAGTGCCCGGTTTAAATTGATAGCGACCATCAGCCGGGAGCATATTGATATCTTCCGTTTTTAGGTCATCTCCGGCGATACCAAAGCTGCCAATTCCGCCATATTTAGGCAGTTTCCCTGGAGCAAAGTCTACGCTACTAAAGGCGATTTTTCCTGCCAGAGGATACATCCGGCCTACGGCATAGTCGTACTCGGAATAGGTGACCACGATGGGCCCGGCCACTTTCCCTTGGGCGATTATGGTGTTGAAATAACCGGGACGATTACGTTCGTAGGCAATTTTGGCGCAGTAAGACCAGAGGGAGACGGCTCCTTGTGCCAAAAGTACCGAATCTATGGGACGGACTAAAGCACCCGTTCCTTTCGGTCCGTTGAGGATGCTAGAGACCACAATGCATCCGAAACTATGACCCATGAGGTGGAATCTCACGCTGTCCGCAGCGGTCTCTTGAAGCTGTTTTAAGAGGTTAAATCCCGCTGTTTCACCAATTTGGCGAGCGCGGTTTTTCATGCTCCAAAAGGAGAACAGCCGCAGAGGGTCCAAGACCTTATTCGCTGTTGAACTCACCAGGCCAAAGCTGACGGATTCATCAGACATTAAACTGGCTTGATAGACTTCTTCGGGATCGAACCCATCCCAATCGGAACCCGGTGCGGCCCCTTCTCCTTCAGATCCCAAATCCGTTTCTTGGTTTAAGACTTCGTAGGCGGAGACGACTTCTGGGGGTAAGCTCTCTGGGTCGTTGTTGTCCATCGCCGATCGCAGGATGGTTTCTAATGCTGCTCTTGCCGGTTCGGTGTTGGCAATGCGATCGGCATATTCATCTACGAGGCGATCGACCGGATCCTCTTCTCCCACACTAAAAGACACATTCGCACTGGTTAAATTTTCATCACCCCAGGGTTTGCTGGGCCAGTGCAGGCCAATTAATAAGGGACGAAATCCCGGTTGAATCTGTTTGATTTTTTCCAGGTCGGCGCTTTGTTTTGCCATTGCGCCAATCCAGTTATTGTACTGAGATCGTGCAGCCGGCATATCACCCATCCATCCGTGACTCATGATGAATACATCGGTGATGGGTTCATTCTTCAAGAACTCTAAGGCTTTTTGGCTGATCAGTCCGCCTTCTTCCTCTCGCTCTTTGCCTTTTGCATCAAACGCGATCAGGTAGTAATTTAACTTAGTCCCGGGTACAGTTTCAATCGGCATGGGAGTGTTAAAGGTTTTAGTGATAATTAATTGGAGCATAGCTTACCCTTGGCCGTCAAGAATCTTTAATATTTATTAAATTTTCTCTGAGCTCAGGAATTATAGGAGTCTCCAGCTATTCGCTCCAGGTTGAATCCTCAGATGAGAAGGGTTTGGGCGGCTTTCCCATTAGTTGAACTTATGTTAAGTATTCTTCACAAAATTTATATAAATGTTACAAAAAACCTAGAGCGAATATGGTAGTTTTAACAGCAGTTCTACAGTTCTAATGAACTCAAGAGAACTCCGGTTTCAGATAGACCGAGCAGCGAGCAATTCAGGGATGATCCGTGGGAATTCCACAAATAATGCTGGGTAAATCTAGGAGAAAATATGTCTGTATCTTTGATGCAAGCCTATACCGTCATGAACAGTGCTACGGTCAAAAAAACTCTGTTGAATTTGTATAAATTAGTCGTCACCATTCGCAAAGGCTTGGGGAGTGAGGCCTATCAATATAATTATAATTATATTCCGCCTCTAGCCATGACCGAAGGGCCACCCTTGTTAGACAGCGGCTTGCATCTACCCCTCGAAGAGTTGCCCAATCCCAAGTGGATATTTTTAGTCCTGCATAAACTTGCCGTTATTACGGTGAATAAAGCCATTGGCAAACTGGTCACCGAAGGGAGCGAACTCGTTTCTTTCAGCGTGACTGAAGGCCCAGAAGCAGATCTTGACTTACTCAATGAAAAAGCCCAAGCGTTAGAAGAACTAGAACAACAAATCCAATCTGCCGATAGTGACCAAGACCTAGAGCAAGTTGCGTTACAATTAGCCGCCTTAACCCGAGAGATTTCTGACGAACTGGCCCCTGTGGATTCCTCCTCAGTGTCCTTTGACATTTCCTCCGCCCCGGAATCCGAACTGGAAGCACAAATCCGGGAAATTGATGAGCAAGTTGCCAGTTCGGAAGAGGTTTCCTTTAGCTTGCCCTCGGGTACGGAAGAGTCAGAAGGCATCTCAGACTCCCTCCTGGCAGCCTTCCGGGAAGCGATTACATCTAGTGGCAAATTGATTGAGCTAGATGAGCAACAAGCTACCTCCGGGGAAGTTTCTTTTTCTGTGGATTCATTTGCGGCAGCACCTAGTCTGAACGACTACAATCAATTATTTACCCGGATCTCTTTACCGAAGATTAGTTCACGGTTTCAGGAGGATGAGGTGTTTGCCTATATGCAGGTGGCAGGACCTAATGCGGTGATGCTACAGCAGGTTGCTGAGGGCGACCCCTTCGTAGTCCGCCTCACCCAAGAATTGCCAGAGGGAGGATATGCAAAGATTATCGGGACTTCAGACTCTCTGGCCGCAGCGGTGAAGGAAGGGCGGCTCTATAAAGCCGATTATTCCATGTTGGAAGGCATGGAAAATGGGACATTTCCCGACCAGCAAAAATATACTTATGCGCCTTTAGGACTATTTGCGGTCCCCCCACAAGGCTGTTCATCGCGGAATTTGCTCCCGGTGGCAATTCAGTGCCAGCCTGGGGCCGATTGTACAGGGCCAGTTTTTACCCCACTCAAGGGCGAGAGTTGGATGGTGGCTAAGACCATCTTGCAAATGGCAAATGTCAACTATCTCGAACTGGTGAGTCACCTGGGTCAGACTCACTTAGTGATTGAACCGTTTGTCCTAGCCACTAAGCGGATATTACCCCGGACCCACCGTTTACGGGTGTTGCTCGATCCTCACTTTGAGGGAACTGTTTTAATCAATTATGGCGCTCATAAAACCTTGATCGCCCCAGGAAGGGACGTTGATAAGTTACTCGCCAGTACAATCGAGAATGATGGCCTGATTGCGGTTAAAGGCGCACAAAGCCATCTTCACAATTTCAATGAGGTGAGCTTCCCCAAACTTCTGGCTAGTCGCGGGGTCACCAATAGCGCTCAGTTACCGGAGTATCCCTATCGCGATGATGGTTTCTTGATTTGGAATGCCCTTCATGAATGGGTGAGTGATTATTTGCGGCTTTGCTATACCAGTGATGCTCAGATTGTTGCGGATGCAGATTTACAACGTTGGGCCCAAGAATTAGTGTCTGATGCGGGCGGTCGCCTCAAGAATTTTGGGGAAGATGCCTCGGGTGCCATTAAAACTTTGGATTATTTGATTGATACGGTCTGTAGTGTCATTTTCATCGCCAGCGCTCAACACGCAGCGATGAATTTTCCCCAGAATGAACTGATGACTTATGCTCCAGCTTTTCCGTTAGCGGTTTATTCCCCGGCCCCAACTAATCCAGATGAATCAATGGATTGGATGGAGTGGCTACCTTCCCTAGAAAAAGCTGAAAATCAAATTAAGGTCTGTTATTTGCTGGGTGCGGTCTACTATACTCAGTTGGGGGGCTATGGCAAAAAACAGTTCACGGATTCCAAAGTGAAGGCGGCTCTGGGTAAGTTTCAAAATCGATTGAAAGATATCGAAAAGGAAATTACTAAGAAAAATTCTTCGCGGATTATGCCTTATAAGTTCTTGCTGCCTTCTCAAATTCCCCAAAGTATCAATATTTAGGGGAACGGGGATATCGGGAGTCTGAATCTAATTTGTAGAGTTTATTCATTTAGACTCTAGGACTTCGGCAGGACTTCTATTGTAAATGTAGAGGCGATTCGCGAATCGCCTCTACATTTATGGGAACTCCA
>NZ_JAMXOT010000492.1 GCF_024220515.1 Oscillatoria sp. HE19RPO
GCGGTAACGACTGAAGTCGTTACTACGAACATGAACCCCATCTCCCCGAAGAAACTGGAGGATCCGGACAGGGGTGCGTGAATTGGCTGACGCCAAGTCACGCGGTAACGACTGAAGTCGTTACTACGAACATGAACCCCCTCCTTCCTACTTCCCATCCAATAACCAACCACCAACAAATATGAATGACGCTTTATTTTGTGTAGAAAATCTGCGAGTTGCCTACCCTTCCGGACGTGGTGGGGGTGGGAGTGAGTCGGTTTGGGCGGTGAATGGGGTGTCTTTTACCCTGTCACCCGGGGAACGGATGGGATTGGTGGGAGAATCGGGCTGCGGGAAGTCTACTTTAGGACGCGCCGCGATGCGATTATTGCCGCCTTCTAGCTTAGTCGAGGGACAAGTGTACTTTAAGGGTCAACCAGTGTTTGACTTGACGCCATCGGAGTTACGCCGGTTTCGGGGAGAAGCGGTGGCCCTGATTTTTCAAGACCCGATGACGAGGTTAGACCCTTTGATGACGATTGGGGAGCATTGTATAGAAACCCTGAAGGCTCATCAACCGAATTTAAGCCGAAAACAGGCTAAGGAAAAGGCAGTCGCCACTTTGGAGGCGGTGAAGATTCCGGCAGCGCGATGGTCCCAATATCCTCATGAGTTTAGTGGGGGGATGCGTCAACGGGTGGCGATCGCCTTGGCACTGTTGCTGGATCCGAAGTTAATTGTGGCCGATGAACCGACCACCAGTTTAGATGTGACGGTTTCAGCGGAAATTTTACAGGAACTCACGCGCCTCTGTCGGGACCGGGATTTAGCGCTGTTGCTGATTTCTCACGATTTGGCAATGGTGGGGGAATATTGCGATCGCATTGCTGTTATGTATAAAGGCGAAATGGTGGAAACCGGCAAAACGCAAGAAGTTTTGTTTAATCCGCAACATCCCTATACACAATCCCTGCTCAAAGCTGCCTTACATATTCAGGCGATCGACCCGGATGCAGTACAAACTCCTCCAGACCTTAAATCCACTCCTTTGCTTTCTCTGAAAGACTTGCAGCAACACTATACCCTAGAAACCAACTTACTCGATCGCTGGTTGTCAGGTAAACAAAACCAGACGATTAAAGCGGTGGATGGGGTTAATTTACAGATTTACAAAGGAGAAATTCTCGGGTTAGTGGGAGAATCGGGCTGTGGAAAAAGTACCCTCTCTCGCACAATTTTACAATTGGTGACCCCTACGGGTGGCAATGTGGAATTTTTAGGTCAGGAACTCACCCAACTGTCTCGTCGGTCCATGCAGCAGCAACGCAGACAGATCCAGATGGTGTTTCAAGACCCCCACGCTTGTCTCAATCCGATGATGACGGTGGGACAAAGCATTGCTGACCCTCTGTTTATTCATAAGTTAGCCACGCCGGAACAAGCTAAACAATTGGTGATGCAGATGTTGGAACGGGTGGGGTTGACTCCCGCATCGGACTTTTACGATCGCTATCCTTCGGATTTGTCCGGGGGTCAACAGCAACGGGTGGCGATCGCCCGCGCTTTGATTACTCAGCCTCAGTTACTGATTTGTGATGAGCCGGTGAGTATGTTAGATGCCAGTGTTCAAACTCAGGTGTTGGAGTTGATGTTGGAGTTAAAGCAGGAATTTGACCTGACTTATTTGTTTATTACCCATGATTTGTGGGTGGCGCGGTTTTTCTGCGATCGCATTGCGGTGATGAATTCCGGGCAGATTGTGGAACTCGGCAACACCCGCGAGATTTTCACAAATCCTCAACATCCCTACACCAAAACCCTGCTTGGTGCGGCCCCTCTGTTAGCCCGAACTTAGGGAACTCCAAAAAATAAAACCTTCAAAAAACCCGCAGGCTCAAGCCTGGAGCTACACGGACAAAGCCCGCCTGCGCGGGCTAAAAGAGCCTTGTTAGGTGCGATCGCATCAAAGCAAGGATGATTTATTTGTTGGAAT
>NZ_JAMXOT010000313.1 GCF_024220515.1 Oscillatoria sp. HE19RPO
ATTTTAAAGAAATTACCGTCTATCCTAAATATGGGAAATATTTTTCCACGGGTGCTAGAAAGACTGTACCTGATTGGGTCGTTGCATACGGAAATAATTAAAAAAAATAATCGTACCTTAAGGTGCGATGGACGGTTTAAGAACCGTTTATCCTGTTTTTATGCAATTTTACCGATATAGTGATAAGGAGCCGATAAGCCTACTATCTAGCGATGATATTCAAGCCGCTATTGTGATGCTTCTGTGATGCTCTTGTGATGCTTTCGTGATGCTCTTGTGATGCTTTCGTGAGGCTCAGGGTAAGCTCACGATAGGGTCACGATAGGCTCAGGGTAAGCTCACGATAGGCTTCCGATAGGCTTTCGATAGGCTTCCGATAGGCTCCAAAGAGGCTTTTGATAGGCTTCTAAAAAACTTATTGGTGTCAGACTTGTTGATTCCGATAAGCATTTTTTCTGCAAACAAACTTCAAAAACAAAGCAAATTTTATGGTTTTAACCCCAGGACCTTTACCCGGTTATTATATCGAAGCAGAAACCGGAATTGCTCTAGACAAAACGGCACAAAACCCAACGCCAGAGGGGAACGAGCGATGCTTCATCAAAGACTGTATTGCAGCATGGCTAGGGCTGACGATTGCAAATCCCCGTATTGGGACTTTTGGAAAATCAGAACCTGCAAATCCGGCTCAAACCAATGAGAAAAGAATGTTCGCCTTGCGGGGACAACGCGGAAGTTATCAATACAAGATTCTACTAATTCCCGGAACGGGTATTCCGGTGAAATATTACAAAACCGGTGTCGCAGGGGTTACGAACCAAGTTATTCAACGCAATTCATTTTCTATTAGTTTGAGTCGGACAATTGGAGTTGCCGAACTGCGCTCATGGCTAATTAGTGGAACTGGTGCCAATGGGAAAGGCGCCATAAAACCAGAGATAACTGAACAGATTATGGGATTAGTAACCCCCTGGGACCGGAAATACATTTGGAGAACTCCCTTAATCTCTGAACCGGCATTTCCGGAACTTAATACCGATGTTCATACAGTGGCACAAATGGGCGCAGCGGCTCCAGCACCTTAACCCATCGTCGCCAGAGGATAGATGCGCTGATTTTATTCAAACTGTCACCACAACTATTAAAGCGCTTTTCTTCTTCTATCGATACCCTGATAACGAGAAGAAAAGCGCTTTTTAATCCTTTGTTCTCGTCTTGCAGCCCTCTAAATATCGTGAGCCTAAAATATTTGATTCCCTCCAATTTATTCCTGGGAACCGCAGAGGATTACTTTCACCTCTTAGCACAGGAAAAACTTCAGGAATTAGTAACGCAAAACTTTAACCAGCTCACCCCTTCTAACTCTTTGAAATTAGGACGAGTGGGTAAATCTCCTGATAGCTGGGATTTTAAACAGAGTGATTGGATTGTAAATTTTGCTACCCAAAACCTTCTCACTGTCAGAGGGCACATGATGATTTGGGCGCGCTCAATCCCAGACTGGGTGAGGGATATGGAAGGTTATCAATTTTCGCGAATGCTGAAAAGTTACATCTTTGAAACGATGCAGCGCTATCCAGAAATCATTGATTGGGATGTTTGTGGGGAAGCTTTTGACGACAAAGGATATTTAAGAGAAACTATTTTGAGCTATCATTTAGG
>NZ_JAMXOT010000493.1 GCF_024220515.1 Oscillatoria sp. HE19RPO
CTTGCCTTATTAATTTCCGTGGATCCGTTTTCTTTTTTTTTCGGGCTAACAGAGGGAACATCCTCAACCCCATCATGGGTGTCGTAATACCAATCCGGTTTACCTCCGCATGATGGGGTTGAGTATTTTTCAGGGTCAAAAAGATTCAATTGGGTAATCATCTCCTGTATCCTCTATAAACTCATCAGCCCAAGGTCCATCGTTATCAATCCCCGTTCCATCGCAGGCAGAACACTCGTAACCCTCTGAATCTTCCCCGGTTCCCTTGCACTCTTCACACCAATAAGCGGTATCCGGATCTACTTTCCCTGTACCGTCACAAAACCCGCAACTGTACCGTATCCAGTGAAGGTCCCCGGTAATCTCATATCCGGTAATCTCGCCGTCATCTTGGATCCGGTAATAGGTGCGATATTCCCCGGTTCCCTTGCACCGAGGGCATTCTATTTTTTCAGCCATCTACCGAATCCTCACCGTGATGGTTCCGTTACCGTCGCATTCATCGCATTGTTCACACTGTTCTATCCCGTCTGAATCGGTGAAATACCAGTAACCATCGTCACACCAGGGGCAATCATATTCCTCAAAAATTAGCGGGTCCCCTCCCTCTGGGTTTGGATAGGTGTAGTCTGCTAAAAATCTCCCCGGTTCGTTCCCTAGCATTGCCAAAAAATCCTCCTCAGTCTTAATCGCAATCTAAAGGGACCCTCTGTCACGAACGGCAGAGGGTCTGTTTTTATTCGCTCTCCTCTTGGGAGTGCGATCGCACCCGAGGCCCGAAGTCATCGGGTAACTCATCTATCCGCTCAATCTTTAGAATTTCAGCTAATGCCTTGAGCTGTCTAATCGTGGGTTTAGCTTCTGTCTGTCCCTTTATCCACCGATGGTAGGTGGCGCGGGGGATCCCTATCCTTACGCAAAATTCATCTTGAGTTAACTCGGTACGCGCTAGACGTAACTCCTCCAAAGGTGAATCACCTTCCTGTCTACGATCTTTTCTTGACATCACTTTAACACAATGACATCTCATTTTGAAATCCCATACTCGATAAATCAAATTTGATATCTCAAAATAAGACTTGGATACGAACACTAAAGGACAGGCAGCGAGGTGCTGTCTGTTGTCAGGGTGCATCCGCATGGCCTGTCCTTTCCTCTGTCTATATCACTTTTCGTTGGAGA
This sequence comes from Oscillatoria sp. HE19RPO, assembly GCF_024220515.1. Classification (GTDB taxonomy): domain Bacteria; phylum Cyanobacteriota; class Cyanobacteriia; order Cyanobacteriales; family Laspinemataceae; genus Laspinema. The sequence continues at coordinate 1,183 of NZ_JAMXOT010000493.1, forward strand.
GATGATAAAAATGAGCACCTACTCGCGCCCTGAGTTAGAGGGCATGACCGTTGCA
>NZ_JAMXOT010000314.1 GCF_024220515.1 Oscillatoria sp. HE19RPO
CCAAAAAATAAAACCTTCAAAAAACCCGCAGGCTCAAGCCTGGGGCTACACGGACAAAGCCCGCCTGCGCGGGCTAAAAGAGCCTTGTTAGGTGCGATCGCATCAAAGCAAGGATGATTTATTTGTTGGAATCCCCTTATTGATTCACAAATTGTTGTATTTAAGCTCTTAAGCTATAATAGGTGAGAATTTATTCACTTCCCGAATTGGAGAGCAGCGAGGAGGAACTCAGCTTTGAGGGGGTGGATATTTCACCGGAGCATTTGAGAGTTGTCCAGGTTATATAAGTTCCGATATTTCTCACCTAAAAGTAAAAATGATGGGGTCTTGGGTTGTTCGGGAAGTTCAAAATGGGCGAGAGAGGATTGCAATCCCTTTCACTTTTCTTTTTTTTTGCCGTGCCTAGGGGGAAAAGGGTTTTACAAAAGTATGTTTTTTACGCTTAACTGCACCTGATGGTCCCCTCCCCTTGCCAAGGGGCTAATCTTGTAGGGGTTTTGAAGCCGCCTACGAAAAATCGTTATTTTATGTAGGGGCGCAATGCTTGCGCCCAAAGTTAGGGACTGTTTTCCAAAGCTAGGGACTGTTTTCCAAAGCTAGAGGGCGCAAGCATTGCGCCCCTACAAAACCCCTACAAGATTAGGCCAAGGGGAGGGGACTGGAGGTAAAAAAACTACTTTTGTAAGGGAGAAAAGGTCACTGGAACGTGAGGGTTTCATCCGACTTTTTGACGGTGACAAGCTTCGGCGATCATGGTGCGAATTTCGGTGCAGAGGCGCTCGAAACTTAAGCCTTGTTTTTGGAGGATGGTTTGGACTGAGCCTTTGAGTTGTAGATACTCTTGGGGCGTGATATCTTTGGCAGTCATGACGACGACGGGAATCGATCGCCAGTGAGGATATTGTTTTAAAGCATTTAAAAACTCAAATCCATCCATTTCTGGCATCATTAAATCGAGTAAAATTAAATCCGGGGGATGAGCGGCGATCGCCTCTAAACCGCGACGACCATTTTCGGCCACAAAGGTTTTCCAGCCGTGGTTCTCCAGGACCCGATGCAGCAGATCCCGAGTCGCAGGATCATCCTCCACAATCAAAATCGATTCTACCGAATTTTGGTCTGAGGAGGATTCTGATTGGCGTTGCTGATACTTATGCAACAGTGCAATCAAGCGATGGCGATCGATCGGTTTAGTCATGTAATCCGAAGCGCCTAGAGCCATCCCCATTGGCTTATTATCCATCATTGTGAGAACAATGGTGGGGATATCGGCGAGTTCTGGGTCTGCTTTGAGGGCGCACAGAACGGACCAGCCATCTTGATGCGGCATCATCACATCGAGGGTAATGGCATCGGGGTGCAGTTCTTTGGCGAGTTCTAATCCTCTATCCCCCGAGGAGGCGACTGCTACCCCCCAGCCTTCTTTGGTCAAAAACCGCTGCATCAGTTCATGAACCGTCGGGTCATCATCAATCACCAAAACTGTTTTTCCCGTATCTGGGAGTGCCTCTAAGTCTGCCTTGGAGGAGTCCTGTTCTAGGGTGGGGAGGGTTTTTACTTGTGCCGGAAGGAGCATGGTGAAGGTAGACCCTTCTCCTTCGCGACTGGTGACAGTAATATCACCCCCCATCATCTCACAGAATCGCTTGGCGATCGCCAACCCCAGACCCGTCCCGCCATACTTGCGCGTCGTGGAGGCATCCGCTTGAGTAAACGCCTCAAATAACCGATTGATTTGCTCCGGTGTCATCCCAATTCCTGTATCCTTGATTTTAAAGCAAATCCAATCGGATTCAGCGTGAGGAACTCCTGGGGTTAAATAGGCAGATTCGGGTGGTTGTGCGAGAACTGCACAGAGGACTTCATGGGCAGACTCTTGGGGTTGGGGGTTAGGGAGACGGGTAACTTCCAGGGAAATTGTGCCATTTTCTGTAAATTTAGCCGCATTGGAGAGCAGGTTAAATAAATTCTGTCTAACTTTGGTTAAATCAGCCCACATTGAGCCGAGTTCCGGCGCAAATCGGACCGCCATCTGATTGGTATTTTTTTCGATTAGGGGTTCGATGGTACTGACCACTTCCTGGAGGGTGGATTCAATGTCGAAGGGTTCTAAGTACAGTTCCATGCGACCTGCTTCAATTTTAGACAGGTCGAGGATATCGTTGATAATCCCGAGTAAATGCTTTCCGGCACCGTGAATTTTTTGAAGATCCAAGCTTAGGTCTTCTTGGCCCATGTCTTCGGCATCTTCTTGTAACATTTCACTGTAACCGAGGATGGCATTGAGCGGGGTTCGGAGTTCATGACTCATGTTGGCTAAAAATTGACTTTTAGCGCGGTTGGCAGCGATCGCCGCATCTTTTTTCTCTTCAATGGTTTGATTCGCCAGTTGGAAGAGGCGAGAATGTGCGACTAAGAGGATATGCAAATCTAAAAATCGCACTTGTCCATCGGGGAAGTTCAGGGCGATCGGTTCGTAAGCTTGGTGGGGGTCACGGGCTAGGGCAATATCAACCGCTTCGTGAATTTTACAGGATGCCGGGAGATGAAGGGGCGGGGAATAGATGCCCGATTGGGTTTCCACCGCTTGGATCGTACTCCACAGGACGGACATGGGACGTTTGAGATAAATTTCTAATCCGTAGGGACGACTCAGCCATTCAAAAAATTTCCGACGGGAAATGATGCCGAGGGGTTGTTCCTCGGAGATAATCATCACGCCGGGTAACTCCGGATGAGCTTGAAAGGCTTGGCTGACAACCTGTCCGAGGGTGGAGGCGGGGACTTGAAAATCATGGGACGGTAAATCCGCCAAGGTGGAATCCAGGGTTAGCTGGTCTTGTTCTGGATAAAGCACGATCGCAGTCCTCCCTATACTGACCCAGAGAATACTAACCCCGGGTAAAAACCCGCACCCTCAAGGGTGGGGCCATACGAACGAAGCCCGCCTGCACGGACTAAAGTCAAAGGTCTGTAAAAACCCGCAGGCTGAAGCCTGGGGCTATACGAACGAAGCCCGCCTGCGCGGGCTAAAGAGTACAATAGGTTTCTGACAACCGGATTTAGGATGAATCGAGTCACTGGAGGCTGTCCCTTGCTAAGATTAGCCAGGGTAAGGGTTATACGCCCATTTTCTTTTCCTAACCCGAACTCGGTGTAAAACCCGATCATCCTTCCCTCCTTCAACTGGGTACTTTTCAAAACAATGCCTGAACTCGTGATTGGTTTTGAGTAGTTTGGTTACTCCATGAGGTTGGCCGGAAATTGAAAGCGGTAAGGCAGGCGGACCGTAAAAGTCGATCCGGATCCGAGTTCGCTGGAAACTGAGATTTCCCCTCCTATCATTTCACAGAATCGCTGAGTGATCGCCAATCCCAAGCCGGTTCCTCCATACTTACGGGTGGTACTGGGGTCAGCCTGAGTAAAGGCATTAAAAATCTGCTCCATCTGCTCTGATGTCATCCCAATTCCGGTATCACTCACCTGAAATTCAATCCAGTCCGGGGGAGGATTGGGGGGAAATACGCGATCGGGAAAGAGTCTCACTTCTAAGGTGATTGTCCCATTTTCCGTAAATTTAGCGGCGTTGCTTAATAAGTTTAATAGCACTTGCCGAACTTTGCTTAAATCGGAATACATTTGGCCCAGATCGGGGGGAGTGTTAACCTGGAGCTGATTCCCGTTTTTCTGTACTAAGGGGTAAATGGTCGCCACTGCTGCCTCGATCGCCTGGTTTACCTCAAAGGTTTCTAGGTAAATATCCATTTTACCGGCTTCAATTTTGGAGAGGTCGAGAATATCATTAATTAGGCTCAAGAGATGCTTTCCGGCAAACTGAATTTTTTTCAAGTCGGGAATAAAATCGGGGATGCCGACTTCTTCGGCTTCTTCTTCGAGGATTTCACTGTAGCCAACGATCGCATTCAGGGGAGTTCGCAGTTCATGGCTCATGTTAGCCAAAAACATACTTTTGGCTTCGTTGGCGGCTTCGGCAGCTTCTTTGGCCTCGTATAGCATGATTTCCGCCTGTTTGCGACTGGTAATGTCTCGGACAATTACGATGGTTTGGTTTTCCAGGAGGGGAAGCAGTCGCGCTTCAAAGTATTGGAGGCGATCGTTCATGGGTAAGGCATATTCTCGATAAACTAAATCGCGATTGGCTTTAACTTCATTCAGCGCTTCTATAAAGGTTTGACTGACATTGGAGGGTAGGACTTCAGTAATTTTACGTCCTAGAAATTCTTCCGGAGGCCGGTAAAGGTCTGAGACTTTTCCAGCTTGATAATTTAAAATTATGGCCTGGTTATCGAGTTTAAAGTATAAATCTGGAAGGGCTTTAAAAATGGCTTGGAGTTCGGAAGTGGTATGGTATAATTTTTCTTCATACTGTTTGCGTTCGGTGATATCCCGGGTGATGGAGACGACACAGGGAACCCCTTCTAGAACGATGGATTCAGCACAGAATAAGCCGACTCGAATTTCCCTGGCTTTCATTCTAAAGTGAATTTCACGATCGATGACTCGACCACAGGTTTGTAATTCCTGAATACAGGTTTTTTGTTCCGCTTCATAGACCCAAATATTCAGATCCGTTGAGTTTTTGCCGATGACTTCAGCCCACTCAAAGCCGGACATTTCTAAGAAGCGATCGTTCACTTCAATATAACGCCCTTCCTCCAGGGTGGTAATGGCGATCGCATCAGGAGAAGCGCGAAAGGCTTTAGAAAACTTTTCCTGAGAGACTCGCAGGGCCTCTCGGGCCCGTCGGCGATCGGTAATATCCGTTTGGGACCCGGCAAACCGATAGGGATTGCCATCGGCATCCCGAACTGCCATCCCCCGAACTAGCATCCAAAGGTAAGACCCATTTTTATGCAAGATCCGATATTCTGTTTGTAAGTGAGGACTACGGCCTTTTAAGTGGGCTTGAATATCGGCTTCGACTCGTTCCAAGTCATCAGGGTGAATGCGGCTGAACCATTCATCGGGATTGGACCCGATTTCGTGGGGGTGAGCACCGATCGCCGACTTCCACCGGGGAGAAAAATAGATTTCTTGGGCGTTCAAATCCCAGTCCCAGATGCCATCATTGGCCCCGGCAACGGCGATCGCATAGCGTTCCTGACTCTTTTGGAGGGCTGAGGTGGCCCGTTCCACCGCCAACTCCATTTCCCAAGGTTTTCTGACCCAAATAAAAGTAGATAATCCACAGGAGAAGGCTAAAAAACCGCCTAGGGAGTATAACCAGCCAATGGGTCTACTTACGGGCCATCCCTCTAAGGGGATGGCGGCCATTTGCCAGGATCCATTGGGTAAGGAAACATCAAGGAGAACCGGGTTACGATTAAACAGGTCTGGATCTCCGAAAAATACAGCCCCTTGGGACCCCAAGCCATCTTGTCCGCGAATGGCGTACTGGACGGGAATGGGAGTATGGAAGCGATATTGAGGGAGGGTGGGTTTGCGTCCTGGAGGAGTGGCGATCGCCTTGGTTGTCGGCAGGAGTTTGGCATCGGTAAAGAGCACCTCCGGGTCAATGATAATCGCCACCAGCCCCCAGTATTCCCCCTCCCCGGGACTATTCGGGGAAGATAGAAAAATGGGAGTGCGACTAATTAATGCCGTACCCCCCTGCACTAACGGTGTCGGACCCGCCACGAGGGTCCTTTTACTCTCGATACTTTGCCGGACAATGTTTTGAGAGGTGTAATATTCCAGGAGATTGAGACCCAAGGCGTTTTCATGACCCTCAAACGGATAAAGATGACTGATAATATTATCTTTAGCCAACTGAATATTCAAAATCCCGGTTTGCTCAGAGACCATGACTTGAGCAAGGCGCTCAAATTGTTGAGGGGTAACATTGGGATGGTTGGAAACGTAGGCAACCAGACCCCGCGTAATAAACAGTCGGGAGTTTAAGGCGCTTTCGAGTTTAGCTCGCTTGGTACTGAGTTGGAGCAAGACGTCCGTGCGAATTTGCTGACGGTTGCGTTCGACTTCCGACTTCGCCAGGGCCCACACTCCGGCTATAACTAGGCCAGCCGAACAGACAGCAGCAATGTAAGGTGACAATCGCGATCGCATCACACTCTCATATTTATTCAATTACCCACAAGTCAGCCATTGATAGTTCACCGAACGCCAGACCTGATGGATCTGAGGCCCCTACAACTGAGCCAGGGATTGGACTCTTCTGCCTATTCTTAGCCCCTCTAGATCTGGAGATTGTAGATTTTGGCATTTTTCAAACACAAAAAATGGGGGGTTTGAAAATTTTTCTTTTATTAGCTTATCCTATTTTACCCAACGGATTGTAGAGAGTTGAGGGAAATAATCTCACAGGGATGCTATAAAAAATTATAGCCGTTTCATATTGTATTTAAAGCTACTATTTAAAAGCGGAGGCAATCCCACGAAATGCCTCCGCACTCACCCAGTTTTGTCCCTAAATCAGCAAATCCTGACGCGGCTTAAACGTTTCAATCTGACGCAATTTTTCGTAGAGTTCTCGTTCCTGGTCCGTGACCTGTTTGGGGACAGCAATCACAATTTCTACGAGTTGGTCACCCCGGTTGCCATCGCCGGTGGGATAGCCCTTATTGGCAAGGCGCAACCGTTTACCCGGTCCAACCCCTGGGGGGAGCGTCATTTTCACCAACCCATCGAGGGTCGGCACTTCCACCGCCCCACCCAGGACCGCCTCACAGGGGGAAATGGGCAGAACACAGTAGATATCCGTCCCTTGCACCTTAAAAAACCCGTGGGGGGCCACCGTAATTTTTAAATACAAATCCCCCCCATTCATGCCTTGACCCCGGAGGCGAATCCGCTGACCCGTGACCATTCCCGTTGGCATCGTCACTTCCAGCGATCGCCCATCTTCCAGGCGAATCCGTTCCCGACCCCCGGTATAGGCTTTTTCCAGGGGTAAAGTCAGACGCGCTTCCACATCCCGGGGGTTAGGACGCGCCGGAATCGTATAGGCCGTTTTGCTGCTGCGGGGTTGAAAGGCATCGCGATCGCTGGCCGTAGCCGTGGTCCCTACCCCCACCCCAGCAGTCCGGGTTTCCCGACGTCCCAGGAGTTCATCTACAAAGCTGTCAAAATTGGCATATTCCGAGAAATTACTCGAACTGCGAGGTTCCCGGGACGACCCTGCCGCAAACGGATTGCTGCGACTGTTCCAGCTTGGGGGTCGCACCGCTGCGCGACCTTTAAATCCTTTCTTGCCCAAAAACCGACTAAATTCGTCGTATTGCGCCCGCTTGTTCGGGTCCGAAAGGACCTCATAAGCTTCAGAGAGGTCCTTAAATTTTTCCTCAGCGACTTTATTGCCCGGATTCAGGTCCGGGTGATATTGCCTTGCCAGTCGCCGGTAGGCTTTTTTAATCGACTCCGTAGAGGATTCTTTCGTCAATCCGAGAATTTCGTAATAATTGCGCCAGTTCTGCATATCCGCGATTTTAGACGTTAGATTTTGGATTGTGATCAATTAAATGGACGGACGACCTTGGAGTTATGGAGGGGACTGCGGTTGGGTTGCCGCTGCCACGGCGCGAGGGGACCCTACCGAACCCCCCTTCCCCTCACCAAAGCGCGATCGCAATCCAAAATCGTTCGCGCACGCTTGATTTTACAACCACTCTTCATCATCGTCATCCCAATCTTCATCCTGGTAGGGATTATTGTAACGGTTTGGGCTACTCGTCCCCGGGACCGAGGACCGTCCCCGACGTCGGGTTCCGCGACTGTCTCCGGGATAAAAATCTCGCGGTTGAGATCCGCGACTGTCTCCGGGATAATAGTCTCGCGGTTGGGAGGCGCGACTGTCTCCAGAATACAGGTCTCGGGATTGGGTTCCGCGACTGTCTCCGGGATAATAGTCTCGCGGTTGGGGTCCGCGACTGTCTCCGGGATAGATTTCTCGGGGTTGCCGATAGGCCGTCTCGAAGAAATCATCTCTCACCGAGTCTCGTTCCGGTCGGTCTTCGGTAAATGCACGACGGATTGATCCAAAGATACTCTCTTCCTCTTCCGTCTCTTGAGTGCGCCGATAGATTTCCCGGTTGAGTTCGTAGACTGCATCTTGAAGGTCAGACTGGGCTAAGTCGATTCCCCGTTCGTCCCCCCGTTCTAAACTCTGGCGCAGATCTCGGATAGCGGTTTCAATCCGTCCGCGATGGGGGGCCACAAATTGGATGCCATAATCCAAGGTCGCCTCTCGCAGTTGCCGTTCTGCTTGATAGGCTAGGGCCTCGACTCGGTTGCGTTTTTCGATTCGTTCCCGGCGTTCGCGATCGACTTGGGCATATTCATCGGCCTCCTGAATCATCCGCATCACTTCCGATTCGCTGAGGGTAGATGCCCCCTGAATCACCACACTCTGCTCTCGCCCGGTCATTCGGTCTAAGGCAGTCACCTGCAAAATTCCATTAGCATCCACATCAAAGGATACTTGAATTTGGGGAACTCCCCGAGGTGCGGGTGGAATTCCGGTCAATTTAAACCGTCCCAAGGATTTATTGTCCGCAACCATTTCCCGTTCTCCCTGGACAATATGAATTTCTACGACGGTTTGATTATTCTCCGAGGTAGAAAAGATATCCGAACGTCGCACCGGAATGGTGGTGTTACGGGGAATTAATTTTTTCATCACCCCACCGATGGTTTCGAGTCCCACAGACAGGGGAGTGACGTCTAATAGCAGGACATCGCGGATTTCTCCGGCGAGAATTCCGGCTTGGATGGCGGCACCGACGGCGACGACTTCATCGGGGTTGACGTTTTGATTGGGTTCGCGATCGATTAAGCTGCGGACCAGTTCTTTGACTAGGGGAATCCGGGTGGAACCGCCGACGAGGACGACTTCATCGATTTGGGCGGGGGTCATTCCTGCGTCGGTGAATGCCCGCTTGAGGGGAATGCGAAGTCGTCGAATTAGGTCGCCGCAGAGGGCTTCAAATTGCGATCGCGTCAGTTTGGTTTCTAGGTGTTTGGGTCCTTCTGCCGTGGCGGTGATAAAGGGCAGGTTAACATCGGTGACTTGCACTCCGGAGAGTTCGATTTTGGCTTTTTCCGCTGCTTCAATCAACCGCTGCAAACTTTGGCGATCGCGTCGCAAGTCTACATCTTCTGTGGTCAGGAATTGCTCCGCCAGCCAGTCTACAATTTTCTTATCGAAATCATTGCCCCCAAGCTGCGTATCCCCAGCGGTAGACTTCACCTCAAACACCCCATCCCCCACTTCCAGGATGGAAACGTCAAAGGTTCCTCCCCCCAGGTCAAAGACGAGAAGGGTTTTATAATCTAGCTGGTCAAAGCCATAAGCCAATGAGGCGGCTGTGGGTTCATTGATGATCCGCTTGACATCTATCCCGGCAATCCGTCCCGCGTTGCGGGTAGCCTGTCTTTGGGCATCGTTAAAATAAGCCGGAACCGTAATCACTGCGCCGGTTACGGGTTCTCCCAGATAGCGGGTGGCTTCATCTACCAGTTTCCGCAAAATCATCGCCGAGACCTCTTCGGCAGAGAAGTCTTTTTTCAGCCGAGGACATTTGATTTTGATGTTGTCCTCTTCATCGCGCCGGATGGTGTAAGGAACTCGCTTGGAGTCCGAGGAAAGTTCCCCATAGCGGCGGCCCATAAACCGCTTGATGGCATAAAAGGTATTTTGGGGATTGAGCACCGCTTGCCGTCGGGCCATCTGCCCGACTAGCTGTTCCCCTTCTTTGCTAAAACCGACCACGGAGGGAGTTGTCCGCGTTCCTTCTGCATTGGCAATCACCACCGGCTTGCCTCCCTCCATTACTGCGACCACTGAGTTTGTTGTCCCCAGGTCAATGCCGACTACTTTGCCCATGCTGTTGTCTCCACCTCTCGTGTTTTACTGCTTGGATTAACAATTAAACTGATTTTGGGTTGGTTGGCTCGTTGGAACTTTATTACAAGAAGCGATCGCCACCAATAGTGGCGACATAACAGTTAATCCTAAGTTGCAATACTCAGGATATTGCTTTCTGACTTTATTCTATCTTGCGTCCGCACTGTAGCGGTTTTGGCCTCAGTCAGTGCAACTCTTCGGCTGGGTGGCTGGGAAAACCCCACCAGGACTTACGCAATCTGTAACATGAACCCCTAAATGTAGAGGCGATTCGCGAATCGCCTCTACATTTAGGGTTGGTCCTCAAAATCTAGCCCGGTCAAGGTGTCTTTGTAGGGGCGATTCGAGAATCGCCTCTACAGGAAATAACGATTTGGGGTCATTAAATTGCTCTTATGGACAGGCGATCGCTCTCGCGCGGCTACAGAAAATAACGATTTGGGGTCATTAAGGGTATTCCAACAAATAAATCATCCTTGCTTTGATGCGATCGCACCTAACAAGGCTCTTTTAGCCCGCGCAGGCGGGCTTTGTCCGTGTAGCCCCACCCTTCAGGGTGCGGGTTTTTTGAAGGTTTTATTTTTTGGA
>NZ_JAMXOT010000022.1 GCF_024220515.1 Oscillatoria sp. HE19RPO
ATAAGATAACGACTGAAGTCGTTACTACGAACATAGATAAGATAACGACTGAAGTCGTTACTACGAACATAGATAAGATAACGACTGAAGTCGTTACTACGAACATAGATAAGATAACGACTGAAGTCGTTACTACGAACTGGGAAGATAACGACTGAAGTCGTTACTACGAACTGGGAAGATAACGACTGAAGTCGTTACTACGAACTAAGAGAAGTTATAGGCGACTGGTTTGTTCGATCGCCCATGTGCCGGTTTCTTCATCCCAGATTAGGGACATTCTCAGGGTTTCATTGGACAATCTGCTATCTTCTTCCATGATATAGGTTAATGAAGTGTCTACAATGGCAGAAAAGGGGGTACTGGCGACGACATTAATATTATTAACAGTCACCCGGCGCACACTATTCCACCAGTCGGTGTAAGTATTATAATCTCCGGATTGATTGGTTTGAAATCGCGGATCGAGTTGGTTCCAGGATTGGGAATAGTTGCGGTTATTAATATTAGCATAGTAGTCGCTGATGGACTCTTCCGGAGTTGGGCGATCGCCTACAGGTTCTGTGGGTTCGGGGGTATTATCCGGCGTTTCCGGTTCCGCAGGCGGCATTTCATCCACCGGAGGTTCGGGTTCCGTTGGGGTAACAACCACTGGAGGCGTTTCCGGTTCTGTAGGCGGGATTTCATCCACCGGAGGTTCGGGTTCCGAGGGAGGGACAACCACGGGAGGCGTTTCCGGTTCCGTTGGGGGAACAACCACCGGAGGGGTTTCTGGAGTGGTGGGTTGGGAAATAATGGGGGGAGTTTGTGTGGGTGGTGGGTTAGGAGAAACCGGAGGGGGATTGTTGGCAGGGGGTGTCGCGATCGGGGTATCCGATGACATTCTGTCTTGGGCGATGCCAAATCCGATGAGAAAGGATACCGCTAACACTGCCGCAGCAATGCCGACTGCCCTTGGGGAAATACCGGGCGGTTGAGGCGATGATTGTCCGTAGGGGGAAGGGGATACGGGGCCACGATTTGCTGGGGCAACGGGGACCGTAGCGACTTGAGAAGGGGGTATGGGTGCAGGGTTTCCCGGGGCGACAGCGACTGTCGCGACTTGAGAGTTGACATCGGGTTTTAAGGCATCCAACATCTCTTGTGCGGTGGGAAAGCGATCGCGGGGATTAAACCGAATGGCGCGATCGAGAACCATCGCTAAACCGGGACTCACTGTGGGTGCAAAGGACCGCCACAGGATCTCACCTGTTGCCGGATCCGTGGGAAATTCCTGGGGAATTTTCCCGGTAAGCATATAAATCGCTGTGAGTCCTAAACTATACAAATCACTAGAATACAAGGGTCTCCCGGCAGCTTGTTCCGCCGACATAAACCCGGGACTGCCAATGGCGATCGAGTTGGTAACTCCCCCGGAAGAACTCATCGCCGTTGCCATTGTTTCTTTCACCGCCCCAAAGTCGATCAGGACAGGTATATCCTCACCCGGGGAAAAACCGCCCGGGTTCGAGGGCCGCAACATGATATTATCCGGTTTAATATCCCGATGGACGATGCGGAAACTATGGACATAGGTGAGGACCGGGAGAATTTTCGTTAAGAGCGATCGCACCTCCGCCTCACTCAAGGTCCCAACCGTTTTGACTTTTTTAGTTAAAGTACCCCCCTCAATCCATTCTTGAACTAGATAAAATTGTCCCTCTAATTCAAAATAGGCAAACAACTTGGGAATTTGAGTATTTCCATCCCCCAATTGTTCCAAAACTGCCGCTTCCCGCGCAAATCGTTCTTGGACCATCTGATAAACAGCGGGATTGCCAGTTACGGGTTTAAGCTGCTTAATGACACATCGACGTTTAGAGGGCATTTGGGTATCTTCTGCCAAAAAAGTTTGGCCGAATCCACCCATCCCTAATTCTTGAAGAATACGATAGCGATTATTGAGCAGTACCGAGTTCATGGAATTTGACAGAGTAGGGGTTAGAAGGAAAAACACAGGATTGGTGTAAATAATACAGTACAACCCTGGATTATTTTAAGTCTAGCAAACCACTTTCTTTGAGTTTGGGATTAAAGCGAATGGCCTCTTTAAGTCCCCGAGACGCCAGGACCGCTAACAAATCCGCTTCCACACGGCGTGACACCTGTTTTAACAGTTTCATCTGGGTGAGTTCGTCGATGGATTTTTCATATTTTTCACGTTCCTCATCGGTCATCAGGGGTTTAACATCGATCGCCTGCGTCCATTGAGCTTCATCTGGGCCATTCCCTGGCGGTGTCTGCCCATTTTCTGCAATCCATGCGGCCCGGATTTCTTCTAAAATTGTCCGACTCGGGCGCTCAATCGTTTGGGCTTTAATCCAATAGCAACTGTTCGGTTTTCGCATCAGGTGCTGTTTCAGACTCAAAGCAATATCTCGGGAATATCCGATATATTGTAAGGTTTTTTCTCCATCAAAAATGGCATAAACCCCGACCTTGCCGGTAAAATCGCTGTTGCAGTTTCCCTCATCATCAAGATAGGGTAAAAATTCGAGAGTAGACAGGGGTGAAATATCGGTCATAAGTGATATCCAGAAAAAAAATTCTTTGATTTGAACGAGGGGGAACACGGGCGATCGGTGTCGTGGCGTTCCCCCTCCAGATGATCCCCAGGGTTTAGGGATGATTTTAACTGAGTTTGCGATAGACCACACAGATGCGGCTGGGGTTGAAAATTTTGGCTTTAAACATAAAGTTAGGAGGGACATTAATTATAAGGTAATCGTCGGATTCGTGGTAGGGTTCAAACTCGCTCGGCATTCCCTTGGGAGTCTCTTCACTATAGGGAACAGGTTGGAACATTAACTCAGTAAACTCTACTTGATGGCATTGAGCGGCCTCAGCAACTTGATGAACAAACTCGGGGCTATTTAATAACTCAAATAGAACCGATTTGGCTTCGGGGTTGAGGGTAAAGCTGCCCCCAAAGTTTTGAACAATTTTAAGACCCATAAGAATTGCTGGTAATGACGACAACTGAATTGGGGTTGAGGGAAACACCGGGGTGGTCCGGGACCCTTGAATGGGCTGCAATGCCCTTAACCCTTAACCTATCTTATGGCAAGAGTTCCCCTTTGGGCCGGAGTTGTGGAGGGTTGGGGGAGATTGATTGCGGAGTAGCGGGGGATTTTGGTGATTCTAACTTTTAGAATAAGAACAGCATATTGAGAGTAGAGAGGTTGTCTAAGGTGAGTGCACCAAAAAGTTGGATCTGTGATGGAGTCCCGAAAAATGGGCAGCATTATCCGAATTGTTCTGGCCCCCACCCTCCCCAGGAAAACTACACCCCGGACTGTATGATCTGTGGGTTACCTCGGGAGGCGATGACGGGGAAAAAGTCTTCCCGGGGCAGTAAAACGGTCCTATCTGGCGGCAGGGGGTCGAATCTGCCTGGATTGGTGGCGATCGCCCTGATTCTGTTATTACTGGGCGCAAGTGCCTGGTATCTGTTCGGACGAACTCGGGATCCCGAAGTGGTAGAGAGCACTTCCGAGACTGTTGCCGTCTCCCCTGGGGCAGTCGATCCGTTAGCAAAGGTGAGTCAAACGGCAGTCAATGCGGAACTGATTAGTCAGGGAGAAAAGATTCTCTTTAATCCTGGGATTAATTTTAACCAAAAAGCAGCCGGGGCGACTGCATTTAGTCAGGATAATTGGACCGAAGCAGTCGTCCAATATCAGCAAGCGGCAGAAACTGACCCCAACGACCCGGAAGCCAAAATTTATTTTAATAATTCTAAGGCTAAACAAGCCGGAAATCCCCTGACCATTGCGGTGGTTGTTCCCATTTCTGCCAGTGAAAATTCAGCGAAAGAAGTATTGCGGGGAGTGGCATTACAACAAGAACGGTATAACAATTCTCCGCAATTGCCAGGACGATTGTTAGAGGTGGTGATTGTCAATGAATCAGAACCGGGGAAAGCTCCTTCCCTAGCGGAAGATTTGATTCAATCGCCCAATGTTTTGGGGGTGATGGGACATGGGGTGGATGCTGCCTCTCGGGAGGCGATCGCCCGCTATGAACGCGCCCAATTAGCGGTTTTATCCCCCATTAGTACCAGTATTTCCAGTACCGTTCCCGGTGAATCTATCTTGCAAACTATCTCCATCGCTCAAAAAGCCAATGAGTTGTTTGCCAACTATTTAGAAGGAGTCGGCAAAACCCTCGCCACTTACGCGGAACAAAATGTTTCTTCCCCTGCTGTCGTCGTCTTTTATAACTCGGATAGTCCTTACAGTCAGCAATTAAAAGATGCCTTCAAAGCTGCCTTAGTGCAAACCCCGGGTCAAGTGGTGAAAGAGGTTGATATTACTCAAGGGGGATTTAATCCGGAAACCGAAGTGAGTGATGCAGCCCAACTCGGGGCCAATGTGGGGGTTTTAGCCCTGAGTAAGAACAAAGTGCAAACTGCCGTGGCGATCGCCCAAGCCAACGCCAATGCCGGAACCCCTCTCACTCTGCTGGGGGGAGATGAATTATATAATCCTAATATCCTCAAAGACGGAGATGCCGCCATCAACGGCTTAGTCCTCGCTGTCCCCTGGCGCTGGCAAGAAGGAGATGCCTTTGCCTCACAAGCGACCAATATTTGGCAAGGGAGAGTCAGTTGGCGGACTGCCACCGCTTATGATACCACCCAAGCCCTAGCCAATGCCATCACCCAACAACCCACAAGGGCCGAAACCTCACAATTGCTACAAAACGGCATTGCGATCGCTGGAACTGCCACAGATTTCAGCCTATTTGACCGCATTCCCCTAGTCCAAGCTGTTCCCGGTACTAGCGCCGGATATCGCTATCAATTTGAACCCATTTAAAACAGCGATTTTCGCTAATTTTGGGCTAAAAATATCACTCAATTACCCGCTAACAATACCATGATTCGTTCCCGTCGTCAAATCTGGCAGTACCCCTTATTTCAAATTCCCTTAATCTTCATGATAGGCTGTGCCATTGTTGCCGCTTTATCCGGGCTATTAGGATTTGGAAGACCTCCCGTTGCCGTGGCGATCGCGATCGACTATAGCGGCAGCACCTCCGGCATCGTCCGTCAACAAGAAATTCAAGCCGTCCAATCCTATATCAATCAAAATCAAACCCTCAAAAAACCCAACGCCATCCAAGTCTTCGGCTTTGCCAGCGACATTCGCGCCCTCACCACCGACTTTACCCCCGATAACGACCAAATCGAAGCTCAATTCAACACCTCCAGTCAACAACCAACCCTAGAACAAGAACTCGGAGGCGGAACCAACTTAAACCTAGCCATTCAACAGACAACCCGCGCCTTAAGCAACATTGAAAACCGCTGCCGAGAACTCCTCCTCGTCACCGATGGAATTGCCCCAATTAATGATACCGTCATCCAGAATGCTCAAGCAGAAAATGTTAAAATTAATGCCGTCATTGTTGGCAGTTCAAACTCCGATGAACTGCAAAAAGCCACCCGCTTAACCGATGGACTTTATCTATCCGCAGAAGCGAGTAACCTTGAGCTTTTATTTACCCAAACCTTTTTCCGAGATTTTAACAGTAACTTGCGCTGGGTGATGTTTTGGTTATCTGGGGCTTTCATCTTTTTAATGTGGACCCTCACCCTCCCCTTAGATCGCTGGCTGTTCCAAGGAATCATGGGATTAGACATGACCCTAAGCGGTCAAATTGCCCTCGGTAACGCTTTATTTTGGACCGTAGTCACCCTGATTGCCATTTGGAAAGGATTTGGAATCCCCTTTGGAAATCCTTGCTAATCCGGAGTTTGGGGAGTTGTAGGGATGCCAACCTGCCAGTTTGAGAAGGGTGTCTGTGAGGGAGATAAGCTCAAGGTGCGATCGCGATCGCCTCTCCGGTTTACTCCAATCACCCCACCCCCTCCATTGCCCTACTACTATAAATACAGAAGCAAAGCAATCCAGAGGTAATTCATCATGGCAACCCAAACCCAACAACTGCGGAAAAACACCTATAGCACCTATCGCGACCCCATCACCGGCCAATGGTTAGTATTGAAAGAAGAACAACAAGCCGCATAAGAGGCGATCGGTCTAAGTTATTTCCTCTAATAACCCTGAAAAATAGACCCAATCAATCCCCTGATTTCTTTAATAAATCCATAAAATAACAAAAATTAACCATCACCCCCAAAACTCGTTCCTAGGCTCTGCCTAGGAATGCTTTTTGGGAGGCTCTGCCTCCTTCTTCATCTGTAAAAAACTCTCGGGAGAGTCACTCCCCGAGAGTCTTTAATCAACCCAAACTATTAATTTTCATTCCGCACTCGCGCCAACAGTTCCTCCCGAGAAAGTTGGAGAATTAACTGACCCATTTCCAAAGGTGGAATCAACAGCAAGGCGTCAATGATTGCAAATAATTCCGCATCAACTTCCCCAAACTTGCCTTGGAGCATTTTTTCAACCATCAGGCGTTTCCCCTGTACTATGCCCTGTTGGAAACCCTGTTGACGGGCATTTTCTAACCGTTCTAAATACAGTGGTGAGAGTTCCATAATTAACGATTGGTCCTCCGTCTCTAAATCTTGACGAACTTTTAAAATAAACTCGTTCCTAGGCTCGCCTTGGGACTGCGAAAAAGGAGGCTTAACCTCCTTATTCATATTGGAAAAACTCTCGGTAGAGTCTCCCCCGAGAGTCATTAATCACCCTAAGCAGTTGTTAATTTTCATTCCGCACTCGCGCCAACAGTTGCTCCCAAGAAAGTTGGTAAATTAACTCCATCATGTCCAAAGGTGGAATCAGCAGTAAGGCGTCGATGATGGCGGATAATTCCCCATCAACCTCCCCAAACTTGGCTTTGAGCATCTTTTCAACCATCAGGCGTTCACCCTGTTGGATACCCCGTTGATTGGCATTTTCTAACCGTTCTAAATACAGTGGTGAAAGTTCCATAATTAACGATTGGTCCTCCGTCTCTAAATCTTGACGAACTTCTAAAATCGTGAGCAGATTATAGAGTAATTCTAGCGTCTGCACTCGAAAGGGATTGTCTTCGGGGAGTTCCCGCAGTTCAGTAATGGCTTGTTTTTGAACCTTACCTTTCCCTAACATCCTCAACCACAGGGTTTCGGGGGTCTTGGGTAATTGGTGAATGACGACTATGCCGGTTTTGAAGGACTTCCCTAGAAAATAGATGCCTTCCCCCCAGTTTTCCACATCCAGTTCGGCTTTAAAACCGCTTAACACGGCCTGGGAAACCGTGGGAGATAGGATCCAGAGGTGGGGTAGTTGCGCTTCGTTGAGTCGGGTATTTTCCCGGTTGGCTTGGCGGTCAAATTCGTTGTAAAGTTCAAAAAGTTTGCTCAGACAACTGCGAATCTCTCCGGGCTGAACTGCATTGCGAAAGGGTTCAAAGATAGCGGCAGTGGTGGCGAGTCTTCCCAGTAGTCCTAGGATAGCGACTTCCGGGGGGTGGTCCGATGCCGGAGAAAAAATGACATCGACTTCCCGCACTTCCGCTGCGATCGCCCGACTCGCTTCTACTTCTCCAAATGGACTTAACAGTTCAGTTAGATATTGTTTTGCAAATTGGTCGTAAACAAAACGGGTCATTTTTGAGCGGGTTTAACTGATTTTATTGTATCAGAAAATGGCCGGTTTTTGTTCTGATTTGGAGGGAAGTGTCTGTGATGGGAGGAATGTGGGGAGGCGATCGCGATCGCCTCTCCGATTTATCAATATCACCCCCTCCCCCCAATCCCACCGATAGGATAAATACAAACCAAATCAGGAGGTTATAGAAATGGCAACTCAACCCAAACAACTGCGGCAAAATCCCTACGTTACCTATCGCGACCCCATCACGGGACAATGGCTGGTAATCAAGCCACAACAGCAGGCAGCATAAGAGAGATGGGTTCTGTTAGTATCTTTGACCCCATCCACTCTACAGAGACTCAACCGCGCCAGTTCAAGCAAAAATTCCTCACTCGGTCCAAAGTTGAGGAGTCACGAATTTCTCAAGACCCTGGTAAACTAGGGCAATATTCAAAGTGAATCATTGCCAGGAAACCCTTGAGAATGCCCATTTATAGGCAATTACCCGAGAATCATGATATAGACAACCGGCTGAATTCTTTGAAAAATTCAGGTTTGTTAGTCGGAAGCGATGCTATAATCGACAAAAAGCTAAATGACCTAGCCAACGAAGTTAAGCTGGGTCAGATTGGGGCCAAAGGTGAAATCACCTTTTTAGAGAGGCAAATCTTTAGCTTAGGGCGATCGGTCGAAATTATACCTGAATCGGTTCAGAAAAATGTTAAAATACCCGACTATGCAGTTTACCTCAATCAGGGGGAACCCCTCAAATCGGAAATTACTGAAATAAAAACCACAGTTAAAACCACCAACGTTAGTGCAAGCGCAGGATGGGATCAATGGATTAAAAAGAAAATTAGACAAGCGAACAAACAGCTTAAAAAATCAGGTCTAACTTATGGAATTACGGGTTCGTTGGAAATGCAGCTTTACGAGAATGCCGAAAAGGATTTTTCTGCTATTCTACTCAACGAACCGGAGACAGTCGCAGGGTGGATTTTACAAGATTTTCGCTCTAATCAAATGAGGAGCTTGCGGCGAGTCGCAATTTATGGAAATGGAGAACTGCTGGTAGAGTTTAGTCGCACCGAAAATCATCAAATCATCAAAACCTTTCCTGAATAAAGATAACTATTTTTATAAAGTCTAAACCTATGAATAATCACCAAAATGTTCAAACCACTTGGCGACGAGGAAGCGGTCTGATAGATTGGAATTATAATTTATTTGTCGAGTCTACCCTAGAAGAATTTCTGCCTAATTCCTCGCTCACTCCCTTGTCAATATTCGGAGGAAGAGGTCTAAGGGATTTGCCTGATAATTTAGTTGTCAAGTCTCCCCTAGAAAAATTTCTGAATAGTCACTCGAACAGTCCCTTGCCGATGGGTAAGAGACTCGCACGGTTACTTCTGACTGACCCCTCAATCCGTCGCTTGTGGATAGTCGAGAGAATCGAACGGTTAGTAAAGACACTCGATGACTTTGCGCGGGTTGAGGATGTTACTGTCGATACCCGCAGTTGCGGAGAAGAAACGTTTGTAATCGAGGATTGGCAAGGCACACAATCTAGGTTAAAATTAAGAAACTGGTTGACAAAAACCGATGATGTAGTAAATATAGATTTTACTTTAACCTTGCAATGCTTGACACCGGGCGATCGCGACATTCCCGAAGAATTAGCCATTAAATCTGGGGGGAATATTTCTATTTTTGTAGAACTTGATGATGACGGAGAATTAGATACGACCACCCCGAGTCCAATTTGGTTAACCTTTGGACTGGATGTCGATATTTATGCACCGCTTTCCTGGGGAGAACAGCGCGATAATACTAAACTGGCACAACTGAATGGTTCTCGCTTATCTGCCTTTCTCCACCGTCTGGAAGAAGACATTCCTGGGGAGTTTTTAGGGGTGGATGCTCCTGATTATCAAGACTTAGTGAATCGATATGGATTTTTAGGGGTATCCCACCGCCCCTGAACCCTGAGCCCGTCGAAGGGTTAAAATGTAGGAATATTCCTACAATTCTCAGTGTATCCCACCGCCCCTGAACCCTGAGCCCGTCGAAGGGTTAAAATGTAGTAATATTACTACAATTCTCAGTGTATCCCACAACCCCTGAGCCCTGAACCCGTCGAAGGGGGAGTCGAAGGGGGTCGAAGCGGGGTCGCCGTCGGTTTGGAGTGCGGGCATATCGCACTCTTTGGAAGAACTGCTATATGCTAAAATATAGGCTAAAATCTAACTAATTTCTTTGCCCAGAACATTCCAATGTTAACTTTAGACCAACTCATTTCAGAATCCCTGGCATTATCCGATGCAGACAAGGCGCTCTTGATTGACAAAATCATGGAAAGCATGACTGACTCACTGGATCAAGACCTTTTGCGCGAGGGAATGCAGAAAGCCCAAGCACGAATTGCGGAGATTGAAAGCGGAAAAGTCCAAACCATTCCTGGAGATGTTGCCCTGGCTCAAATCCGGCAACAATTCGGCCAATGAAATATGAATTTCACCCCACTGCCCTCCAACAATATGCAGAAGCTGTACAATTTTTTGCCCAGTACGACAAACACCAAGATTTTATCGATATTATAGAGCGCTCTATATTTCGCATCGTTAGCGCACCCGATCGCTGGCCGATTATATAGCAATCCTAAAGGATTTGTAACAAGAGTAGGTTTTTTACGCTTAACAATACCTCCGGTCCCCTCCCCTTGCCAAGGGGAGGGGACCGGAGGTATTGTTAATCGGCATCGCTACCTCCGGCCTTTCTTCTGATTCTTCCGCGCTACTTCTAACAGATTTTGCTTCAACAAATACCCAAACCCGGCCTTCTCCAACCGCAAGACTAATTCATCCTTACTCTGTCCCAATTCTCGGGCGGTTATTTCTAAATTCCAGTCATGTTTCGCTAACTGACTTAACAAATAGACACGGCGGGTTTGGGCGGCGGATAAGCGATAGGTTTTTAAATATTGAATCTCTCCGTCTTCTGAAATTATCGCCTCTCCGATATGATTCTCTCCCTTGGGTTCGAGTTCGGTGATAAACCGTTGTAGTCCAAAGGTTTCTAAGGTGTAAACTCGCTGACTCTTTAACGATCGCCCTAATAAATCCCCTGCCATAAATCCGTGGAACTTTCCCCAGTGCGATCGCATCTCAGCCACCGCTTTCCTTAACTCCTCCAAATTCTGGATTTTATCCGCTTCAATGGCAACATCCATCGGCAATGGGGTATCATAAAGTAACCCATATTGAAAAATCAATTCTCCATAAAAATCTTCCAACAAACTGCTATGTAAAGCGCGATAATCTTGGGGGTTGGGAACGATAAAGGCAGAGGCGATCGCATCGGCAACAAACACCAACACTCCCACTTGATTCTCGTGAATTTCAAACACCCGCAAGGCGTCGGCAAATCCCCCGACTGCCCGTCCACTGTATGACATCTCCCCCCGCGTCCCCAATCCCTCGGATAGCGCTTGCCGGGAATACTCCTGCCATGCGATCGCCGGTCCGGAAAAGAACATCCCCAAAAATCCCTCCATTGCTAAATGCAAGGGCAGAAATCTCAGGGAATTCTCGCTTTCCCGTTTCGCCATCCGGTGCATTAGTCGCACTTTCGCACAACCATAATCCATCACTTTGCCATCCCGTCCCTGCAATTGCGTCCCGAATGCCACATCCGTTGTCCCCTCATCCCAGGACAACACTAACCCATGCGGAATATAGGAAATATAGCTCATCTCCGGGTCCTGCATCTTTCCCTCGACTGCCACCGAGGAGATATTTTCCCGGTAACGGCGCTGTCGCAGGCGTAAATCCGGGCGGAAATGCGATCGCAACAAAGGCACCAACCGAATCCCTCCATACACCTGGGATGGCGCAATCTCTAACCCGCGCAAAGATAATTTCTCCAACAATGATACTTTATTGCTCATACCCCATCCTCTCCTCAAAGTGTTCTTAGCCCGCGCAGGCGGGCTTCGTCCGTATAGCCCCAGGCTTCAGCCTGCGGGACATTTTATACTAACCCTATTCCTCCCCCAACAATTGCCTCACCTTAGCCGCCAGATATGCTTCCAAATCCGCTAATTCCGCAGTCCCCTCGGCAAAGCGGGCAAATCCCAGCAGGGTGGGCAAATCCTCCGCCTCCCGCAATCCCACCGTAGGAATCGCGGGAGTGAGACTGCGTAATAAAAAGTCATCGGAATCAAACACAGGATTACAATGAACAATAGCAGTCTGTCCCTGGTTATCTAACTTAGTGCGATAAATCTCCAGCACTTGTGCCGCACCTCGGGGCGGGTCGTTTTCCCAGCCATCGGAGACGATCGCCACTAAATCCGCACCCCATTCCAAAGCATCCAATACCGGCGTTGCTAAGTCCGTTTGTCCCCGGGGTGTCACCAACAGCGCCTCGGTTCCCGGGATAGTCCAAAATGCCCGATACTCTTGCGCTGCGGCTTTTAGCAGATAATGGGCAGCTAAAGCAATTCCCAGGGGACGCCGCCGCTTTTCCGAGGAACCGGAGGCGGAATAACTGCAATCGAGGACTGTGGCGACTCGTCCCAGATGCAGGGGAGAGCGTCGTAAAGTGCGACGGGCGGCGCTATCGAGGGCGTCATCTAGGATAGCAAAGCGATCGCCTCGTTCGGCCCGGGATAACGATAGCACATAAAGTGCTAATTTTGTCAAGGGCATCTGGCCTAAATCCACCGCAATTTCCTGTTTCCCCCGATTGGCTGTTTTTTGCAACCGTAATTTTTCCCCCGGTGTCATCTGTTCCTGAATGCGATCGAGGAAAATCTCACGCTTGATCCCATGTTTAGCCGCAAATCCTTCGGCAACGGTTAAGGGTAAGGCATAAATCGCCTCTTGATTGTACTTCGCTTTCCGAAAATACTCGAAAAGCTCCGTTTGATAGGCTTTGATTTTCGTCGGATCGAATAAAAATGCTGCCAGTTCCGTCTCTAATTTGAGATGATTATGAATGGCAACTGCCCGTAATTTTGAGCGATATTTCACCGCTTGAAAGCTGATGTCCCGGTGAGATTGAATATAATCTCTCACAATTGCCCGACTGCGCCGGTTATTGATTCCCCGGCGGCGAATTTCTGCTAAAAGTTTCCACGCCCGTTGGGGAGGCAATTGATTTAAGGCAGCAGCAATTAACGCCCCTTCCTCCTGGCGATGTTCCGGTGGGGTATCCCGTCCCGTTGCCAACAGTTTTAAAATGATTTGGGCGCGATTAAAATGATTGATGCCTGCGGCTAAGGTGCGGGCGTATAATAACCGATAATTGCCTAAGATATAGTCATGCAAAAAATCAATAGAAACACCCTGACTGTTGTGATGACTATAAAATTCGCGCTGTCCCGTACAAGAGAGACAGGCATTAATAAACATGACTAAATCTTGCCGTTCAATTTGGGAAACCTGTTTTGACCACTGGGCGTCCACGTTAAAGCAGTCCTGTTTTAAAAGGTGCTAACAAGGGGAGTCACGGCACGACTTGTAGAGTCTAACTTTACAGGTTATTTCCGGAAGTCGCACCAAAGTCCCGCTTGTTAGCTGATTTTAGGATAACCTGGTCAATAGGGAGTCGTCATCCGTAGAAAATACTTATTTTGCAAGTTTTGTCAGTGTGCCAGGTACCGGAAAGATGCGATCGCGATCGTATCTTAGCCTTTGTCTTATCACTTTCCCCTGCTTATTTGCAGAATAATATAAACATAGAACCAACTGAGGGAGGTTTTTGCAATGGCAACCCAGACCAAACCACTCCGGCAGAATCCGTTTATGACCTATCGCGACCCCGACACGGGGAAATGGTTGGTTGTGAAGCAAGAACAACAACAGGCAGCATAAGGCTCAATCGGTTATGACTGTTCTTTGAGGCGGGATGATTCACAGGCGCGCTTTGAAGTGTTGCCCAATTTTTTTGAGTTGATTTAGAGAAAAAAATTTAGCGATCGCCTTCCAATAAACAGGCGATCGCCCCAAGAGTGGGTGATGGAACTCCGTGCAATAGACACCGATTCCATCAACCCACTGATTTTTTTGTCCGATTCCGATGAATTTCCGGCACCGGCATTAACAGGACTTACCCATATTTTGAAAACAAACCCTAAATGTAGAGGCGATTCGCGAATCGCCTCTACATTTAGAGGTAATGCATAAGTCGTAATTAAGAAATTGGAAACATTTTCGCTTCCAACGACTTGAGAAACTCCGTATTCACCCCGGATTCGCGAGTCAGGGCAATTTTACCTGTGCGGGAAATTTCGCGGATGCCGAATTTGGCGAGGACCTGGACGATCGCCACCATTTTACCCGGATCTCCAACGACTTCAATAATCAAAGAATCTTCCGCCACGTCTACCACTCGTGCCCGGAAAATTTGAGCCAGTTCCACAATTTCGGCGCGGTTATTGCTGTTCGCATTCACCTTCAGCAGCATCAACTCCCGTTCTACACAGGGAGTCTCCGTGATATCCTGCACCTTAATCACGTTAATCAGCTTATATAGTTGTTTCGTAAGCTGTTCAATCACGCGATCGTCCCCGGGTACGACCATCGTAATCCGAGAAATGCCTAATTGTTCTGCTGGACCCACCGCCAGACTTTCGATATTGAAACCGCGACGAGCAAACAGTCCGGCGATCCGGCTCAAAACACCGGCTTCATCTTCCACCAAAACAGACAGAGTATGTTTCATAGGACATCCGCGACACCACCAGGGCGATCGCTACTATTTTTTGTATTCCATTTAGTCTATGCCAGCTAATTTTATCCTGACCTGCCGGGTAACCCCAATTTTTTAACAAAATCCTCAACTCTGGTCATTTATCCTGGGGGCCACCGACCCTCTAACCTCCACAGAAAAAGCCCCTCCCGTCAGCAAGACAGCTTCATCTCTAAAATTAGTTGGTGTAAGCGGTTTTCCTCTGATCCAGATTCCTGGATGAGCCCGCGCAGGCGGGCCCTTCGACGGAGTTCAGGACAGGCTTTGTTCGCAAACGCCCCAGGCTTCAGCCTGTGGGTTTTTATAGACTTGCGTTTGAACCCAGGGGGGTTTTCCGGATCCCCAGCATCTCTCCCGAAAAATGCCACAGTCATTTTAGCCTGGGACCTTCTTCCCCATCCTAGTCCTCAGTGCTAGGGTGCTGGAAAGCGAATAGCGCTACAATGATAGCCACTATCGGAAGATAGCATGGGGCGAACCAGGATGAACAGCCGCTTGCTCTAGCATCTGGCTGAGAAATCCTCCTAGAGATGGAATAGAACCACTCTGAAGTTCGCATAAAATCTGGAAACCCTTGAAAATTTAGGAGTCAATGACAAATGGGTTTGTTACAAAAATTATTCAATATCGTAAAACCGGACAAATCTAAAGAGACAACGGTTCAAGCACCCCCAGCCTCCAATCCTTCTGCTCCCGCACAGAACTATACGGTTCCTGCCGCACCCCAAAAACCAGACATTCCCCCAGAACGGTTAGGATTAAATGGGGAATATGATGATAGCGGGCTCGCCAAGCGGGTTGCCCTCGCGATCGATGAAAATCCCAGTACCACCGATTTTGACCGTCTCTGGATTGCCCAAACTGGCAGTACCGTGGTATTCAAAGGAGAAATTCCTTCCCAAGCCGATTTGGATCGAGTCGTGGGAATTGCTCGTGGGGTTTATGGCGCGAAGGATGTCAAAACCACTGAAGTAAAAGTTGGCTAATTTTTCCCGTTTGGGAACTCTAAAATAGAACGAATTTCAAAAGCGAAGGGGTATAGCATTGCTATACCCCTTCGCTTTTGAGTTGCCCAAGACTTACGCATTTTTGGAAGGCAAACCCTAAATATTATAGATGGCGTAAGTCTTGTGACCACAATATCGGTGCAATGATAATTTCCCACAGCAGGTTTCTCTAAAAAATCATGAGATAACGCATCTAAAATGAATGCTGACCCTTGAGAAGGGGTCGATAGGGTGCGTCAGAACCGATTAATTACCTGGGGTAACCTTTCGCTCTGACGCACCCGACAATCCAGATTCAGAGTGAACAGCGATCGCTCATTTCGGAGCAGATCCCACACTTTCCGGTTCAGGTACTGGATCTTTAAACACAACTCGTAACAACGGCGGTGCTACAAACGTGGTTAAAATCACCATCATAATAATCGCGGCTTCTAGGGACGGAGAGAGTGCGCCACTGGCGACTCCAACTCCAGCAAAGACTAATCCAACTTCCCCTCGGGGAACCATGCCAATCCCGATCGCCAGTCGGTTGATGCCCGGTTGACCAAATACGGCAAACCCAGCAATTACTTTGCCGATAATCGCCACCACAATCAAAAAGGCTGCAATAATCAGCCCTTCGCGATTGCTGGGAATCGCCGGATTGAGAACCCCCAGATTAGTTTTGGCACCGACTACCACGAAGAAAATCGGCACAAAGAAATCCGCCAGGGGAACCACCTGTTCCTCCAGTTCCTGTTGTTTTTCCGTTTCCCCAAGCACTAACCCGGCAGCAAATGCCCCGAGAATGGCTTCTAATCGAATCGCTGCACCCACATAAGAGAGGACAAAGGCAATAATTAGCGCCGTAATCAGCAAGGGTCCGCGAGTCTTGAGTTCTTTAACAAAGGCCACATAATAGGGACTCAGAAAGCGTCCCAAGATAATCACGCCGATCAGGAAAGCACCGGCACTGACAATCAGATAGGCAATATTGGTGATTTCGATTTCACCCGTTTTGACTAGACTAGCGACGACGGCCAAGACAATAATCCCGAGGATATCATCCAGAACCGCTGCGCCAATAATAATCTGGCCTTCCTTGTCACCCAGACGGCCAATTTCTGCCAGAACCTTGGCGGTAATCCCGATACTGGTGGCAGTCAGGGCCGCCCCTGCAAAAATAGCCGGGATGGTGGCAACATGAAACAGACTAATTAAGCCCAGGGTTCCAGCGCCAAAGGGTAAAACGACCCCAACGACGGCCACCACTGCTGCTTGGGGTCCATATTTAATCAGTTCTTTGAGTTCTGATTCCAGACCAATTTCAAACAGCAAAATAATCACCCCGAGTTCGGCCAGAATTGCAATCACTTCACTCTGGGCGGTAAAGGTAGCAACGATGGCTTCTGGCTCTAAACTGGTGGTGCTTTGCAGAAAGCTCATAATCGCAGAACTGCTGCCATCTTCCCCGCCTTCGGGGAAAACAATCAGCTTGAGGACGGAAACCCCCACGATGACACCGCCCACAAGGTCACCTAAAACCGGGGGTAGGTTAATCCGGGAACAAATCTCGCCCCCTATTTTGCTGGCGAGGTAAATCACGACTAAACTCAGTAGCACTCCCGCTACGACGATGGCTTCGTCTACTTTCACCGAGTGAGCGGCTGGGGCCGCTTCGGTCCCAGCCGTTGCCAGCAGGGGTAGAGTTTGGTCAAGGAAGGAATTAAAAAGTGTTGTGGTGAGGGAATTCACCCATGTAAGGCTCTCTGCCATTTATTTTGCAGAACTCGTCCTGTCTAATGTACCTGGTTTGTTTACAAGACTGACGCTCTCGACCCCAAAAATCAAGTTTCCAAGTCATGATCAGAATCTTGATCCCGGTGGTAATCCGAAAGGGTCAGTCTTGATTTATTGTCTTCTTATTGTCGAACCATAAGGAGCGAGTCCGATCGCAAAATATCTTATGGTTACTATAATCAACGAGGAATTTAGGAACTAGAGGACGAGGGACAAAATCGACCCAATGCCTTCTGCAACTTTGGTTACGGCTCCAAAAGACTGCTGAGTTAA
>NZ_JAMXOT010000315.1 GCF_024220515.1 Oscillatoria sp. HE19RPO
CCAAAAAATAAAACCTTCAAAAAACCCGCAGGCTCAAGCCTGGGGCTACACGGACAAAGCCCGCCTGCGCGGGCTAAAAGAGCCTTGTTAGGTGCGATCGCATCAAAGCAAGGATGATTTATTTGTTGGAATCCCCTTAGTAAACAACAGCAAAGTTTTAGATAGATAACCGTGTTTAATACGCTCAAAATTGCTTTAAAATCAAACAATTTTTGGAGATTGGCCGCCGCCTTGTTCTCTGGTATTTTGATGGGATTAACTCCGGCCCCCGTTAATGCTTGGCCCTTGGCTTGGATGGCCTTAGTTCCCCTGTGGATTCTTCTGGTCAAAAGCGGCGAAAATCCATCGAAACCTCAGCGAATCTGGCAGTGGAAATTTTTAGGATTGCCTTTATTATGGGGAATTGGCTATCACGGGATTGCCTTATTTTGGATTACCGGAATTCATCCGATGACTTGGTTGGGAGTTCCTTGGCTGGCGAGTTTGGCGATCGCCTGCTTTTGTTGGAGCTTTATCACCCTCTGGGGTGCGGCATTAGTCACCCTTTGGGCTGTTATTCTGACCGCAATTACTCGGTTATTGACAAAGGTTTCTGGACATTCTCCTTCTCCCTGGGTTCGGGTGGCGATCGCAACAGCCATCTGGTGTAGTTTAGAAGCGATTTGGAGTGCCGGAAACCTCTGGTGGACTGCCCTCGCCTATACCCAAAGTCACCAAAACTTAGTCATTTTGCACCTGGGACAGCTATCGGGACCGACTACCATTACCGGGGCGATCGTTATCATCAATGGGTTGATTGCTGAAGCCATTCTATCCTTCAAGTCTGACCGAAAATCTCTCAACCGAACCGGAGGTTTATTGTTAGCTTCTGCGCTTATTTTATTGATACTTTTACATGGAATCGGATTTGCTCTCTACAATCGTCCCCTGACCCAATCTCCAGAAACAGCCTTAACCGTTGGCATCATTCAAGGGAATATTCCCAATGAAATTAAGTTTGATTCCCAAGGATGGCGTCGCGCCTTGCAGGGATATACCACAGGCTATCAAGAGTTAGCCGAGGCGGGAGTCGATAGCATTTTGATTCCAGAGACAGCTTTCCCCTATTTATGGACGCCAGAAAATATCCGTTACAGTTCCTTTTATCAAACAATTCGGGATTATAATGCCGTGGCTTGGGTGGGAACCTTTGGCAGTCAAGAGGGCAACTTTACCAATAGTTTAGTCACGGTGACTCCCGATGGAGAAACCTTTAGCCGGTACGATAAAACCAAGCTGGTTCCCTTGGGAGAATATATTCCATTTGAGGAAATTTTTGGTAAAATTGTCTCCAGGTTATCGCCGTTAGAGGCGCAGTTAGTGGCGGGGAAACTGGACCAAGTGTTTGATACGCCCTTCGGACGAGCGATCGCCGGAATTTGTTATGATTCGGCCTTTTCTGAATTGTTTCGACGCCAAGCCGCAGCCGGAGGGGAGTTTATCCTGAGTGCCTCTAATGATGCTCATTATACCGCAACCATGATGGAGCAACATCATGCTCAAGATGTGATGCGGGCGATCGAAACCGATCGCTGGGCAGTTCGTGCCACCAATACAGGTTATTCCGCGATCGTCAATCCCCAAGGCAAAACCCTTTGGATTTCCGAACAGAATACCTATCAAATTCATGCAGATACGATTTACCGACGCCAAACTCAAACCCTTTATGTGCGATGGGGAGATTGGTTATTATTTGGGTTCTGGGGAATAGCGGCGATCGGTGTTGTGCTGGATTACTGGACCGTGAAAAGTACAATGAAAAGTTCTGTCTAAGTCCTCGCGGGTCACTCATGAGGCCCAAAAAATCAATGGACATCAAACCAGTCTATCAGTCATACAGGGCTAGTTTTGCATAGACCTCTGCGTACTGGATTCCAGAACACTCCCCAAAATCTACGGGAATAACTGGGGAAACCGCTATAATCACCGTTGGGCAGAGAGAGAGTTATATCTTAAAGCAGAGGTCAAAGCACCGGAGGAAGAGATAAGGTAAGAGAGTGAAAATTTGACTCTGTTACTTTAAAGGAAAATATAACAATGCAACTCGTAGATATTCTGATTGCCTGGTTAGTTACGTTTAGTAGCTTGCTGTTGATTTCTCGATTGCCCTTGGGGATTCAGATTGATAGTCCCCCAAAAGCGCTGATGGCTGCGGCGGCGTTGGGGGGATTAAATGTGCTGATTTTACCCCTACTCAAAGCCGTATTTTTCATCCCAAATTTGGTGACATTGGGCTTATTGTCTGGGTTATTCGCCTTTGTGATGAATGTACTCATCTTTGCCCTGGCTGCCCGCGTGGTTCCTGGTTTTCGGTTGGAAAAGGGCATCACGACGGCTATTTTTGGGGCGCTGGCTTTAGCGTTAGTGAGTAGCTCGATTGAAACGATTTTACTCTAAAGCTACACTAACGCTCGGTGGTGGCTAGGGCAGAAAGCGATCGAGGGCGGCCTTGAGTTCTTCGATTTCGTCTTCGATATGGCCCTCTTTGGCTGCCCGGGCGAGGCATTCAGTGAGGTGTTCGTCCAGGACGATGCGGGCGACGCGATCGAGTGCACCGCGAACGGCAGCCACTTGTAAGAGGACTTCCGGACAGGGACGGCTTTCTTGAACCATTGTTTTAATGCCCCGGATATGGCCTTCAATGCGAGAGAGGCGATTGACGAGGCGACGCAGGGACTCTTCGCTGTGAACGTGAACATGGGCGTGGCTGCCTGAGTCGCGATCGGGACTAGGGTGGGTGTGGAACCCGTCGGAATCGTGGTTGTGAGTCGGGTCAGGCCCGGGATGAGCAGTGGAGGAGTCAGATAGAACCATGAGGGATTGGGGAAAGGCGGCAGTAACACTCAGTATTTTATCCTAGTTCGGATGCGATCGCCACTTTTCCAACTGTCCACTGTTTCCAGGGTTTTGGGAGGGTTCAAGCCGTTGCACCGGAAAGATGAAAAAACCAATTTAAAGACTGCCACAAGCTCGCGTCAGTAGTTTCCCCGATGGCTCATAGTTGATTCATCGAACTAAAAAACGCATCTATCATGGAAATTATTACCTACTTCTTTCACAAATCTCCTGAGTCGAATTCCGTCCCTTCGGAAACCTCACCCCCGCCTCAGCCTACAGTCGAAAGTGACCTAGTGCTATTGATGCGGTTTGCCTAAACCCCTTGAACCTGCGATCGCGATCGCCTCTGATGGGCGAAAGTATCACCCAGTTCTACCCGATATCATCACCGGCTACCTTGTCAAAAAATGGGACAATATAACTGTTGAGTGGAAATCCTATCCTGTTTCCCATTTTCAGGTGGTTATAAATTCTCTGTTAATAAATGGTCTAGGGTGATGTAAGCTAGAACTAGGATGGTTAGAACTCGACAACTCTGCCAACCCCTATCCAGAAAAAGAGGATCAAGTCATGGAAAATGACACTCAAACGACGACATCTCGACCCCTGTCGAACTCCATCAAAGAATTAGCTGAACAGTTCCTGCGAGCACTGAGCTATTCCAGCCACATCCGCGCCAGTTTTAGGAAGCATCGCCTCCACGAAGCAAGCTGGACACTCTAAACCCTGCTATCCTGGCAGTCCCAGGCTGTTAATTGCATTGTATTTACTAATATTTAACCCTTTCAAGCTCAACAAAAGCCCCCATTGATGGGGGCTTTTGTTTGGGTTTCCAGAGAAACTCTCTACAGTCCAGGGCGTTAGCTGATGCATGACCCCCTTTGGTATGGCTTCTGGCAAGGCGGTACAGTAGACTCGCGATCGCACAACTCTGTAGGGCAGGACTTACGCAAGTTTTGAGAATTTACCCTAACTGTAGAAAATGTAGAGGCGATTCCCTTGCTCGTCTCTACATTTAGGGCTTAATCTTAAAGAACGTGCCAAACTGTAGGGATAATTCATAAATTACCCCTACAATAATCTACAAAAGGTGATGGGTCAGTCTTGTTTTGATGTATTGCAGGTTACTACGGTTGTGGGCGAGAGTATGTCGCTTCCGGGTCGAGTAACCCAGCGGATTTCCAGGCTAAGTACACCACTAAAGCCCGACCGAAATCCTGGGACACTTTTTCTAATTCAGTCTGGGGAGGCGGAGTTGTGGGGGTCTGGAGAGATTGAGGTTGTGCGTTCATAATCGGGGTTTTGTCCATCGGGTTTCTAGTCTAATTATCCGGACGATTTTTGAGTTTTAGCAGAGAGATTCAGACAGTTTTTGATCTGTCCCGGGAGAACTTGAACCAGTTGGGTAACTGTCTGCTTCCTGTTGGGGTATTTGTTTGGCGATCGCCACAAAAAAAACATCCAATCCCAATAGTGGAACAGTGCTATTCGTAGGCGGAACAGCGGTTTGAGTAAACTGCAATTACCGATCGCAGTTAGGGATTGCTATGTTCCTCCGTCACATTTCTGTCTTAAGTGCTTTGATACTGGCTTTAGGTAATGCCCCCGCTAACGCTACGCTTAATGAGTTCGCAAGTTCCCCGAGGGTTCCTGAACCAGAAAGGATCGATCCGCACGAGATTGCCTATCGGACTCCGACAGCGACTCCGACTCATCTCATCTTGTCTTTGAGCGATCGCCGGGTATATGTTTATCACAATCGGGTCTTGCAGTCCTCTTATCCCGTTGCTGTGGGTAAACCGGGTTCGGAAACCCCTCTCGGGACATTTGAAGTCTTTCAAATGGTCAAAAATCCGGCCTGGGAAAGTCCATTTACTGGGCAAATTATTCCCGCAGGAGTGCCTCAAAATCCATTAGGACCGAGATGGATTGCATTTTGGACCGATGGTAATAATGCGATCGGGTTTCATGGCACAGACTCTCCCGAGTCCATTGGACAGGCTGAATCCTGGGGATGTGCCCGAATGTTTGATGACGATGCGATCGCCTTATATGATCAAGTGCAAATTGGCACAACAGTGACCGTGATTCCTTAATTATTAGAACCTCTTGTCAGAACATACCCGAATCAGAAAAAATCGCCTCTGCCTCCCCTGCTTCACCGGAGGCGGAGGCGATTTTGCTAAGACTCTCCCGCCAACACTATTGAAAGCAGCGTGAAAACTTGTTTTTTTCTTCTTTGATTGCGATTGCCGAACAAGTTAACAAGTGAATTCGATGTTATTGGGGAGGATAAAACAAGGTTCATTGGCGCAGCCAGTGCTTACGCACTCCAAAAAATCATAACTGTGGGAAACGCTATATTGCCTTGTCCCTCCAGTCAAAAATGCCACAATTTTTGTTTGCAAATCCTTTATGCAGACGGTTGTTTCGGTGGAGTTTGACGGCGTTTGACTTGTTCAATATCCTGATATTCCGCTTGGGGTTGTTCATAGCATTGGGTTTCGTCTTGCAATTCTAATCCTGATTCCTCATGAAGAGCATTAAAAATCCCCTCGGCTCGTTGCCGGAGTTGATCTTCATCTAATAAGCGATCGCTGAAGGCATTGATAGAAATATTATTCGCTCCTAATTCTTTTTCCGGCGTAATCACGGTGACCACTTCTTCCCCGGCAATATTTTTGACTTTGACGACATAAGCATTCCGATAGTCAGCGCCTTCGTAGGTGGCATCGGTATTAGGGTCTGCAAGTTGATAGCCATAAAATTCGAGCATTTCTACGACATTATCGGCAATTTCAGCCCGCATTTGGGAGAGAATCACTTGCATTTTGGCTTGGTTGGCAATTTCAGCTAATTCCGGACGGAGGGCTTCGATTTGTTGGGCGAATTCCTGGATTTGTTCCGTGGTGAGAGTGGATTCCCCTTCGGTAAGTTTTTGTTGAAATTTATCGAGTTTTTGCTGATAATCACTTAAATGTCCATTGGTCCAATAATCAACTTCTTCCTGAAAGGTTTCGACTTCACCCCCAGATTCTCCTAGTTCAATTTCGATTTGTCGATGGGCTTGCACTTCGGTGATTAGGGTTCGTAAATCTTCTAATGTTGCGCTATAATAAAGTAACCATTCTTGTTCTTTTTGTTCCAGTTCGAGGCGCAAATCTGCAAGTTTGAGGTAGGTGTCTTGGGAGGTGGCGATCGCCGCTTCAAAAACCCCAGCCGCTAAGTTTTGTTTTGCCAATTCTAAATTGCGCCGCAAGTCAGCCAGTTGATTCGGAGCAAAGCGCTGGTGTTGGTAATCGCGGTCGATTTGCTGCCAGATTTGTTCCACATCGGTGAGCAGTTCTTGGGCCAATTTTGCTTTATTTTGTCGTTCCTGTTCGAGGGTGTCAAATACCCGGTCAATTTGCTGTTGGAGCATCCGTTGTCCCGTTTCCCGCGCTTGCCGTTCTTCCTCCAGGAGTTCGGAGAATTTCTGTTCCAGTTGTTGATTGAGGGCGAGATATTCTTGCCGTTGGTCCGCTGTAATGCGAAGATATTCAGTGCGCTGTTTTTCAAAACCGGCGCGCATGGCAGAAGTGAGCCGATCGCCTTCTTGAAGCAGCGCCTGTTGTTGTCGCACCTCAGATTCGCGCACCGCTTGCTGAAAGTCTTGGCGCTGTATTCGCAATCGCGCTTGGGTCTCACGTTCCAGGTCCCCCAGATGACTCCCCAGGCGTTGCGCCTCTTGTTCCTGCTGCTTCGCACGGTGTTCTAGGGGAACGAGGCGTTGCTGCATTTCTTGATTCGCCTCTGCACGCATCCGATTTAGGCGATCGGGTAAGTCTTGTTGCACCGATCGCAGTCGGCTATCCTGTTCCTGTAATCGGCGCAAGTCGGCTTCACTAATACTCACATATCGCTCTTTTCTACCACTCATTTGGATCTCCGGTTATTTATCACTTTGTTGACGAGGAACCTGGGTGAGGACGCTGTTGGTTGTGGGGAGACCTAACCCCCCAACCCCCTTCCCTACGAGGGAAGGAGGAGCCGGAAAGCCCCGTTGGTTGTGGGGAGACCTAACCCCCCAACCCCCTTCCCTACGAGGGAAGGGGGAGCCGGAAAGCCCCGTTGGTTGTGGGGAGACCTAACCCCCCAACCCCCTTCCCTAAGAGAGAAGGGGGAGAATCAAAGCCCCTCCCCTCGTAGGGGAGGGGTTTGGGGAGAGGTCTCTTTCATCCTTCCCTAAGAGAGAAGGGGGAGAATCAAAGCCCCTCCCCTCGTAGGGGAGGGGTTTGGGGAGAGGTCTCTTTCATCATTCGCCAACAGAATCTTTTAGGAACTCTTCTCTTTAGGCCTAAAAAGCATTTTATAGCAAGTTTAAATCATTTCAACAATTGATTTAAGTTAGCTTAAGTTGAATGGCGGTAAATCCTGTTTAGCAAAGGTAATCATCGCTTCCCCTTCCAGGTTGTCGCGGATGAGGCGAACCTGCTGTAATTGGACCATTGCCTCAAACAGATTGCGGACATCTCGGGCGTTGCCAAAGTTGCGATCGCGCATCTTATACATCGAATTTAGTCGTTCTAATACCGCTTGCTGCACCTCCGGAGGACAACGGTAGGCGGGTTTAGAAGTCCGGCAATAGGAAAGGAAAATCTCTAGCATTTCCTCCCCGGTATAGTCGGGGAATTCGATGGTTTTGGCGATGCGGGACTGGAGACCCGGATTGGTGGCTAAAAAGGCTTGCATCGGTTGGGTATAACCGGCAAAAATCACCACCAGGCGATCGCGATAATTTTCCAGCATCGGGACGAGGGTATCCACTGCTTCTTGACCATAATCCTGTCCCCCTCCCCGGGATGATGCCAGTGCATAAGCTTCATCAATAAACAAAATTCCATCTAGGGCTTCTTCGACTTTTGCCCGGGTTTTTGGGGCGGTTTGTCCCACATATTCAGCCACTAATGAATCCCGGGGTTTATCAACTTTAATTAGTTGTCCTTTTTTGAGAATTCCCAAGGCTTTAAAAATTGCTCCTACCAGTTCCGCTACGGTGGTTTTTCCAGTTCCAGGATTGCCTAAAAATACCAGATGGCGCGTGATGCGATCGCCGGTTTCATATCCCGCCTGTCGCAATCGTTGTTTTGCTTGTTCACTGGCGACTAATTCATGCATGGCGGCTTTGACTGAACTTAACCCAATCATGGCATCCAGTTGGTTAAGTAAGCTGTCTAATGTCCCCTGATTTCGTCGTGCAGAACCGGAAGCAATGGCCGCAAAATCTAATGCCGGTTGTTCGCTATTGCCCGGAACAATCTGCATTTTTTCCCCTTCTAGGCTCAATATTGCTCGGTCAATGTTCTGGGTTTGTAACTCAATCAAATCATCGGTAAATAAGTCGGAAATTGCTTCATTCACACCCCGTCCTCCATAGTTTTGCGCCGGTTCATAAGTGGCGCGAACTAAAGCGGTTAATCCAGGCGTATCAACCACCACCTCAATGTTATATCGGTCTTGAGCAAACCGTTTTACCAACCGGAAAATCATCTCTGTCTGTTCCGCAAATTCCAAGCGACTGAGGGGAATCACTTTATCAATCCGCCCGATAAATTCTGGAGGCAAATATCCGGTTTTTTGTAAGATTTCCTTAGCCCGATTTGGCGCTTCGCTAATGGCTTCACTGGCTAAATTTGTGGTCAACAAACAAATCGTATCTTTCGGGGAAATCACCGTACCATTCACATCACTAGCGCGCCCTTCATCAAAAAAAGCTAACAGTTGCCGCCAGATAGAACTATGCGCTTTTTCAATTTCATCAAACAACAAAATGCACCGTTGCTGATTCCTTCGCAAAGCATTGGGTAACCATCCCCCCTGTTCTGAACCGACATATCCTAGGGGACTGCCAAACAGATTGGAGACTTTATGTTCTTCTCCATATTCCCCCATATCACACCGTTCCAAGGGGGTTCCGAGGGCTAATGCGAGGGCTTTACTTAATTCGGTTTTGCCTGTTCCGGTGGGTCCGGGTAACAAAATGACCAAGGGTTTAGGACTTTTTTGGGCGGCGATTTTGCCCCGGACTAATTTAACCAGACTGGCGACTGCCTCGGAATGTCCAATCACTTTTTGCTGAAGTTTTTCAGTCAATTCTGCTGCTGTCGGTAGCGGCATTGTCTGCGTCCATTTTTCCCGTTCTGCCTGTGCTAAGGAAAATTCTGAACCGGATAAAAACTGGTCATGCCAATACTTCAATGGCTTAGATTCTTGAGCCAAAGCAGTGGTTAATTGCTCCAATTCGTTCCAGGCAATCTGTCGTTGACTCTGTAACCGAAAGCGCTGGATTAAATAGCCAATTTCCGAGGCAGTGGGAGTTCCGACATTACAAATATTTACCTGATTTTGAGAACGCTCCCGATTCAACAAGAGATTACTCAAAAACGTTAGTCCAATTTGCTGGCAAAAGGATTGCAGTTCGGAATAAGTATCTTGATGGAAAATAAACACGCATAAATTGCGATTGGTTGGCAATAACCGCGACCATTCCACAATCGCCCCATCCAGTTGCCGCAGTAGCTCAAATCGCCGCAAATCTTCGGGATTCGCAAAGACGATCGCCGAGGATTGGCGAGTATCTTCCATGAAATTTTGCAACAAAGGCAGCACATCCCGGTCCTGCATTCGTTGGGGACGAGTTGTGGAGGGGGATGGGTGAGGATTGGGGGGAGTTTCTGGGGTTTGTTGGGTGGCTTTTTTGCCTAAAAATCGCTTTTTTCGCCCCAAAGGACCGGGGGTAACCTTGATGTCAGATTGACCCTGAACCGGAGAGGGAATCGGAGGGCGTAACAAGGCGCGATCGCGAGAGTCTGTATCCAGAAAATACAGTTTGCGATTGCCGGAATAAAAGGCAATTCTCTGATATCCTTGAGCTTTGAGATAGCGATGCAATACCTGTTCGATATCTTGCAGAATCAAATCCTCACTACAAAATGAATCACTGGTATTTGCTCCATATAAAAGCAAAAAGCGATCGCCACTTGCCTCGCGAATTCCTTGGGTGATCCGCTCAATTGTCACGCTGGTTTTTCTCTCCTGATATGACCGACAATCCCGGTTCTTTAAACTGTCTGCGCTGAATCTATCATCTTTTGGTCTCTCTGGAGGTACGACCTGTTGTTTGGTTGGAAAAATCAGCTTTTGAGAATTTCCTCAATCTTCTGGAAGAGGCGATCGCAATGTTCGGAAGCCCCCCGAACTGTTAGAACATCAATCTGTTTTAACAACTCGCAACCATGTTTTATTTTTTGATATTCTCCTTTTTGGGTTGGGCGCGTTGCCGCCTTCAAACTGGGTTCCAACCTATCCTTGGGAATGTCTTCGATATTAGAGTTTCTGGGAAGGGAATTGGCTTGAAATCCTTGTCCGTAAAACCTGCTTAATGTCTCAATGTCAGCCATGAACCAAGCTTCCATTGCTTGCACCATCAGATGACATTGGTCATCCTCAGTCCCCAACGAATCCCAGTTATCTCTTGACCGCAAATGCTGCCAAGGTTTTTGAGTTACGGGTCCCTCCGAGTCTACTAATAAAATATTATAAGCATCAGGATGGTCGGCCAAAGCATTTCTAAAATCTCGATAGGCAGCATTTCGGCGACCACAAACAATTAAGTTACACTTAATTCTTCGTTCCCTAGCAATTTGAAACAGATCGTCGAGGAAACTTCTAAATCCTTCTTTGAAAAGTGGTTTGGTATTTTTAGTATCTCCTCCGCCTTCAATATAGACGCGAATTTCCTTTACCATCGATTCCCTCCGAGTTCACCCATTCTCCATAAATCTCCAAGGGTGTAATTGTCGAGCCACTTTTTCAGTCGGTTCGGATCCAGACGACGCAATTCGCTACCGAAATCGTTGCGATCGCACAGGATAACCGACTCAGGGGAAAGCGCCGAAATGAGAAAATCGGAATGAGTGGTAATAATCAATTGAGTTCGCTCAGAAGCTGCCTCCAACATTTTCGCCACGGTGGGTAGAATATCTGGATGGAAGCCAATTTCAGGTTCTTCAATACATACCAGAGGTCCCGGATTGGGGTGCATTAATAAAGCCATTAAGAATAAAAACCGTAAGGTTCCATCGGAAAGGCGAGTTGCCGGAATTGGATCTTTTAACCCCTCCTCTCGGATAAAAATTTGCACCGTCCCGCCGTAAATATTGATGCTAATTTCTTCAGCTCTCTCATAAAACTTTTTCAAAGTTTCGATGAGGACACGACTTCCAATCTTGTGCTGTAAATTATTTAAAACCAGCCCCAGATTACTCCCATCTTCAAGCAGGGGATATTCTGGTAGATCTGTTTTTTGAGGCAACCGGGGGGCAGCATCTCGTCCAATTTCCCAATTCCGATATAAGCCAATTTGGGCAAATTGATTACTCAGGTAAGTTAGCTGAGGATATTGGTCTGGATCTTTTCGTTGTGACAATACGGATTGGTCTGGACTGAGTGTTTCTCGCTCAAGAGACCGCTTTTTTCGTCCCTCAATTTCTGTTTGAACGTTGATAACTGGGTTTCCCTCTTGATACCGATAGAAAAAATAAGGTTCATTTTCTCCGGGATACGGCTGTTCGTTTTCGATCGCTTCATCTACCAATTCCAGCCTTTGGCCCGTTTCTGTAAACTTCATTTGGTAACGCAAAAGCATTTGTCTTCTTCCGTCTTCTGGCGGTTCCAAAGTCGCATCAATTACAGCAATCGGCGATTCTTTCCCCCCTTTCCAGAGAAAATCGCTAATCCCTCCACCTTTACGAATCGGAACCATTAAATCTGTTGGCGTTGCTTTTAACAAGGCGATCGCTTCAATCAAATTAGATTTCCCCGATGCGTTTGGACCAATAATTACATTTAATGGTTCCAATTCTATTTCTTGGCCTTCGTTTCCGTAGGATAATATATTTTGTAATCTGATTTTGTGAATCAATCTTTTTCCTGACACCTTTACCTCCGGTATATTTCGGCTTTTATGCTGAATCTTACATCTTTCAAAGGATTCTTCATATACTGCGGATTGCCCTTGCCCCGAAAATTTGAGTAATGCTGACTCCTGAAAACTATAGCGCTTCTCGGAATCATGAGATATCCCCAGAAGTCACGAGAGGAGTGACTTTGCAACAGGCTACCGTAAGCATCACATCTTACTCGATCAGACGATAGCGAGCAAGATGCTCACACTCCAAAACTCCCCAATCAATAATGTACCTCATAACCTTGAATTAAACAACGCTTTTTCAAGACAGATTCATGCTCGCTATATTTGTCGGGGCGATTCGTGGGATCGCCCCGACAGATTTAGGGTGGATGCTCAAAATATGCGTAAGTCCTGGTAGAAATGACAACTGGCCCCTACCCCGCCAGAAAATTGCTTGGTCAGAATGAGACTTATTCTCGTATAATAGGGAAAATTAGACTCGTTATTGAAAGTCCCTTGAACTGATGGTGATTCCTAGACTGTTGAGCCGATCGCTCATCCCACTGTTGCTATTGCCGATGGCGATCGCCTGTCGTGAACCCGTTGCACAGACGGAAACTGACACGCAACTCGCTGTATCCGACACCCCCTCCCTGAATGTTGTCGCCACGTTTCTGCCGATGTATTGGTTTACTCGCGCCGTGACGGGGGATAGCGCACAGGTGCAAGTGTTGATTCCTCCGGGAAGCGATGTCCATGAGTATCAGGCGAAACCCGCCGATGTCCAGGCGATCGCCACTGCCAATATTTTAGTCAAAAATGGTATCGGTTTAGAAGAATTTCTCGACAATACCATTACTAATGCTAATAATCCCAACCTACAGGAAATTAATGCCAGTGCAGGGATTCAACCTTTAGATGATAATACCCCCGTTGTAAAAGCGGTGGATAGCAATCATGATCATGACCCTGATCATGACCATAATCATGATGACGGACATCATCATGATCATGCTGAAGGTAATCCTCATGTTTGGCTTGATCCCGTATTTGCTCAACAACAAGTTGCCACCATTCGAGATAGTTTAATCGCTGCGGACCCGGCCAATCAAGCCATTTATGAAGCCAATGCAGCCGCTTATCTTCAGCAATTACAACAACTGCATCAGGAGTTTGAGCAAACTTTATCTCAATATCCTAATTGTACCTTTATTACCTTTCATGATGCCTATCCTTATATAGCCAATCGCTACAATTTGCAGCAAGTTGCCATTGTCTCTGTCCCTGATGCTAGTCTGTCTCCCCAGGACCTCCAAAAAACGGTACAAGCAGTTCAGCAGTATCAAGCGAAGGCTCTTTTTTCGGAACCGGGAATGGAGAATCAAGTATTAAAAACATTGGCAACGGACCTCAATTTACCAGTGTATGAAATTAACCCCTTAACATCGGGACCCCTTGACCCTCAACATTATTTGACCGCGATGCGCGGGAATTTAGAAACCATTGCCAATGCTTGTCGGTAACTACTATGATCATGGGTGAATCAGGGGATAGAAATCTCCGGGAATTAAATGCGGCTTTTACTCGGGATTACTCGATTGTTCAAATTGAAAATTTGAGCGTTTACCGAGGCAGTTATCCGGCCTTGCGGGATGTTTCTTTTGAATTAAAATCGGGAACAAATGTTGCCGTGGTTGGGCCAAATGGGGCGGGGAAAAGTACCTTGGTGCAAGCGATTTTAGGGTTAATTCCTCGCAGTTCGGGTCAGGTGGAAATCATGGGAAGACCTTTGGAAAAACTGGGACGGTTGCGATCGCATCTCGGTTATATTCCCCAGACTTTCCTATTCGATCGCACCTTTCCCATTTCCGTTGGGGAAGTGGTGGGGTTGGGATGGCAACACCGGGAACCGTTTTCCCTCTCGCGAATCAAGCGGTTTCCCTGGCAGTCTAATCCTGAAAAAGAAAGCGCAGTGATGTCAGCATTGCGGCGAGTGGATGCCTTGCATTTGCGCCATCGCGCAGTCGGTGCTCTGAGTGGGGGACAATTAAAGCGGGTATTACTCGCCTATTGTTTAGTCATGTCTCGCCAATTGCTGATTTTAGATGAGGCATTGGCAGGAGTTGATGTTCAGGGAGAGGCTGATTTTTACAGTCTGTTAAATGAGTTGAAAACTGAACAAAATTGGACGGTGTTGCAGGTATCCCATGACCTCAATATGGTGAGTCGCCATTGCGATCGCGTGATTTGTTTAAATCAAACCCTAGTCTGTAGCGGTGCACCGGATATTGCCTTAGCACCTCAAAATTTGTTAGCGACTTATGGTCCAGCTTTTGCTCACTATCATCATGATCATTGAGGAGATGGGGGAGATGGGGAGGATGGGGGAGATGGGGAGGATAGGGGAGAGGGGGGAGAAGTTTGTAGTAACGACTTCAGTCGTTCTTAATTGTTCGTAGTAACGACTTCAGTCGTTCCCCCTCCCTTCCCATTCATCCCTCATTCCTCATCCAAATGTTCCGTCACTGCCTCATAAAGACTAACCACATGATTATCCTGAAGTCGATAATAAACCCGGCGTCCTTCTTTGCGATAACTCACCAGGCGAATTGCTTTTAAATTTCGCAATTGATGGGAAACAGCAGATTCAGTCATTTGGACAATTTCCGCTAATTCATGAACGCAGAGTTCTTTTAATGCCAAGGCGGAAATAATTCTCAAGCGATTGGCATCTCCGAGAAAACTGAAAAACTCCGCCATCCGTTGCGCTTTGTCTTCTTTTAATAGCTGATTTTGCAGACTATTGATATTCTCTAGGTCGATCGCGTGTTCGGAGATGCATTCGAGTTCATCGGATTCGGGTAGGTTGTCCAGGGCCATTTTATCGGTAGAATAGTTAACTGCCATAATTTAGGTTCAGGGAAAATATCACTAAAAAACTTGAATACTTGATTATTCTTTCAGATATTAATGATGATAGCGAATTTATTGGAAATCTTCAACCCTTCTCTTGGATATTTACTCCTCGGGAATACACCGATCGCCAACTTACTGGAATTGCTGAGTTTCCCTTTCATGCAACGGGCGATCGCCGGTGGGGTCTTGATGGGAATTCTCGGGGGGTTCCTGGGCACTTTTGTGGTTTTGCGTCAACTCTCGTTTTTCAGTCATGCGGTGGGACATTCGGCGTTAGTTGGGGTGGTGTTAGGGGTGTTGTTGCAGGTTGACCCGAATTGGACGCTGTTACCCTTTACCCTGCTATTTGGACTCTCGTCCCTGTATTTAATCGAACGCACGAAATTGCCCAGTGATAGTGTGTTTAGTATAGCAGTTTCCGGTGCCTTGGCAATTGGGGTAATTTTGACCAGTTTTATCCCTGGATATCGGGGAAATTTAATGGGGGTGTTGTTTGGAGATATCCTGGCGATCGGACAAACTGATATTTTATTAATTGTGGGATTACTGGGTATCAGTTGCCTGTTTCTATTCTCAACTTGGCGGCAGCAAATTTTGCTCACACTTAATCCAGAACTGGCCCAGGTTCAAGGAGTTTCCGTTGATATTTATCGCTATTTATTTGTGGTTTTGCTGTCTTTGACTGTGGCAATTTCTATCAAAGCTGTGGGAATTTTACTGATTAATGCCTTTTTGGTGATTCCCGCAGCAACGGCCAAATTAATGACTCATCATTTTACCCTGTTTATTGCCCTTTCTGTGATATTGGGGGCAACCAGTTCTCTGGTGGGAATGCTAGGGTCAGGACTGTTTAATTTTGCCTCGGGCCCTAGCATTGTGGTGGTGCAATTTTCAGTGTTTTTGGCTGTTTTGGGCGGGAGTCAAATCTTCCAGCTTATAGGGTTCCGTCGGCAGTAGAGAGGACGCCGTACAGTTCCGGACGCCGATCGCGGAAAAAGCCAAAAGAGGCGCGAGTCCGGGCGATCGCATCCAAATCAAAACTGGCACAAATCACCCCCGGGCGATCGCGGTCCAATTCCGCCACCTTATCCCCCCGTTGATTGGCAATAAACGAATGACCATAAAAGGTTTGTCCCTCTTCCGTCCCGATGCGATTTGCTGCCACAACGGGGACAATATTCGCTACCGCATGACCAATCATTACCCGTTGCCAAGGGTCTTTGGTATCTAACTCTGGATCAAGGGGTTCACTGCCGATCGCCGTGG
This sequence comes from Oscillatoria sp. HE19RPO, assembly GCF_024220515.1. Classification (GTDB taxonomy): domain Bacteria; phylum Cyanobacteriota; class Cyanobacteriia; order Cyanobacteriales; family Laspinemataceae; genus Laspinema. The sequence continues at coordinate 16,010 of NZ_JAMXOT010000315.1, forward strand.
GATAAAACAACAAATCCGCACCCATTAATACCATCGATCGGGCGCATTCTGGAAACCATTGATCCCAACAAATTCCCACGCCAATTGTCCCATAGGTGGTTTTCCAAACTTTAAATCCTGTATTTCCCGGACGGAAATAGAATTTCTCCTCATAACCGGGACCATCGGGAATGTGACTTTTGCGATAAATCCCTAAGACTGTCCCATCGGCATCGATAATGGCGATACTATTATAATAAGCGGGTCCGGCCTTTTCAAAAAATGACACTGGAATCACCACCTTTAATTCTGCCGCTATCTTTTGAAACTGGGCAATTGTTGGATGTCCCTCCACGGGATGTGCCCAAGCAAAAAATTTATCCCGTTCTTCTCGGCAGAAATAATAGCCTTCAAATAATTCAGAAGGTAGGATAATTTGAGCGCCTTTGGATGCCGCTTCTCGGACTAATTCAGTGACGCGAGAAACGTTGGTTTCTTTGTCTTCACAGAAGGCGGTTTGTAGGGCTGCAACCGTAACCATTTGAGTCATGTTGGTTAAGTGATGGATAAGGGGTGAAGAGTTCGGGGGTGTTTAAATTCCCGGGTTTTGTCTGTAGAGGCGATTCGCGAATCGCCCCTACATTCCATAACGATTTGGGGTCATTCAATTGAACATCTGGACAGGCGATTCGCGAATCGCCCCTACAGGCGGGGATTTAAACCCCCGTTTGCTGTCTCCCCGTCGGTTGTTGTTGGGTGATGCAGTGAAAAGCACCACCACCTAGTAAAATTGCTTTTGCCGATCGCCCGATGGTTTGGCGAGTGGGGAACAGTTTGGCGATCGCCTCTACTGCTTCTCGATCATACCTTGCGCCGTAGGTGGGAACAACAACGGTGCTATTTCCAATATAAAAGTTGGCATAACTCGCTGGGACAATTTCGCCACTGTCATCAACAATTCTACCCGGGGACGGAATGCGAATGACTTGTAAAGGACGACCTTTGGCATCGGTCATTTCTGACAAATTCTGAGCAATTTCGGTGAGGACTGCGGCATTTGGATCGTCGGCATCTCGGGGTTCCATGCATAAGACGACCCCAGGCGCAATAAACCGGGCAATGGTGTCAATATGTCCATCGGTGTGGTCATTGAGTAAGCCTTGATTTAACCATAACACTTTAGAGACACCAAAAGCTGAGTGCAGAATTTCTTCTAATTCAGATTCAGTGAGTTGAGGATTGCGATTGGCATTTAACAAACATTGCCGAGTGGTTAAACAAGTGCCTTCCCCATCGACTTCGATCGCCCCTCCTTCTAGGGTAACGGGGAAATGGTAACTGGGTAAATTGAGGCAGTCGCTGATGGTTTTTGCGACTTCAGCATCACCCTCTAGGATATATTTTTCACCCCATCCATTAAAATTAAACCAGACTGTGGCGAGGGTGCCATCGGGTTCAATCCGAAAAATTGGGCCAATATCTCTCAGCCAAATATCTCCAAAGGGAATAATATGAAATCGGGCAGAAATCCCTTTTAAGGCAGCTTCAGCGATCGCTTTTCCCGCTTCATTGAGTACCAGAATTTCTAACCTTTCACCCCGACATTCGCCGGAGACGGGATCCGGGTCAGCGATCGCCCGACAGAGGTCCACAAATTCACCACGCGCCGCCTCTAAACTCTCCATCCAGAGGTCTTCATGACTAGGAAAAGCCAACCAACAAGCCTGATGGGGTTCCCATTCAGCAGGCATTCGATACGTTACCACAGGGGGAGTTAGGGTAGTCAAGCGCGTTCCTCCAAATTTTTTCTCCTCTATTGAATATTTTAGAGGATGGGGGGGATGGGGAGGATGGGGAGGATGGGGGAGATGGGGGGGATAGGGGAGATGGGGGGATAGGGGAGATGGGGGGATAGGGGAGATGGGGAGGACTTACAAGAGTAGATTTACTTCCGGTCCCCTCCCCTTGGCAAGGGGAGGGTTAGGGTGGGGTTCTTCCGCGCCTCCCGAGGAAAGAGGTTAGCGCCTTTCTAGTAGAGGCATTGCCAATTTGGAACCTGCTTCGCGACGAATACAGCCGGTGTTGAGTGCGTCCCATAGTTTTTGCAGCGAGTCCAGGTCCGCTGACTTACAGCCTTTGGTAGCGAGGACTTGGCGGATTAATGCTTCGGACTCAACGCTGAGGCAGCCGGTTTTAAATGCAGATTCTACCAGAAAGTCAATCATAACAGCTACTGCATCCTCTTAAAAAAAATTGTAGATTCCCTAATGTTAGTTTCCGCTATTTTGGAGGAAACCAGGCCGATCGCGATCGGGAAAATCTGTGATAATAAACACCTGGACACTGTGACAGCAATCACTGAAAACCTCGTTTGATTCAAAAATGACCATGATCGAAGCAGCAGAATATCAGCAACGACGGCAGGCACTGATGGAAAAAATCGGGACCGGGACCGCGATTTTTCGGAGTGCGCCGATGGCGGTGATGCACAATGATGTGGAATATACATTTCGCCAAGATAGTGATTTTTACTATTTAACTGGGTTCAATGAACCCAATGCAGTGGCGGTGTTTGCACCCCATCATGAAGAACATCAATTTGTGCTATTTGTACAACCCAAGGACCCGGAAAAAGAGGTGTGGACGGGATACCGGATGGGGGTGGAAGGTGCAAAGGAACGGTATGGTGCCGATGAAGCTTATCCGATTAGTGAACTGGAAGAAAAGTTACCGCAATATTTAATTAAAGCCAGTTGCATATACTATCACGTTGGGCGCGATCGCCAGTTTAATGAAACCGTTCTCACCCATTGGCAACGGTTGATGAGAACCTATCCCAAGCGGGGAACGGGACCCGTTGCCATTCAAGATTCCGGGACGATTTTACATCCGTTGCGCCTGGTGAAAAGTCCGGCAGAATTACAACTGATGCGAAAAGCTGCGGAAATTTCAGTCAAAGCGCACATTCATGCTCAAGAGTTCGCACAACCCGGGCGATATGAGTATGAAATCCAAGCGGAAATGGAACATTTGTTCCGATTGCAAGGCGGGAATGGGTTTGCTTATCCCTCGATTGTTGCCTCTGGTGCAAATAGCTGCATTCTGCACTATATCGAAAACGATCGCCAACTGCAAGAAAACGATGTCTTGCTGATTGATGCCGGTTGTGCTTATGGGTATTACAATGCCGATATCACCCGAACTTTTCCCGTGAGTGGTGCGTTTACACCGGAACAACAGACGATTTATGATATTGTTTTGGAGGCGCAAAAACAGGCAACAGCGCAAGTACAACCCGGGAATCCTTACAGCAAAATTCACGAGACAGCAGTGCGGGTTTTGGTGGAAGGATTAATGGAAATTGGACTGCTAGCAGGAGACATTGAAGAAATCATTAAAGAGGAAAAATATAAGCCGTTCTATATGCACAGAACGGGGCATTGGTTGGGGTTAGATGTGCATGATGTGGGAGTGTATCAAAATGGAGAAGACCCACAGAATTTGCAACCGGGAAATGTCCTAACCGTAGAACCGGGACTTTATATTGGGTTGGAAACGAAACCTGTGGAAGGACAACCAGAAATCCCGGACTGTTGGCGGGGAATTGGGGTGCGGATTGAGGATGATGTATTGGTGACCCCAGAGGGACATGAAGTCTTAACTGAAGGCGTGCCTAAATAAGTTTGAAAATGCCTCTCCTGGAAGGGTTAAGAGTGCGGTGATGTGGGTCTATTCTGGCCGATGTTAGGGGGTTTTACCCTCTAGCACCCACCCTTGACCCGAAGTGAAGGGCGATTTAGGGGATTGCAAAAAATAAATCATCCAAATGTTCAACGTCCCCCCTTGACGGGGTTTCTCTAAAGATGACTCAATCAAGGAGTCACTACGAACGTTTTGGCGGTTTTATTTTTTGGAGTTCCCTTATAAATTTTGGGTTCACTCTGATGCAGATATTCAACGAATAATGTGATATGTCAAGGAGCATTTTCCCTTGGGGAATTGAACAGTCACACCGATGACGATCGCAATCCGGTCAAGAATTTGGCGGGGGGCTTTTCTCCCGATGCTTCCGCCTCTGCTGAGGATAGAAATAATCGAGACTGACGCAATGTTTTTAATCCGACCTTTGGAAAAATCAGCAACTCCGATAAATCTGATAAAAAGCAGTTGACAAAAACTTTAAAATCTTGTATATTAAACAGATTTTAAATCAATCCCCTGTTAACTTAATCGTGTTGCTTCTGCGCCCCTTAGTTCTGTTGTAGTTCCATTTGTAGCAGCGATGCAAGTTGTGACGAGCCGGAGGTGGCTCAGGGTGTAACTGAATGGGTCTGCGGAGTCTATTGCTGCGATCGCGTTGGAATCGGGGGGAGAGCGATCGCCTAGAGTGGTTAGAAAGACTAGCCATCCTAACCGATAGAACCGAACGCAAAGCATTAGAGGAGATAGCTCAAAAATGGATAGAACAGGTTCAACAGTCTGGATGGGGAATCGTCCGAATCAATGGCGAACTCCACATTTTTGACGGACTCGATAGTCTTGGCCCAGAGGCAGGGCTATACCGGCGAAGAATGAACCGCCAAAACGATTGTCGATGTATTACCCTTAGAAAATAGGTCCGATTTAGCCGAAGGAATTCTCAGGAGTAGCGATCGCCAAGATGCAAGCCTTGTAGTTCCGGCAGAGTCGGAAAAATGATACAATTTGGCCCGTTCTGATCAACGCAACTGTGATCTTAAAGACCCAACCGTTCAAATCCTCTATCACGCTATTCGCGTTCAAGACAATCAGCGATCGCAAAACTATGGAAGAAGAACTCCACCGTCAAGAGCAACAGTTCAAATCCCTGGCGGACCAGGCCCCCGATGGAATAGCCCGTTTCGATCGCCACCTTCGCCACGTTTATATTAACCAGGCTGTGGAAAAAGCAATAGGGATGTCTGCTGAAGCCATTCTCGGCAAAACCCATCAAGAGTTAGGGATTCCCGAAGCCATTGCCTGCCTGTATCAACAGCAGTTGCGCCAAACCTTTGCCACCGGATGCGAATGCTTATTTGAATACCAATTTCTGGGATCCGATGGAATACGGTTTTTTCAAACAAAAGTCTTTCCAGAATTAGCAGCAGAAGGTTCGGTGGAGTTTGTCCTAAGTATTTCTCGGGACATAACGGAGTATAAACGAATCGAGCAAGCCTTTCAGAAAACGGAATCCCGGTTTCGTCGAATCTTTGAGTCCAATATGATTGGCATGGGCTTTTGGGATGCCAAGGGCAAGATCACCGCAGCCAATGATGCCCTGCTGACGATGTTAGGCTATAGCCGAGAAGAATTTGAAAGCCGAGGACTCTCCTGGGAAACCGTCACGCCCCAAGAATATCATCAGGCAGACCTCAAGGCCAGAGAAGAAACCTTAACTCAAGGATATTGCACCCCCTACGAAAAAGAATTCTTTCGCCAAAATGGGGGTCGGGTCCCGACCATTAGTGGGGGAGCCATCTTTGAGGATACTACCGAGGAGGGGGTATTTTTTGCCCTGGACCAAAGCGATCGCAAGCGCACGGAAAAGGCCCAACAATATCTCTCCGAGGCGAGTACCATTCTCGCCAGTTCCCTGGATTATCAAACCACCTTAGCCACCGTAGCGGACCTGACGGTACCTCACCTCGCCGACTGGTGTACCGTCTTTGTGGTTGAAGAAAATGGCAGACTCCAACCTCCGATCACTGCCCATAGCAATCCCGAAAAAGTCGCCTGGGCGAAAGAACTCCACCACAAGTATCCCGTCGATCCCGACGATCCCCGGGGTTCGCCACAAGTGCTGCGGACAGGGGTGTCCGAGCTATATCCTCATATTCCTGAAGAGTTGCTGGTAGAAGCAGCCAAGGATGAAGAACATTTGGAAATTCTCAGAGAAGTCGGGTTTAGTTCCGTGATGATCGTCCCCATGATCGCCCGGGGACGGTCCTTGGGAACCATTTCCTTTGTTGCTGCGGAATCGGGCCGTCGTTACGATCGCTCGGACCTGAATATGGCCGAAGAACTGGCCCGTCGCGCCGCCCTCGCTGTAGATAATGCCCGACTCTACGAACAAGCACAACAAGCAAGGCAGATGGCAGAACAGGCGGCAGCGCGGACAGCGCGTTTACAAGCGGTTACTGCTGCTCTGTCCGAGGCCCTCACCCCGGCAGAAGTTGCCGAAGTGGTGGTGAATCAAGGGATTGCTGCCCTTGATGCGAAAGCCGGTTCCCTGGTTATTCTGACCGATAACGACAAAAGTTTAAAAATAGTCGGCGCGATCGGGTATCCCCAAGAGATATTAGACCAATGGCAAAAAATTCCGATTAATGCACCCGTCCCGTTAGCTGAATGCGTGCGGATAGGGGAACCGATTTTTCAAGAAAATTTAACGGATTTAAGTATTAGATATCCCACTCTAGCCGAACTCCCGAGGAAAACAACAAATCAAGCGTTAGCCTCGATCCCCTTAATTTTACAAGGACAAACTATTGGGGCAATGGGGTTAAGTTTTGCCGAGGCGCGAGAGTTTTCCCCAGAAGACCGAGCCTTTATGGTGGCCTTGGGCCAACAGTGTGCCCAGGCGATCGCCCGCGCTCAACTCTATGAAGCCGAACAAAGTGCCCGAGCACAAGCGGAAACGGCTAATCGAGTCCGGGATGAGTTTATCGCCGTCTTGTCCCACGAGTTGCGATCGCCCCTCAATCCAATTTTAGGCTGGACCAAACTCCTGCAAATGCGGAAATTCGATGAAGCCAAAACCAAACAAGCCTTAGAAATCATCGAACGCAATGCCAAGTTGCAATCGCGACTGATCGAAGACTTGCTGGATATTTCCCGGATTTTGCTTGGGAAATTGACCCTGGAAATGCTTCCCGTCCATTTAGAAAAAATCATTGAATCGGCCCTGGAAACGGTCCGATTAGTTGCAGAAGCCAAGGAAATTCATGTTGAAAAATTCCTGCCGATGGAGGCCGTGGAAGTTTTGGGAGACCCGAGCCGCTTGCAGCAAGTGGTGTGGAATTTGCTCTCCAATGCGGTTAAGTTTACCCCAGAAGGGGGACAGGTCACGATTCGCCTGGAATCCACTGGCAACCTCGCCCAGATTGAGGTGTCCGATTCGGGTCGAGGAATTGCCACTGAGTTTCTCCCCTACGTTTTTGAGTATTTCCGGCAGGCGGATAGTAAAACAACTCGGTCTGTTGGAGGGTTGGGTTTAGGGTTGGCGATCGTCCATAACCTGGTGGAATTGCATGGGGGCTCAGTGCAGGCACACAGTGATGGAGAGGGTCTAGGCGCAAGGTTTACCGTGACCCTCCCTTTGATCTCCCTGGGTTCTGTCGTTCCGGAGGAGTCGGTTTTACCCGAGAGTGAGCTGAGTTTAGCGGGGATTGCCCTGGTGGTGGTGGATGATGACCGCGATACCCTGGAGTTTTTGGAATTTGTGTTGCAGGAGTATGGTGCCAACGTCCGGGGGGTGAGTTCTGCACAACAGGCGATCGCCGCGATTGAAAGGTCCATTCCTGATTTACTGTTGAGCGATATCGGAATGCCGCAAATGGATGGGTATATGCTGATTCGGGAACTCCGACAATGGGAAGTGCAACGAGGGGGGGCAATCCCGGCGATCGCCCTGACTGCCTATGCGGGAGAGACGAACCGTCAGCAAATCCTTGAAGCGGGGTTCCAGCAACATCTCGCCAAACCCATTCAACCGGCAGAGTTAGTCCAGGCGATCGCCTTCTGGGTTAAGCACCATCAGGATTCTGACTGAACGCGGTTAATCTTCCCCATAGGGTACCCTCAGACTAGGTGGCACTGGAGGGACCGTAAATGTCACCGAGGGGGGAAATGCTTTGAGAAATCAACCGATCTCTAGGTTGTCCATTGTCATCTCCCTGGCTGCGATCGCTGATAAAAGATAATTCCATCGTGAGGCGCATCTCTGCGTGTCGCCATTCCTTACCCGGTTCCAGAAATTCAATGGTGGGAAACCCTAAACGAGTCGGTTTAACAAAATCGGTCATTTCCGCACAGGCGATTTGCACTTCTTCTTTGAGCTCTTTGATAATTTCGCTGACTTGACGGGGTTCGCGACAAATCAGATTGGTATCCGCTTGAATGACCGCAGTATCGGGCAAAATTAACTTAGGGGCTTGTCGCGTCAGACAATCGATGTGATGTAACGTTTCCTCGCCACGCATCTTGAATCCGGCGATCGCCAACAAGCGAATCGTCCCGCGATCCCATCCCCCACTGGGTTGAATCGCCGTTCCTTTCGACCCATCAATTAAACAGTTGACGTCGTAAGAAACGCGGGTAACGGCCCACAGGAGGATAGACAGCAGTTCATTAAACAAGAATGTCTGCCGATAAAACTTGTGGGTAGGCAGCTTAATTAAGGTGTCGTTGGAAAAAATGGCCGTTTGGATCGGGGTTTGAGAATGGGTCATAGCACCAAGGGGTAGGCGTTGGGCAAAAGAACGCGATGCTATTGTAACGGTTTTTGGTTAGCGGGGGTAGCGCTGTCGGTGTCCGTTCTTTTCCGACTGTGGGATTCCTCTACTGAAGTCCTTCTCCTCTAAGGGGAGAGTGGCCCCCGTCTGCATCTGCGGATTCTCCCCAGATGACAACAGCGCTTCCCCGGGAACATCCGGGATAAATTCCAGACTAATTTTCATTTTAATTTTGCCTTTTTGCCAACCCTGACCCGTAATTGTTAGGAGTTCCCCGTTCACCCCTTGATGCAAAAACTCTTTCGTATCCGTGAGCCCCAACTCTAATCCTTTTTGTTTTAACGCATTAGAAAGAGTAAAATTGAGTTGATTCTGCTCGGTCATGGCCTGGCCCATCATTTTTCGCAATTGACTGACTTTAAACAGTTTGCCGCGAAATGACACCACATCATCATCGGAGCATTCGGGTAAAATATTATTTTCTTCCATAACCATAAAATATTCCAACGACGTCTTTGCCGATATCATACAAGCAAGGTACTGCCTCACCCGTATTGTTCCCTCCACCCCTTTGGTTGTAGACCATGCTTTTGTGGCAACATTTAAGCTGAGATCCGGTGCGGTTTGGGATTAAGAGAGTCGTGGATTTGTCGTGGATTTAAAATTATCGGTGAAATTCAACTCCCTCAAGGCGATCGCACTGCGCCACATCCTCTGTATTGTTAACTCTCTTCAGTCTGGGTAACGGGGTAGATACAATAGACCCTTTGTATATTTGTATAATTAATCAGAACCTCTATGAAACTCAGAAATTCATGAGTCTCCCCTCGAATTGGGCGATCGGGCATGATTCCTGACCCTGTATCCCTGGTGATTTCACCGAAAAACCCAGGAACTGACCTCATGGACCCTAGAATTAACCCCAGTAATCTCGTATCATTTGACACGGAAATAGGTTTTGCGCCATGCTTAATGTGAAGGCAACTCTTAAAAAAATCTGGATTAACAAGGTCCCATGCTCGATCGCCTGTGGAAAAACTTAGAAACACCATTTCACCTGCCCCTGGGTGTAACCCTTCCAGTGCGCCTAGAACACTTAATAAATCGAACCTATGGCTATTCCCTTCCCTTGCCCCTGCCGTTCCCCTATCAATCCTACTTCCGCATTGCCCGACTTTTGACGAAAGTTTTTAATGTTTTTCGCCGGACCCTCTAACCGAATCCCCAAGGATGCGATTTCTTTCTTAGGGAACTCCAAAAAATAAAATCTCCAAAACGTTCGTTCGTAGATCAACGGAGTAGCGCGATCAATGTAGGGGCGCAAGCATTGCGCCCCTACACATACCTTACTTTCAGTTGCGCGTTTGGAGGATTTATATTTTGCAA